>JBBRKS010000033.1:0-31123 GCA_038231775.1 Rhodobacterales bacterium | reverse complement strand
TTCAGGGAAAGGTTCACATGGCTCAGTTCTCAGTGAAAATTATGCGCCCAACCGGCTCAGTTCTGGGTGAAAATCAACATCCCATTCTGGCAAGTGGAGGCTATCATCCTGCCCCTCATCCTAGGCGCGCTCTGGATCATCGCCGCCGCCGTCACGGCCATCCTGCCAATGCGCCACCAGATGGCCCCCGGCCTTACACTCCTGCTGTCCGCCCCGCTTCTGCTAGTCTGGATCGGCGCGACCCAAGGCTGGACCTGGCTCGCCTTCGGCCTGTTCGCACTTCTTTCGATGTTCCGCCGCCCGCTGATCTACTTTGCGAGGAAAGCCGCTGGCCTGCCGGTCGAAGACCCCCGCACCTTCCGCGCCAAAGGCCTGCCATGACCCATCCGCAGCCCCGGCCTGCAAGCCAACGCCTGGCCATGACCCAGCTTCACCGGACAGCCGCCCACCCGCCTGCAAACCCCTGTCGCACCAAAGAGCTGCCATGACCCCCCTGATCCTCGCCTGCCTCTGGCTCATCACCGCCAACCTGATCGCGATGTTCCCCTCACGCGATCACCACTGGCGCACCGCCTACCTTATGATGACCGTCGGCGTCCCCTTGACGATCTGGCTTTATCTAACCCAAGGAGCCCTCCTGACCGCCACCTTCCTGATCGCCGCCGCCAGCATCCTGCGCTGGCCGTTGTATTTTTTGGGGAAGTGGCTGATCGGACGTCGTAGTTGAGCTGCCGAAATTTCACTTTGCGAGAAAGACGGGGTCAGGCCCAAGGCGGCCCCGGGACTGGATAGGATCATAGCCAGTGACAGCCCAATGGAATGGCTGAATGCCCAGCCATGAATCTCAGCACGCCCGTATGGACGTCGGGTTGGGAACGGCTGCACCCAAAGCAATCGTCGGCATGGGGCACAATCAGGGTCCGTCCGTCAAACAAATTGAGAAAACCCTTGCAGACGTCGAACTGGAAGCCGAAATTCTGCCACCGGTCCGACCTGAAATCGTAGCCCCACTGCCAGACAGGACACTGGTAAGGGACTTCGGTGACACGATGCTGAAAGCCCTTATCGTGATCTGCTACGATACGGGCATCAAGGGCGAACGATCCGCCGAAGAAGCAATCAAAGCTGGCGCTCAAATAGCGGGCAAGTTGTCATTTGGTGGCAGAGCGTCATCATCAGTTGCCCACTTCGTTGCCCCGAACCTGATGAAGCAGACTGTCGATCTTTCCAAAGCTGTGAAGAGCATCCCCCAGTCCCTAAAACCCCCTTCGTCTTCCGTGCGTAAAGACAAAAGAAAGACAAAAGGAAGACGGAAAGAAGACGGCCGTTTTCCCCTCTAACCCGGCAATCGTTAACACTCCCCGTGCCCTTGCGCGCCCTTTGGGCTGGCGTTAGCAAGGCGAGATGGACCCCAACCTTCCCCGCGTTCGCGGCACCCTGACCTCTGACCGTTCCATGGCCGATCTGACCTGGCTTCGGGTTGGCGGGCCTGCGGATTGGCTGTTTCAACCGGCGGATGAGGCTGACCTTGCGCACTTCCTAAGCGAGCTGGACCCTGCGATCCCGGTTTTCCCGATCGGGGTTGGGTCGAACCTGATTGTACGCGACGGCGGCCTACGCGCTGTGGTGATCCGGTTGGGGCGCGGCTTTAATGCCATTGAAATTCAAGGGGATAGGGTGATTGCCGGGACTGCGGCGCTGGATGCCCATGTTGCCCGCAAAGCGGCAGAGGGTGGGCTTGACCTGACCTTTTTGCGCACAATTCCGGGCAGCATCGGCGGCGCGGTGCGGATGAATGCGGGCTGCTATGGCTCGTATGTCAAAGACCACCTGATCGAAATTCGCGTCCTGTTGCGCGATGGCACAGCCCAGACCATGCCGGCGCAGGATCTGCATCTGGCCTACCGGCAATCGACCCTGCCGGAAGGGTGCGTGATCACACAAGCGGTTTTCCGCGCAATATCTGGTGATCCTACCGTGCTAGAGGCCAAGATGTTGGATCAGATCGCCAAACGCGATGCCTCACAACCGACCAAGGACCGCTCGGCAGGGTCCACGTTCCGCAATCCGGTTGGCCATTCCTCAACGGGAAAAGCCGATGACAGCCACGACCTCAAGGCCTGGAAGGTCATCGACGAGGCCGGAATGCGCGGGGTCAGGCTGGGCGGGGCGCAGATGTCGCCGATGCACTCAAACTTCCTGATCAACACCGGGGGTGCCACGGCCACAGAACTTGAAAATCTGGGCGAGATGGTGCGAAAAAGGGTTTTCACAAACTGCGGTATCACGCTAGAGTGGGAAATCATGCGCGTCGGCGAACCGGCGGCAGAATAATAACAAAACCGGCTTTAAGTCCGGGTGAGGCAGTAGATGGTGGGCAAGCTTGCAGGCGCAGGCTCCCGCGTGGCAGTACTGATGGGGGGGCTTTCCGCAGAGCGGGAGGTGTCGCTGTCGTCAGGGCACGAATGTGCCAAAGCCTTGCGGGTGGCCGGTTATGACGTGGTCGAGCTTGATGCTGGCCGCGATCTGGCCGCACGTCTGGCCGAGATCAAACCTGACTGCGTTTTCAACGCCTTGCATGGCCGTTGGGGCGAGGACGGCTGCGTTCAGGGCCTGCTGGAATGGCTGAATATCCCCTACACCCACTCTGGTGTTCTGGCTTCGGCCTTGGCGATGGACAAGACGGCGACCAAAGCGGCCTTTGCTGCGGCGGGCCTGCCGGTTGTCAAATCGGTGCTGGCCGACCGCGAAGATGTGGCCCGTGACCACATCTTGCCGCCGCCCTATGTGGTGAAGCCGAACAACGAGGGGTCTTCGGTCGGGGTTTATATCGTGCGTCCGGGTGCCAACGCACCGCGTCTGGCCGAGACGATGCCGCAAACCGTGATGGTCGAAACCTACGCGCCGGGACGTGAGATGACCTGCGCCGTGCTGGGCGATCGGGCGCTGGCGGTAACAGATATTATCACCGACGGCTGGTATGACTTTGATGCCAAGTACAAACCGGGCGGCAGTCGCCATGAAATCCCGGCCCGGATTCCTGCAGTGATTGCAGCGGCTTGCATGGACTATGCCCTGCGCGCCCACAACGCGCTGGGCTGCCGGGGCCTAAGCCGTACCGATTTTCGCTGGGATGACACCCGGGGTCTGGACGGGTTGATCCTGCTGGAAACCAACACGCAGCCGGGGATGACCCCGACCTCGCTTGCCCCCGAACAGGCGGCGTTTTGTGGAATATCGTTCCCCGAACTGTGCGACTGGATCGTAAAGGACGCCTCATGCAATCGTTAGGCCGTGCCCTGCCGCTGCGCCGCGACCCTGCGCCCTCACGCTGGGCCTACCGGATGCACCGGTTGTGGCTGACCCCATTGTTCCGCGTCACGATGCGGGTCGGGTTGCCTGCGTTCCTTGTGACCCTTGCCGTCGGGATATTCCTGTCGGATGCCACGCGGCGCGACAATCTTGTCTCGTTCGCGACCGCAACCAAAGAGCATGTGACCGAACGCCCGATGTTCATGGTCAACCTGTTGTCGATCGAGGGCGCCTCCCCCGAACTGGCCGACGCGGTGCGCGCCAAGCTGGGGCTGCATCTGCCGGAATCCTCACTCGCGCTGGACCTTGATGCGATCCGGGTTAGCGCCGAACGGCTGGATGCGGTGTCGCATGCGGTGGTTCGGATTGGCGCGGGCAACGTGCTGCAGGTCACGATTGCTGAACGCCAGCCGGTCTGGGTTTGGCGCACCGGGACCAGCCTGATGCTGCTGGATGACACCGGCCACCGGATTGCCGGGCTGGCCACGCGTGCTGACCGCGCCGACCTGCCATTGGTGGCAGGAGACGGTGCTGATCAGTCCGTGGCAGAGGCCAAGGCCATCCTGCTGGCCGCCAGCCCGCTGGCCGCCCGCATCCGTGGCCTGGTGCGCATCAGCGACCGGCGCTGGGACATCGTACTTGACCGCGATCAGCGCATCTTTTTGCCTGCCGAAAGTCCGGTGGCTGCGGTCGAGGGCCTGGTTGCCCTTGATAAGGCTGAAAACATCCTGGCCCGCGACCTGATTTCTGTTGACCTGCGCAATCCGCAGCGCCCCGTCCTTCGCCTCGCCCCGGCCGCCCTTGACGCCTTGCGCAGTTCGCAAGGCATCACCGTTTCCACGGAGTCCAAGACATGACCGACCTGTACCAATCGCAACGCGCCATGCGCAACATGCGCAAAACCGCCCTGCAACGCGGCGTGATCGCCATTCTGGACGTGGGCACCTCAAAGATCGCCTGTCTGGTCCTGCGCTTTGACGGGTTGGAAGAGGGGGCAGAACCGGACGGCGTAGGGTCAATGGCCGGGCAGTCGAATTTCCGGGTGATCGGGGCGGCGACCACCAAATCCCGCGGCGTGCGTTTTGGCGAAATCAGCGCGATGAACGAGACTGAACGCGCCATCCGCACCGCCGTTCAGGCCGCACAAAAGATGGCCAACGTGCGGGTTGACCATGTCATCGCCTGCTTTTCGGGCGGCGAACCGCGCAGCTACGGGCTGGCCGGTGAGATTGAACTGCAAGACACCGTGGTCAAGGAAAATGACGTGGCCCGGGTGCTGGCCGCCTGTGACGTGCCCGATATTGGCGAGGGGCGCGAGGTGATCCATGCCCAACCCGTCAACTTCGCGCTGGACCACCGCACAGGCCTTGGCGATCCGCGTGACCAGATCGGCAACCGTCTTGCCTGCGACATGCACCTGATGACGGTGGACGCGGCGGTCGTGCAGAACCTTTTGTACTGCATCAAGCGCTGTGACCTTGACCTCGCCGGGATCGCCTCATCCGCCTATGTGTCTGGCATCGCCTCGCTGGTTGAAGACGAGCGCGAGCTGGGCGCTGCCTGCATCGACATGGGCGGCGGGTCAACCGGGTTGTCGATCTTCATGAAAAAGCACATGATCTTTTCGGATTCGGTGCGCCTTGGCGGCGACCACGTCACCGCAGATATCGCGCAATGCCTGCATGTGCCGGTTGCGGTGGCCGAACGGATCAAGACCAAGCATGGCGGCGTGATGGCCACCGGCATGGATGACCGCGAGATGATAGAGATTGGCGGCGATACCGGCGATTGGGACAAGGACCGCCGTCAGGTCAGCCGCACCGAACTGATCGGCATCATCCGCCCCCGGGTCGAGGAAATCCTCGAGCAAGCGGCCGAACGGCTTGAGGCTGCCGGTTTTTCGCACCTGCCAAGCCAGCAGATCGTGCTGACCGGCGGTGCCAGCCAGATCCCGGGTCTGGACGGATTGGCCAGCCGCATCCTTGGCCAGCGGGTCCGCATGGGACGCCCGTTGCGGGTGCAGGGCCTGCCGCAAGCAGCGACCGGGCCCACCTTTGCGTCAACCGTTGGCTTGTGCCTTTTTGCGGCCCATCCGCAAGATGAATGGTGGGATTTCGACATTCCTGCCGAACGTTACCCGGCACGGTCCATCAAAAGGGCCCTCAAATGGTTCAAAGACAACTGGTAATCCGCAATATCCTGCGTCCGCACCGAGATACCGGGGCTTTTTGGGCGTCTTTCCCCATATTTTGTGGGAAACCTGTTGTTTTTTAGTGACCTTACGGCTCACTGTGGATAGAATCACAGCAAGACGATGGCAAAGGCTGCGAATTTTCGAAAAACGGGGCAGAACCGGGCATCGGGCGGAACTAAAAATGGCAGCGCGGGGCGGCTGCTTCACAACAAAAAACGGCGGGACGTGAAATGACATTGAATTTTATGGTCAATGCGGAGCGCGAAGAACTAAAGCCGCGCATTACGGTGTTTGGGGTCGGCGGGGCTGGCGGCAACGCGGTCAACAACATGATCGACAAGAACCTTGAGGGTGTCGAATTCGTGGTGGCCAACACCGACGCGCAGGCGCTGCAGCAAAGTCGCTCTGCCAACAAGATCCAGATGGGTCTGAAGGTTACCGAAGGTCTGGGTGCCGGTGCGCGCCCCTCGGTCGGCTCGGCGGCTGCTGAAGAGTCCATCGAACAGATCGTCGATCATCTGGCAGGTGCGCATATGTGCTTTATCACCGCCGGGATGGGCGGCGGTACGGGCACCGGCGCGGCCCCGATCATCGCGCAAGCCGCGCGGGAATTGGGCGTGCTGACCGTGGGTGTCGTGACCAAGCCCTTCCAGTTTGAAGGCAACAAGCGGATGCGGCAGGCCGAAGAAGGGATTGAGGCGCTGCAACGCGTCGTTGACACCCTGATCGTCATTCCTAACTAGAACCTGTTCCGGCTGGCCAACGAACGCACCACCTTTACCGAAGCCTTAGCGATGGCCGATGACGTGCTGTATCAGGGCGTCAAGGGTGTCTCCGATCTGATGGTGCGCCCCGGCCTGATCAACCTCGACTTTGCCGACGTGCGCGCGGTGATGGACGAGATGGGCAAGGCGATGATGGGCACCGGTGAGGCGTCTGGTCCGGACCGCGCCGTGCAGGCCGCCGAAAAGGCCATCGCCAACCCGCTGTTGGACGAAATCAGCCTGAACGGCGCCAAGGGTGTGCTGATCAACATCACCGGCGGCTATGATCTGACCCTGTTCGAACTGGACGAGGCGGCCAATATAATCCGTGAAAAGGTTGATCCGGACGCCAATATCATCGTCGGCTCAACGCTTGATACCAGCATGGAAGGCGTTCTGCGCGTTTCGGTTGTGGCGACCGGCATCGACATCAAGGTCTCAAAGGCCGATATGCCGCATGCCCGCCGCTCGATGCACGAACCGTTGAAGCCGATGGCGGCACCGCAGCCCGAAGCCCGGCGCGAACCGCCGATGGCCCTGACCCAACCGGTGGCCGCAGCCGAAGCGCCAATGATGGCAGAGCCTGTACCGGCCCGTCAGCAGTTCGAACCGGCCCAAACCTTTGAGCCCGAGGTTGATGAACTGCCAGCCCCGGCCTACCGTCCTGCCCCGGCTGGCGAACAACGGGCATCCGCAGCCCCCGCTCCGCGTGACAACGACGCTGCAAGCTTTATCGCACCGCGTCCGCGCCCGATGGGTTCACCCTCGGCCGAAGCGATGGCCCGCCTGCAGGCCGCTGTCAGCAAATCACCCGTACCGCAGCCTCAGGCACGTGGGATGGCCCCTGCGGCCAAGCCCGCCGCCAAACCGGCAGAGCGTCCGCGCTTTGGCATCGGCAGCCTGATCAACCGTATGTCGGGCAGCCATGCAGAGGCCGCTCAACCCAGCCGCGCCCAGCCGCCGGTGACCGCCTATGATGAAGAGGCAGAGCCTGCAACCGATCAGGACCGGATGGAGATTCCCGCCTTTTTGCGGCGTCAGGCGAACTGAACCCACCTTGAGACGGCTGTAACAGACCCGAAAAGCCCGGAAGAAATTCCGGGCTTTTGCCATTGGAATCAATGCGCTGCGCGCAACTCTGGCCCTGTTACACTTCGTCACAAAGAGTGAGTTGAGATTGCAGGGCCGCACGCCTACCTATCAGTCAATCTATGGAGCGATTCCGTCTGAAGATCGCTACCTGTTGTAAAAAAATATCGAGGCTTACGTGCAGAATACAGTCAAATCAGCGGTGACGTTCCAAGGGACGGGTCTGCACTCTGGCAAGCCGGTTCGCATGATCGTGCGTCCTGCGCCGGCTGATCGTGGCATCTGGTTTCGCCGCACCGATCTGATGTCAGGCGATACGATGATCGCAGCGCTGTGGGATTCGGTTGTGCCGTCAAAGCTGTGCACACTGGTTGCCAATGATGATGGCGCACAGGTTTCCACCATCGAACACATCATGGCCGCCTTGGCGGGCCTGGCGATCAACAATGCGTTGATTGAGATTGACGGGCCGGAAGTGCCGATCCTTGACGGCTCTGCCGCCCCCTTTGTCGCGGCCATTCTTGCCAAGGGCCTTCAGCCGCAAACCGCCCCGACCCGTGCCATCCGTGTGATGAAGACGATCGAAGTGCGTGAAGGGTCGGCCATCGCCCGCCTTGAACCGGCAGAGATGCTTGAGATTGATTTTCGCATAGATTTTACCGATGCCGCCATCGGTCGCCAATCGCGCCGCCTGAACATGGCCAACGGTGCGTTTGTGCGTGAACTGTGCGACTCGCGCACGTTTTGCCGCAAATCTGACGTGGATGCGATGCGCGCGCGCGGTCTTGCGTTGGGTGGCACGCTGGAAAACGCGGTTGTGTTCGATGGCGCCCATACCCTGTCGCCTGGTGGCCTGCGTTATGCTGACGAACCGGTGCGCCACAAGATGCTGGACGCTTTGGGTGATCTGTCGCTGGCCGGTGCGCCGCTTTTGGCGCGTTACACCGGCGAACGGGCAGGGCACGCGCTGACCAACCGCCTGCTGCACAAACTTTTCGCCACGCCCGGCGCTTTTGTAGTGGATGATTGTGACGATCTGGCGGGCGGAAAGCTGCCGGGCGTCGGTGTTCACACCGGTGATCTTCCTCTTTACGTCTGACAGGCGGCAATCTGCGGTGAAAGCCGTTTTGCGCCCCGGATTTTTCTGTGCTAGGACACCATCAAGGATGGCTGGGCGCTACGTGTGTCCCGCTGCGGTGGGTTGGGGATAGGCGAAACGATGGCAGTCGGAAGGTCAGGCGCGGCGCGTGGTCTGGGCATGGCGCTGATATTGGCCACTTTGGCCGCTTGCAGCCCGCCCGCCCCAGCGACAGAGAATCTGGATAACCTCACCGCCGAGGATATCTACAACAAGGGTGAGTTTGCGCTGGATGGCAAAAACGACCCCAAAACCGCCCTGATCTATTTTCAGGACGTGGAACGGCTGTTCCCCTATACTGAATGGTCCAAACGGGCGCTGATCATGCAGGCCTTCACGCTGCATAAGAAAAAGAACTACGACGAATCACGTGTCGCAGCGCAGCGTTATATCGACTTTTACCCGGCGGGTGAGGATATCGCCTATGCGCAGTATCTGCTGGCCCTGTCCTATTATGACCAGATTGACGAGGTTGGCCGCGATCAGGGTCTGACCTTCCAGGCGCTGCAAGCCTTGCGCGTCGTGATCGAACAATATCCCGACAGCGAATATGCCAAGTCGGCGATGCTGAAGTTTGACCTCGCCTTTGACCATCTGGCTGGCAAGGAAATGGAAATCGGCCGGTATTATCTGAAAAAGCGCCAGTATACCGCAGCGATCAACAGGTTCCGCACCGTGGTTCAGGATTACCAGACCACCACCCAGACCGCCGAGGCGCTGGAGCGGTTGGTGGAATGCTATCTTGGACTTGGCCTGCCCGAAGAGGCGCAGACCGCCGGTGCGATCCTTGGCTATAACTACGAGGCGAGCCCGTTCTATCAGGACGCCTACAACCTTCTCAAACAGCAGGGCCTCTCTCCAGAGGCCAAGGGCACCAGTTGGCTGTCCACCATCTACCGCCAGATGATCAAGGGCGAGTGGCTGTGACGACGGGGCGCAAGGGCTGCGCCCCGTGCGGATGGCGTGATGCTGCGCACTCTTGATATCCGTGACGTGCTGATCATTGACCGGCTGGACTTGGCGTTTCAGCCGGGCCTCAATGTGTTGACCGGCGAAACAGGCGCGGGCAAATCCATCCTTCTTGACGCTTTGGGGTTCGTTCTGGGCTGGCGTGGGCGGGCCGATCTGGTCCGCACCGGTGCAGCACAGGGCGAGGTGACGGCAGTGTTTGACCTGCCGCCCGGCCATGCCGCCCGCACCGTGCTGACGTCTGCGGGGTTTGAGGATGCCGATGAACTGATCCTGCGCCGCACCAACTCCGCTGACGGGCGCAAGACGGCCTATGTCAACGACCGCCGCGCCTCGGGTGAGGTGTTGCGCGACCTGTCGGACACACTCGTCGAACTGCACGGCCAGCATGACGACCGTGGCCTGTTGAACCCGCGTGGCCACCGCCAGTTGCTGGACACCTATGCCGCACTTGATCTGTCCGGCCTGCGCACCGCCTGGCGTGCCCGGGCTGATACGCTGCGCGATCTGTCCGAAGCCGATGCAAGGCTGGCCGCGATCCGGGCCGAGGAAGATTTCCTGCGCCATGCCGTCGCCGAACTGAACAAGCTGAACCCCAAGCCCGGCGAAGAGGCAACGCTGGACACCGCCCGCCGCACCATGCAGTCCGCGGCCCGCATCCGCGAAGACATTGCCCGCGCCCATGACGTGCTGGCAAAGGGCGCTGACCACGCCATGCAAGACGCCCTGCGCTGGCTGAACGGCGCTGCTGACAAGGCAGAGGGCCGTCTGGATGCCCCGCTTGCTGCCCTGGAACGCGCGATGGTTGAACTGGCCGACGCGCAAACCGGTGTGGAAACCTGCCTGACAGCGCTCGATTTCGACGAAACAGCGCTTGAACGGTTGGAAGAGCGTCTGTTCGCCATCCGTGCCCTTGCCCGCAAACATGGCGTTCTGCCAGACGATCTGGGGACCCATGCCGACACGTTGCGGGCGCGGTTAGAGGCGCTGGATGACGGCGAACGCGGCCTGATCCGCCTGCGTCAGGCTGCCGCCATGGCCGCCGCTGACTACACCCGCCGGGCCGACGCTGTGACAGAGGCGCGTCGCGTCGCCGGTGCGCGGCTTGATGCGGCGATGGCCGGCGAACTTGCGCCCCTGAAAATGGAACGCGCCGTGTTTCGCACGGATTTCGCCCTTCAGCCGCCCGGACCGGAAGGGCAAGACGAGGTGACCTTTACCGTTGCCACCAACCCCGGCGCGCCCGCAGGCCCGTTGAACCGCATCGCCTCGGGTGGCGAACTGAGCCGCTTTCTGTTGGCGTTGAAAGTGTGTCTGACCGGCCAAACCCCCGGCCTGACAATGATATTTGACGAGATTGACCGGGGCGTCGGTGGTGCCACCGCAGACGCCGTGGGCCGCCGTCTGGCGCAACTGGCAACCGGCGCGCAGGTTCTGGTCGTCACCCACTCTCCCCAGGTCGCAGCCTTGGGCGCGCATCATTGGCGGGTCGAAAAACGCGTGGTCGCGGATATGACCTTGTCGACCGTGACACCGCTTGATCTTGATGCCCGGACCGAGGAAATCGCCCGGATGCTGGCCGGAGACACACTCACCGAAGCCGCCCGCGCCGCCGCCCGCGCCCTGCTGGCCGGAGGCTGAATCGGGCATTTTGCGACGCATAGGGTCGCCCACCCAGACTGTCGCGAACCCAGACGGCTGCTGAAACAAGCATCGGAATACCTAAGCCGTCGCCGCGAATGTCAGATTGACCGCCCGCCAACCGTCTGGCCCTGCGAGTAAAACCGCCGTCAGCACCGCACCAAAGCGTGGCATGTCCTGCCCGCCCGCGTCCCGTGCACCGCTGACGACAAAGCGTTGGGTCAAAACCGCACCCCCGGGACCCAGCACACGCAGCCGGGTCTTGCCCGTAACCAACCGTGCCGCCACAAAGATGCCAGCAAACTCACCGGCAAAGGCTGTTTCGGCGGCCTTCGCACCCTCTACACAGGCGCCGGTCAGGGTAACCACATCGGCATCCCCGGCCAGCATTGCGGCCATTTCGGCTGCATCCTGCCGCCCGAAGGCCCCGGCGAACAGCTTGGTAAACTCCTCTGGCCCGGTCACAGGGCGACCTGTTGCAGCGTGGTCGCCAAATCGCCGTAGCCGGTAAAGCGCCGCTCATAGGCCAGACCCAGACGTTTGGCGCAGTCTTCGGCCTTCAGATCCAGTGCCGCGTCGTTGGTCTGCGCCTGATAGACCAGCTTGGTGTAGTTGCCGAAATAGGTGTCGCGAAGCTGCGGATAACGGTCCAGACCCATCGGTTTCCACACAAAGGCATCAAACTGCCGCACCAGAAAATCGGTCAGGTAGAAGGCCGTAAACTCGTCCGGATGGGCGGCGAAGGCTGCATTGCCTTCAAAGAACGAATAGCAATGCGGCCCTTCGATCATCTGAACGCCCAATTCCTTGCACTTTGCCAACAAAAGACCACCCGTGCCGCAATCGGCATACAGGATGAAGATCGTCTCGTAAGTGGTGCGAACCTCTTCGACCACGCGGGCCACTTCGCTTGTGATCTTGTCGGGGTACAGGTGCAGCTTTGCGGGCAGGCATTGCAGGTCCATGTGATGCCAGTCGTTCGCCCTGATCAGCGCCAGAACCTCATGCGCCAGCGCCCCGCAGGCGATCAGCAGGATACGACCGTTCTGGCGCGACTGCATCCCGGTTTCGGTCAGGGTGACGTCATCGGGCTGATCCATGATCCCTCGCTGCGCGAAAAGTTGGGGCGGCATCCCTGCAAACCAGGCGGCAAACGCAAAACCCCGGGCACATAGGCCCGGGGTTTGATCATGTAGATCGAAAGATCAGACGTTCGGGCGGTTGTGCTTGCGCGACATATAGGCCTTGGCGGTTTCCACCGCAACGGCCGCGTCCCGGCAATAGGCATCCGCGCCGATGGCCTTTGAGAATTCTTCATTCAATGGCGCACCGCCGACCAGCACGATGTAATCGTCGCGCATGCCCTTTTCCTTCATCGTGTCGATCACGACCTTCATGTAGGGCATCGTCGTGGTCAACAGCGCCGACATACCAAGGATATCGGGCTTTTCTTCTTCCAAAGCAGCCAGATATTTCTCGACCGAGTTGTTGATGCCAAGGTCGCGCACCTCAAAGCCAGCACCTTCCATCATCATGCCGACAAGGTTCTTGCCAATGTCGTGGATGTCGCCCTTGACGGTGCCGATCACCATTTTGCCCATGCGCGGCGCGCCCGTCGCAATCAGCAGCGGCTTCAGGATGGCCATGCCGCCCTTCATCGCGTTGGCGGCCAGCAGAACCTCTGGCACAAACAGGATGCCGTCGCGGAAGTCAGCGCCCACAATCGTCATGCCCGCAACCAAAGCCTTGGTCAGCGTGTCATAGGGGGTCCAGCCGCGTTCAATCAGGATGTTGACGCCGTCTTCGATCTCTTCCTTCAGACCGTCGTACAAGTCGTCATGCATCTGCAGCACAAGTTCATCATCAGAAAGTTCAGAGAGGATGATTTCTTCATCGTCGGCCATGCTGCGGCTCCTTGCGGCGTTTCATCGTCAATGAGGCCAAAGGGGCGGCCCGACTTTTCCTATAGCGACATGCCCCGGATGAAAGCCGACAGCAAGCGGGAAGGGAAGCAGGAATCGCAATGCATTCGCGGGATTTGGCCGGTGCGCGTGGTGTCGGAATTGGCATTGCTGACTGCGTCAGAACGACCTTGCCGCCCGTCACGTGGCCGGATTTTGGCGGCACGCGTGAAATCCGCTTGGTGATGTTCCCTTAATGTTCTATAATTCAAGGATGGACACCAAAGACACCAGCATTCTGCCCGGCCAGCGCCTGCGCGCCCGCGGCGCTGCCAGCAACGACACCGGCAGGTTTGAAGGGACCTCGCGCGTCGCTTATGACGACGGCTGGGATATCGACGAGGATCAGCGGCTGGTCCGCACCGAAGTGCGCGTTGAAGACCCACGTTCTGCGATCACCTACAACACCTCGCCCGATCTGCCGTTTGACCGGTCGATCAACCCGTATCGCGGCTGCGAACACGGCTGCATCTACTGCTTTGCCCGGCCAAGCCATGCCTATCTGAACCTGTCGCCGGGTCTGGATTTTGAAACCCGCCTCGTCGCCCGCCCCGGTATTTCCAAGGTGCTGGAGCGTGAGTTGCGCGCCAAATCCTACAAGGTGGCGACCATCGCAATCGGCACCAACACCGATCCGTATCAACCGATCGAGGGTGAATACCGCGTGATGCGCGAGGTGTTGCAGATGCTGCTGGATTTTCAGCATCCGGTAGCGATCACCACCAAAGGCACCCTAGTTGAACGTGATATTGACCTGCTCGTGCCCCTGGCCCAGCTTGGCCTGACGCGGGTTGGGGTGTCGGTGACCACGCTGGACCCGGTTTTATCGCGCCGGATGGAACCGCGCGCTGCCAGCCCCAAGCGTCGGTTGGCCGTGATACGGCGGCTTTCAGAGGCAGGCGTGCCGGTGCGGGTCATGGTGTCGCCCCTCGTGCCGGGCCTGTCCGATCACGAGTTGGAACCGATCATGGCGGCGGCGGCCGAGGCTGGGGCAGTGGCGGCCAGTTTCATCAACCTGCGCCTGCCGCGAGAGGTGTCACCGCTGTTTCAGGACTGGCTTGCCACCCACTATCCCGACCGCGCCGCCAAGGTGATGGCCCGGGTGCGCGAGATGCATGGCGGCAAGGATTACGATGCCGAATGGGGCAAAAGGTTTCGCGGCACCGGCCTGTGGGCCAACCTGATGGCGCGGCGGTTTCAGGTTGCCCTTACCCGCTACGGCCTGAACCAAACCCTGCCTGCCCTGCGCACCGATCTGTTCCGAACCCCCACCGCACAAGGCAACCAACTGGGATTTGATCTGTAGGTCGGGGGATACCCCGACTCCACGCCAACAATGCGAATTTTTTGCCAACTTCGCGGGACGAAGAGTCGCGGTGACCCCCGACCTACGCCGCCTCACACACCTCAGAGTCGCGGTAAACCCCGAGCAGGGGTGACCCCCGACCTACCCGCGTTGGCCGCGCCTGACGCGCTTGGGGTCGCCCGAGGTGTCGCCGGTCCCGTCCGACGCTGAAGAGAACCCGCCCAGCTTGGCCTGAATGTCGTCCACCGACGGTTTGGGTCCCTTGGGCCGCGTCTCCAACGCCTGACGCATCGCTGCCAGATGTTCGGGCATCGTACCGCAGCAGCCGCCGATGATCCGCACCCCGGCATCACGGGCCAGAACCGCATATTCCGCCATCAACGCAGGCGTGCCGTCATAGTGGATATGGCCTTCGTGATATTTCGGGATACCGGCGTTGCCCTTGGCGATGATCGGGCGGCTGGTGCCGGTCATCTCAAACCCCAGCACTGTGCGCATAAGGTCAGAGGCGCCAACCCCGCAATTCGCGCCAAACGCAATCGGCGGGTGTGGCATCTTTTCGACCATCCCTGCCATCGCAGCCGAGGTGATGCCCATCATGGTGCGCCCTGCGGTGTCAAAGCTCATCGTGCCGCACCACGGCATGCCTGCGCGGGTCGCAGCCTCGGCGGCGGCGGCGTATTCTTCAAAGGCTGACATGGTCTCGATCCACAACACGTCAGCGCCGCCCTCTTTCAGCCCCTCGGCCTGCTCGTGGAAAATTTCCACGGCCAGATCGTGAGTCATGGTGCCCATCGGCTGAAAAATCTCACCGGTCGGGCCAACCGATCCGGCAACCACGACCGGACGGCCTGCCGCATTGGCAATTTCGCGGCCAAGGCTGGCGGCGACCTTGTTCAGTTCGCGCACCCGGCCTTGCGCCGAATGCAGCTTCAACCGCGCCGCGTTGCCGCCAAACGAGTTCGTCAGGAACAGGTCCGACCCGGCCTCGACCGCGCCCCGGTAAAGGGTGCGGATGTTGTCAGGTTCGTCGATGTTCCAGAATTCCGGCGGCTCACCCGAAGACAGCCCCATGTTGAACAAGTTGGTGCCGGTGGCGCCGTCGGCCAAAAGCCAGTCGCGCGTCGCAAGCAGGCGGGACAAAAGGTCTTGGGCCATGACGGCTCCTTTCATATCAGTCTTCGGTCGGATCAGACGTCGTTCTGGTCAGACTTCGGTCATCAGTTGCGATTTGGCGACCGGCAACAGTTCTGCCAGTTTTTTGCGCACTTCGTCGGCACTGGATTTGGCCCCCAGATCGCCGGCAACCTTGCGCACGACGTCTTCCGTGCCCGCCTCTTCGAAATCAGCGTTGATGACTTCCAGCGCATAGGCCGCAGCCTCGTCGCCGGATTTGCCCATCAGGCCGGCCGCCCACAGGCCGACCAGCTTGTTGCGCCGGGCTTCCGCCCTGAACTGCATTTCAGAATCATGGGCGAATTTGTTTTCAAAAGCGTTTTCGCGGTCATCGAACGTGGTCATGATCTGGCCCCTGGCTGCACGTTTACCCTGCCTTCCCATATGCCTTTCCCAAAGCCGTACCGCAAGAGCCAGCCCATGCTTTGCTTTCGCACCACGCCGTCCTCTCCCAAGTCAAAAGGCCGTTGCGTCTTGCCGGGGGACAGGTCATGTCGTATAGCCCGCCAAGTGGGGTCGGCGCCTATGGTGCCGCCAAAGGCATGCGGCGCCCCTTGGAAGGTTTCGAGGCGTTCATGGCACGGCGCAAGAAGATTTACGAGGGCAAGGCGAAGATCCTTTACGAAGGGCCAGAGCCGGGCACCCTTGTGCAGTATTTCAAGGATGAAGGTGCCGCTGGCCCGACCGCGACTGAGGGGGAGAACCTGTCCTCGGAAGGCAAGGGCGTGCTGAACAACCGCCTGTCGGAATTTTTCATGGCCGGGCTGAACTCGATCGGCGTGCCGACCCATTTCATCCGCCGCATCAACATGCGTGAGCAGTTGGTCCGCGAGGCCGAGATTGTGCCTTTGGAAGTCGTCGTGCGCAACTTTGCCGCCGGTGACCTGTCAACCCGTCTGGGCATCCCCGAGGGCACTCCGCTGCCCCGGCCCATCGTGGAATACTTCTACAAGGACCCGCGCCTGAATGCTCCCCTGGTCAGTGAAGAGCATATCATCGCGTTTGGCTGGGCCAGCCAGCAGGACCTTGACGATATCATTGCACTTGCCCTGCGGGTGAATGACTTTTTGTCCGGCGTGATGCTGGGGGTCGGCATCCGTCTGGCCGATTTTCGCATCGAGGTGGGCCGCATCTGGGAAGGCGACTACATGCGCCTGATCGTGGCGGATGAGATCAGCCCCGACAGCTGCCGCCTGTGGGACCTGCGCCGCACCGAGGGGCCGACTGCAACGCCTGCCGAACCCGGGCCTTTGGCCGATGTCTACACCGAACTGGCGCGCCGCCTTGGGGTTTTGCCCTCCAACGTCACCCACGCGCCCAAGCCGACCCTGATCAACTAAAATCTCGAAGGATTCCGCTATGAAAGCCCGTGTGACCGTGATGCTGAAGGCCGGGGTTCTGGATGTGCAGGGCGAGGCGGTGCGCTTTGCCCTTGGCACGCTTGGCTTTTCCGGGGTCCAAGGCGTGCGGCAAGGCAAGCTGATCGAACTGGACCTGACAGAGACCGACCGCACAGCGGCTGAGGCCTCGGTCAAGGCCATGTGCGAAAAGCTTTTGGCCAACACCGTGATCGAAGGCTACAAGGTCGAGATCCTTTAGCGCCGCGATCGTGTAAGCAGCGGCACTGATTTCCCTTCCTGCCTTGACCTTGCAGCCGACCTGCGCCACCCCTTGACCAAAAGGGGAGGGGCCGATGCGCGCCGCAGTCATTCAAGACTACAAATCCGATCTGAGCCTGCAAACCGTGCCCGATCCAGTGTGCGAGGTTGACGGCGTCGTGGTCAAGGTCCTTGCCTGTGGCATCTGCCGCAGCGACTGGCACGGCTGGATGGGCGAACATCCCAAGGTCAAACCCGGCGCCATCCCCGGCCATGAATATGTCGGAGAGGTGGTCGAAGCTGGCCCCCTGGCGCGCTGGAAGGCAGGGGAGCGGATCATCGCCCCCTTTATCCTCGCCTGCGGGGAATGCCCGGAATGCCGGTCCGGTCAGACCACAACCTGCCGCGCCCAAAGGGTGCCGGGCTTTGGCGAGCCGGGGGCATGGGCCGACTATGTTTCAGTGCCGCATGCCCATAACCTGACACGTCTGCCGGACTTTCTGACCCCCGCACTGGCGGCCGGTCTGGGCTGCCGGGTGACCACGGCCTATCACGCGCTGACCGGGCGGGCGGCTTTGCAGGCGGGCGAATGGCTGGCGATCCACGGCACCGGGGGCATCGGGCTTTCGGCCCTGCTGATCGGCAAGGCGTTGGGTGCGCGGATCGTTGCGGTCGATGTGGTGCCCGAACGTCTGGCCCATGCCAGCGCCATGGGGGCCGAGGTTGTGATCAACGCCGCCGAGGGCGATACAGCCGCCCGCATTGTGGCCGCGACCGGCGGCGGTGCCCATGTCTCGCTAGAGGCTTTGGGGATAGAAGCGACCGCCAACGCCTCGATTGAATGCCTGCGCCCCTTGGGCCGCCATGTGCAGATCGGTTTGCCAACCGGCCACACCGCAAAGATGCAGATCAACATGAACGCGGTTTATATGAAGCAACTGGCGCTTTTCGGCACACGCGGGATGCCCGCCTGGCGCTATCCCTCGCTTTTAAGCCTGATAGAGACGGGAAAGGTCGATGTCCGCCCCATCGTGGCGCGGCAGGTCAGGCTGTCGGATGCCAGTGCGGAATTGCGCGCCTTCAACGGGCCGATGCCGCCGGGCGTTGCGGTCATCACGGATATGGCGGGCTGACCGGTCGCCCGTGGCACGGGCGGGAAGGCCAGCCTTCCCGAGCCCATCCGGAGTATTTGTCCAAGGAGCAAATGCAAGACAGAAGAGTGTTCGGGGACGTTCGGTTCGGGGCCGTTCTGGTCAGACCCGTTCTGGTCAGGGTCTTTCCTCTGAATACCGGTCGATGCCGGCGGTGTTGCCCTGCAGGCGCGCATTGGACACCATGATCGGGCCGCTGAGGACATCTCGCAGCGCTTCGGTCAGACTGTAGGGGCCGGTTTCGGCATAGCCGCGTAGACCGGTGATCTCAAGACAGGCCAGCACCACGTCGCGGGCCGCCTCGGACCCCATGATTTTCAACCGATTGATCCGGGCCGCCGCCTCGAACGGGCTGGCGGGGCGGGCTTGGGGCAGGTTGTCGCGGATCAGCGCGTTGATCATGTAGTGCCGGTTGCGCAGCGTCGACAGGCGGGCCAACACGGCGGGCTGCGCGGATTCTGACACCTCTTTGCGGGCAAAGCGGCGTGTGGTGTCAAGCGCTCGGGCGGCCAGACCGCTCCACACCGCGGCCCACAGAAGATGGCTGGCTGGTGTCATGGTCGCAGCCGCGATGTTCGAGAACGGCTCACCGAACACGGCATCGCGGGGGTAGCGGAAGGTAAAGGCCCAGGCAGCGTTGTGGATTCCGTTCATGCCCAGCATCTGCACCTCGCGCAGCGCCTTGGCCTCTGTCGCATCGGCGCGCACCAGCACCATGCGTTGCACAGGCCGTGCCGCATCGTCCATCGCGGTCACCAGAAATGCGGCTGATTGAGGGACATAGGACGTGTTGGTGGTTTCCTTGGCCAGTTCCAGCACCTCACCGCCGCCGGTGATCTGGGCGGCGGCGCGGTGGATGTTGCCGACGGTCTGCGGTTCAGATGCGACCGAGGCGACCAGCCCCTTGCGCGCCACCAGATCGCACAACTGATCGCCCAGATAATCCGATGCGCCCATGTGACCGGACCAACTGATCAGTTGCCCCATATGCATCGCATAGATCAGGCCGGCCGAGGCTGACCGGTGCGCCAGTTCAAACGCCACCGCGATGGCTTGCGACAACGGGGCCCCCTCGCCGCCAAATCCGGGTGCCAGGGTGAAATGCAACAGCCCCGCCCCGGCGCACCAGTTCATCAGGGCTGCACATCTGGCGTTGGCAGTGCCTTCGGGCCTTGGCATCGCGGCCAGTCTTTCGGCAATTGCGGGGTCGAAAATGGGCATGACGAACCTGACTTGAACCTCCGCAATCCTTACCCAATGTCTGGCCCATTAAAAGCCTGTTGTAGGGCCGTGTCAGTGTACGGCGGGCGCTTTGCCCTTCGTCAGGTCATAAAACCCGTCGCCCGCAACCTTGAACCAGTCCGATGCCGTGCCATCCGGCCAAATGACCCGCACCTCGCCCACTTCGACAGCACCCAGACCAAAGTGCCACCAACCGATCTGCCCGCCCGCATGTCCGCCACCAGAGGTGATTTCGCGCCGCTGCACGCGGTCGCCCTGCCGCAGTTCGATCCATGCGCCGATGGCATCGCGGTTCGCCCCGTCCTGATGCAGTGCCAGTTGCAGCCAATGGCCAAGCCCGTCACCCGAATTGCGCCAGACCTGCGCGCCCTCGTTGCGGTTGACCACCACAAGGTCCATCTGCCCGTCGCTGTTCAGATCAACGACCGACGCCCCGCGCGATTGCCGGAAACTGGCCACACCCGCCTTGTCGCCCACCTCGACAAACGTGCCGTCAGGCTGGCCCAACATCAGGTTGTTGGGGTCCTTCATTGCGAAATCCGGCATCGAGTCCACATTGCCTTTGGCTATGAACAAATCCTGAATGCCGTCGTTGTTCACATCCTGAAACTCGGCATGCCACCCGGTTGAGGGGTGAAAGTCGCCGCCGATATAGGGCCGCTGCGCGATAGAGTGGCTGGCAAAGGCAATGTCCTTGTAGGTCGCCTTGTCGGCCCCGCCCGCCAGCACCTGCAACTTGCTGTCCGCCATCGAGGTCATGAAGTAGTCCGGCATCCCGTCGCCGTTCACATCCGTGCTGGCAATCCCCATGCCCCAGATTTTCAACGGCTTCCACCCTTCGGCCGCCGTGTAAAGCGCTGGAGGTTTGCCCGCCTCAACATGCCACATCTGCTCGGTGCCGCCCTTGTAATACTCCCGGTCATTCGACACCCGTAACGACGGCGTGCCCGACCGGTTCCAGTCGGAAAACAGCATCGACAGGCTGCAAAAGCTGGGCTTCAGCGGCAGTGGAGCGTCAAACGCCTTACCCTTGGGTCGGTAAAGCCCGTTCGCGGTGCAGCTGCCCCACGGAAAGGCATCCTGCGTGCGGTCGATATAGGTGCCGATGGCAAGGGTGGGCCAGTCCTGCCCCTTCTCCCAAGTCGCCGAAAACGCGGTTGACCACAGATCGCGCCCGTCAAAGCCCCAGGCCTCATTGGCGCGGTGGAATTTGCAATCGCCCTCACCTTGCATGACGACATCTTCACCAGACCGCAGGACGACAAGGTCCAGAATGCCGTCGCCGTCTATGTCCAACGGATAAGCCCCCGTCACGCGGTCCATCTCTGCCCCCGACGGGATTGCGGTGAACTTCAACGCCCCCCCGGTGGCAGAGTCATTGCGGTACAGCACCGAATTGTTCACCCCCCCGGCCATGAACAAATCCGGCTTGCCATCACCCGAACAGTCAAACGCCGCCACGCCGCCGCCGGTCATAAACTCCCATTCGCCCTTGTAGACGTTCGTGATGCCAGAGGTTGCGGTTTCGTCCAGAAAGTGCGGGATTTCTGCGTCCTCGGCCAACACCGGACTTGCGAAATTGACCAAAAGGGCGACGAGCAAAAACCGCATCCTAAACCCTCGTCTTCAAGCCAATTGCATAGGCCGCGATGCAGCGCCCCTGCGCCTGACCGTTTTCAATCGCCGGACGAAAGTGGATGCCGCCGTACAGCCGGGAAATCGCCGCCTCATCCGCAGCCGCCCGAAAGCTGGCAAACTGGCGCTGTGGCACGCCGTCCGGTGCCGGGCTTTCATCGGTGAACCCATAACCCTCGCCAAACAAAGCCGTCAGTACCGCCGCCGCCGCCGCCGATTGGGTGGAATGGCCCGACGGATATTCCGGGAATGGAGGCGTGTTCAGCATCGGCTCCCATTTCGGATCAATCACCTTCTTTATATAGGTAATCGGGCGGATCAGATCGTACTGAAACTTCGCCGCCCAACAACCGATGAACGCATCGGCCATCGCCACGCCCATCCGCGCCAAAGCCTCGACATGGGCCGTCAGGTCCAGCCCCTTTTCGGCCACGACCTGATTCAGGATGGCGATCCAATGCCCCGGCGGCGTGTAAGACAGCATCGCATCGTCTGACCAAAAGCGCGCGATGTATTTCTGTTCCTCGGTCAGGCTTTGGCTGGTGGTATAAACCTCCATCGCCTCAGCGTAGAATGCAGAACCCTTATCCTCGGAATAGGCCGTCGGCGCTGGCAGGGTACAGGTGTCACCGTCAGGCATCGCAAAGGCGCGGTTCTTGCCCCAGTCCGGCAAAAGCGGTGCCTGCTGCAACACGACTTTTGAGGTGGGCACCCAATGCCCAGGCGCAGGATTGACCGTCCACTTGGCCGGAAAGCCCATGTTGTCAATGACCGCCCCACCATCGGTGCGGCTCCACTCCAGCACGGCCGTAGCCAAAGTCGCGCCATAAGACCGGCTTGCCGCCACCACATCCGCCGCCACCCCGTCAGCCGCCTGACCCGCCAACCGCCCGGTCAATGTTTCCATCGCGTGCTGGCCGGTTGGCCCGGTGTTGGCAAACAGGTCATGGATCAGCACATCCATCACCGCGTTCAGGATCACCGCCGTGTCATAGCCTTGCCCCGGCGCGCGGTCCGGCACGGCGGAAAGCCCGTTCAACTGCCCGACCAGGCTGTGCAACCCGCCACCTTCCGACGCCAAAGCCTCAAACGCCGCAACGCCCATATAGGCCAAAGTCCGGCTCGCCACCGGGGGGGTATAGGTCGGCGTGTGGCGCACCAGTTCAAGGGCCAGATGATACCAGGTGGCCAGAACCTTCTCTGCCACGCCGGCCCGTGTGTCGGCAAAAACCGCCCCGGTCCCGCCCAAAAGCGCCAAAGCCACCCCGGCTGTCAGAAAGCCCCGCCGCTGCATCCCACCGCACCCCCCAATTGCTCTTTGATCAAATACTCCGGGGTCCGGGGCTGGGCCCGGGGCGACACGCACCACACCCCCGGATTTTTCGCGCCTTAGACGAACCGGTTCCACAGGTTTTCAAGCCGTTCCTGACGGCCCGATTTCGGCTGGGGTTCCAGCCCCTCAGCCGTTACCCGCGCTGCCGCCTCGGCCAGCCCGCCCTTCAGCATCGCCTTCGCCGCCGGGGTCGCCCATCCGGCATACCGCTCGGCCCGCGCCGCCTCAAGCCCGCCGTCGGCCAGCAACCCCGCCGCCGCCTTCAAGGCCCGCGCACAGGTGTCCATGCCACCAACATGGCCCAGGATCAGGTCTTCGGCATCCAGCGATTGCCGCCGGATCTTGGCGTCAAAGTTGGTGCCCCCTGTGTGCAAGCCGCCACCTTTCAGGATCTCGTAATAGGCCAGCGCCATTTCCGGCGTGTTGTTGGGGAACTGGTCGGTGTCCCAGCCTGATTGATAGTCATTCCGGTTCATGTCGATCGACCCCAGAATACCAAGCGAGGTCGCCAGCGCCAGCTCGTGTTCAAAAGAGTGTCCGGCCAGAATCGCGTGACCCTGCTCGATGTTGACCTTCACTTCCTTCTCAAGCCCGAACTGCACAAGGAACCCGTAGACCGTCGCCACATCGTAATCGTACTGGTGCTTTGAGGGTTCCTGCGGCTTCGGTTCGATCAGAATGGTGCCTTTGAAACCGATCTTGTGCTTGTATTCGACAACCTGCTGCAAGAACCGCCCGGCATGTTCGCGTTCGGCCTTAAGGTCGGTGTTCAGCAGCGTTTCATAACCCTCGCGCCCGCCCCACAGCACGTAGTTCGCCCCGCCCAGCTTGTGGGTGGCATCCATATTCGCCTTCACCATCGCGGCGGCATAGGCGTACACGTCCGGGTCGGGATTGGTCGCGGCCCCCGACATCCAGCGCCGGTTTGAAAACATGTTAGAGGTGCCCCACAGCAGCTTGGTCTTGTGGGTTGCCTGCTTTTGCCCAAGGTAATCAACGATTTCCTCAAGGTTGCGGTTGGTTTCGGCAAACGTCGCCCCCTCGGGTCGCGCATCGGCGTCGTGAAAACAATAGAACGGCGCGCCCAGAATATCGAACATCTCAAACGCCGCGTCGGCCTTCAGCTTGGCCAGTTCCATCGTCTCGCCAAACCACGGGCGCATCAGGGTTTGGCCGCCAAACGGATCGTGGCCCTGATAGGCGAACGAGTGCCAATAGGCGACCGCAAAGCGCAACTGATCTTCCATCCGCTTGCCCATGACGATCTCATCCGGGTTGTAATGGCGGAAGGCGAATTCGTTGGTGCTGTCGGGCCCTTCATATGTGATGGCGGGGATATCTTTGAAAAAGTCGGCCATGGTGTCCTCAACAGGATGTTTCGCCTAGAGCAGGAGGATGTTTGATAGAACCATCATCCTGTTCTGGTCTGTGATTGGTCGCGTGAGGGGCAAGGAAAACCGGGGTCCATATTTGCCTGTCACGCGTTAGTGCGAAAGTTTCTGAATGGCGGCAGCGGCGGCGCGGTAACGGGCGTGACCCGCATCGAACGCGGCTGTCAGGGTCGGATCCGGGTCAATCGTGCGGGCAATCGGCGGCATCGTGGCAATTTCTGCCCCGGCACCCGTGGCGGCCATCATGCCCAGACGAGCCGCCCCCAACGCACCGCCAAAGTCACCGGCGGCAGGCACCATGACCGGGCAATCCAGTGCTGTGGCAATCGCCTTCAGCCAATAGTCAGACTTCGATCCGCCCCCCACGGCCAGCAAGCTGTCCAGCCGAGTGCCCGTCGCCGCCAGCGCATCGCGGCTGTCGCGGAAGGCAAAGGTCACGCCCTCCAGCACTGCGCGGGTGCCAGCGGCGCGGTCGGTCTGATGTTCAAGCCCCAACAGCGCGCCACGGATGGCGGCATCGTTCAGCGGAGTACGCTCTCCACCCAGATAGGGCAGGAACAGCGCCTTGCCCGGTCCCTGAAACGCACCCAACTCGCCCGTCAGCGTCGCGGCTGATTGGCCGACCAATCCAGCATACCAGTTCAGCGCATCGGTTGCCGCAAGAATAACGCCCATCTGGTGCCACGTCCCCGGCAACGCATGGCAAAACGTGTGAACGGCCGTGGCAGGGTCGGGCTGATAGCCATCATTGGCGGCAAACAGAACGCCCGATGTGCCCAGCGACACAAACGCCTGACCGGCCTTGACCACACCGACGCCAACCCCGGCAGCCGCATTGTCACCCGCACCGCCCGCAACAACCACGCCCGCAGGCAGACCCCAGCGGCTGGAAAGTTCGCCGCGCACGGTGCCTGACACGGCAGACCCCTCAACCAGCCGTGGCATCTGGCCCCGCGACAGCCCGGTGGCGTGCAGCAAGTCATCCGACCAATCGCGCCGCCCGGTATCAAACCACGCCGTACCGGCGGCGTCCGACATTTCTGAAACATGCTCTCCGGTCAGCCACAGGCGCAGATAATCCTTGGGCAACAGAACCTTGGCGACCTTGTCCCATACCGGCCGCTCATGCGCGCGGACCCAGACCAATTTTGGCGCGGTAAAGCCCGGGAACACGATGTTGCCGGTGATGCGGCGAAACATCGGGTCGCCGTCCAACTCTGCCGCCTCTTCATGGCTGCGCGTGTCATTCCACAGGATGCAGGGGCGCAGCACATCATCAGCAGCGTCCAAGAGCGTGGCACCGTGCATGTGACCGGACAACCCGATCCCGCGCACATCGCCCAAGCCATAGGCCGACAGCTTTTCAAACACCGCCTCAGCCGCCGTGATCCAGCTGTCTGGGCTTTGCTCTGACCAGCCATCATGCGGGCGCTGCACGGTCAAAGGGGCAACGGCTTCCGCCAGAACCTTCTGATCCTGGTTGATGAGAATGCCCTTCAGACCCGAAGTGCCAAGGTCAAGACCGATATACATCACGCAGCCTTAGCCGGTTTCTTGCCAAGGATGATCATCGACAGGATATCCTCGTCGGTGACCTCGTTCACGTTGACCGAGCCGACCAGCTGGCCGTTTTTCATAACAGAGGCACGGTCGCACAGCTTCATCACGTTGTGAATGTCATGCTCGATCAGGAAAATCCCAAGGCCTTGGGCTTTGAGTTCCTGAATCAGTTCCGACACCATCTGGGTTTCATGCGGGCCAAGGGCGGCGGTCGGCTCGTCCATGATCAGGATTTTCGCGTTGAAATAGACAGCGCGCGCAATGGCCACAGACTGACGCTGCCCGCCCGACAAGGCCGACACCGGCACGTTGAACTTGCGGAAGTTGGGGTTCAGACGGCCCATGATCTTGCGCGTCTCGGCCTCCATCGCACTTTCGTCCAGAAACCCGCGAGACGACACCAGCTCGCGGCCCAAAAACAGGTTGGCAGCCGCGGTCAGGTTGTCGGCAAGCGCCAGCGTCTGATAGATCGTCTCGATGTTCTGCTCTCGCGCATCTCGGGGGGTTTTGATCTCGACCTCTTGGCCGTTGATCAGGATCTGCCCGCTGTCAGCCTGATAGGCCCCCGACAAGCACTTGATCAGCGTGGATTTTCCAGCGCCGTTGTGGCCCAGAAGGCCTACTACTTCGCCAGCGAACAGGTCGATCGTGACGTGATCGACCGCCTTGATCCCGCCAAAAGCAATCGAGATATCGCGCATCTCGACCAGAGGTGTTCCGGTGTTCATGGTCATCCCCTTATTTCGTCCGCTTGCGGTATAGAATGTCCAGATAGACAGCGACGACCAGCACGATGCCCACCACGATGTTCTGAATGGCGGTGTCAAAGCCGATCAGCACCATGCCAGTGCGCAAGGATTCGGTGACGAGGGCCCCCAGTACGGCACCGTAGATCGTGCCAACCCCACCGGCCAAAGACGTGCCACCAATCACGGCGGCGGCAATCACGTACAACTCATCCGTCTGGCCCAAGGCGTTGGTGGCAGAGGTCAGGCGGGCGGAAGATATCACCGCCGAAAGCCCGGCCAGCATCCCCATCAGCGCGTAAATCTTGACAGTGATCCAGCGCACGTTGATGCCCGACAAGGCTGCCGCTTCGGGGTTGCCACCGATGGCAAACACATAGCGGCCAAAACGGGTGCGCGTCATCAGGATCGTCATCAGGATGGCGACCGTCACCAGGATCAGCACCGGATAAGCAAAGCCCTGCGCGATGAACACGGTGGCTGGATCAACCGTCAGGTTGTTGGCCGCGATGTATTTCTTCACGATGCCAATCGGCCAGTAATAGCTGTCAACCACCACAACCGTGCCGAGGATCAGGCCACAGCCGAAAATCCCCATGAACGCCTCCGCCCAAAACGGACGTTGGGGAAAGTCGTGCTTGGTGCGGTTGGCATGACCGGCGATCAGACCGTAAATCACAGCCGCACAGGCGACCAGCCCGATGATCCAGCTTCCGGTTGAACCGACAGAGCCGTATGGCCCGCCGCCCAACAGCGCAAAGTTGGCATCGACCGGCGAGATCGTGCGCCCGCTGGCGGTCAGGAATGCCCCGCCACGCCAGGCAATCAGCCCGCCCAGCGTAACGATGAACGACGGAATGCCCAGATAGGCGATCAGCAGGCCGTTGAACGCGCCCAGCAGCACGCCAAGACCCAGACCGACACAGACCGTGATGATCCAGATCGCCGGATGCCCCAGACCCATCGACGGCGGCAACCATTCGACCTGCAAAAGGCCCATGATCATGCCGATGAAGCCCAGAAGCGATCCGACTGACAGGTCGATGTTGCGGGTGATGATCACCAGCACCATTCCGGTGGCCATCACCCCGATGGAGCACATCTGAACACTCAGGTTCCACAGGTTGCGCGGTGTGAGGAAAAATCCCTCGCCCTTGAAGATCACGCCGTAAAAGTGAAAGCCAAACCAGATCAGCAACAGCGCGCCCGCCATGCCCAGCAGGCGGGTGTCAATCTCGGTCGCGGCGGCGAAACGGGTAAAAAGGCTGCCTTTGACGTCGGTTGAGGCCGGACGTGAAGGGGGGGCGGATGGGGGGGCTGTAGTCATTGTGTCCAACCCTCTGGAATATCATGTGAAAGCGCATCACGCGCCGGGATCGGGCCTGCGACCCTATGGTCACGGCACCTCATGGGAAAAGCCGGCGAGGGGGTGCCCCGCCGGCTGAACTTGGGATTACTTGCAGGCTGCCACGTCGGGCAAAGCGCCTTCGCAAGCGGCTTCTTTGGTGATGTGGCCGCCGTCGATGGCCAGATTAAGCGTGTCCTTGGTGATCGCCGTTGGCGTCAGCAGGATCGCATTCATCGCAACCTTCTTTTCGCCGTCGGCGAAAATCACAGCGCCAGCGATCTTGTCCATCGCAGTGCCGCTTGCCAGTTGGTCGGCGATTTCACCGGCTGCCTTGCCAAGATCACGCGAGTCTTTCCAGACCGAAACGGTCTGAGTGCCACGTGCCACACGGTTGATGGCCGCAAGGTCGCCGTCCTGGCCACCCAGCGGAACCGTCAGGCCCTGTGCCGACAAAGCAGCCGACGCGCCGCCTGCCATGCCGTCATTCTCGGCCAGAACAGCGTCAACCGCGTTGTTGTTCGCGGTCAGGATCTGCTCCATGTTCTTCTGGGCGTTGTCGGGCTTCCAGCCGTCGGTGTAAACTTCACCAACGATCTTGATGGTGCCAGCCTTCACCGCATCACCGATCACCGATTCCATGCCAGCGCGCAGGAAGTTGGCATTCGGATCTCCGGGGTCGCCTTTGATGACGGCATAGTTGCCAGCCGGTTTGGCCTTCATCACTTCGGTCGCGATGATCTTGCCGACGCCGACGTTGTCGAAGGTCAGATAGAAGGCGCGGTTGTCCTCGATCAGACGGTCATAGCCGATGACCGGGATGCCTTCGTTGGCGGCCTTGTCGACGGCCGGCCCGATGGCATCCTTGTCCCAGGCGTTGATGATCAGAACGTTCACGCCCTGTGCGATCAGCGCGTCCACGTCATTCAGCTGCTTTTCCGAAGACCCCTGCGCGTCAGCAGAGATATAGGTGTCGCCAGCCGCTTCAATCGCAGCCTTCATCGCAGCTTCGTCGATCTTCCAGCGCTCTTCCTGGAACTGAGCCCACGACACGCCGACTTTCTTGCCTTGCGCATAAGCTGCGGTCGACAAGCTGGTTGCCGCAAGCAGTGCGACCAAAAGTACCTTACGCATTTAAATCCTCCCATGGATGCGGCCAGCGTATGGCCGTCCCCGCAGATTCGCCGGGACTGGCCGGAAATTGCCGTTAATAAATTCAGTTGTCAAAATAAAAGTGATGCGCCAATCTGCGGACGAGCAAAAAGCGGGCGATTTCTATGCCGCATTGCAGCAAATATGGCAGGAAAGGTGACCGAAAGCGCAGGCTTTCGTTCGGAACGTGAAGAAATGCGCAAGCCACTTCCAGGGGCACCGGCGGACGAGGGGCGGGTGGGCTGTGGCCCCCTCATCACCCCTTGGTCTGAACAGTTGCGCCCCTTGCGCCAGCAAATCTTTGACCGCGTGCGCGCATCGGGTCTGATTGCGCGGGTGCAACTGGCCAAGGACCTTGGCGTCAGCCCTGCCACGGTCACCACCATGACGGGCGAACTGATCGAGGCTGGCCTGATCGAAGAGGTTGCCGTCCCGCGAGAATCCGACTCCGGTCGGGGCCGCCCCGCTGTGGCATTGGGCGTGCGCGGTGCAGCCCATTACGTCGTCGGCATGAAGCTATCAGACCGCGAACATACCGCCGTCGTGGTCGATTTTGCGGGCAACAAGCTGGCGGATGACACCATCGCGCGCACACCGGGTTCGTCCACGCTGTCCGATATGCTGGATGCCATCGAGCATTTGCTGGACAAGGTCTGCACCAAAGCCGGTCTGACCCGCCGCGACCTTGCGGCCATCGGCATCGGCGTGCCGGGCTTTGTCGATCAGGCCGAAGGGATGGTGCATTGGTCCTCTACACTGACCGACCGCGCTGTGCCTTTGGCCGCCGCCGCCCAAGACCGCACCGGCCTGCCCGTCACGATCGACAACGACGCCAACCTTGTGGCGCTGGCTGAACTTTGGTTCGGCGCTGGCCGTGCACTGGCCGATTTTGCCGTGGTCACCATTGAACACGGCGTCGGGATGGGTTTTGTGATGAACCACCGCATCTACCGCGGCGCCCAACGTCTTGGCCTGGAACTCGGTCACACCAAAGTTCAGTTGGATGGCGCCTTGTGCCGCTGCGGCCAGCGCGGCTGTCTTGAGGCTTACGTTGCCGACTATGCTTTGGCACGAGAGGCGGTGACGGCCCTGAACCTGAACCCCCACCAAAACCCCTCGGTCAATGTTCTGTTGGAAAGCCTTTACCAGCACGCCAAAGCCGGTAATTCCACGGCGCGCAGCATCTTCCGCCGGGCAGGCCGCTATCTGGCCCTTGGTCTGGCAAACGTCGTAAACCTGTTCGACCCCGCGCTGATCATCCTGTCCGGAGAGCGGATGAAATACGACTACCTCTACGCCGCTGAGACTTTGGCAGAGATGCAGGATCTTGTGATCAACTCCGGCCGCGCCAGACCCCCCATAGAAATCCACGCCTGGGGAGATTTGCTCTGGGCGCACGGCGCGGCGGCACTGGCCTTGTCAGCGGTGACTGACAAAGCGCTGGCGGTTCAACGGGATGTGGCGGCGTAAACCCTAGAGGCCAAAGTTCAACAGGGCAAAGAAACGAGCTAATTTGATCCCGTCGCAGGCCCGGACCGTTTCGCCAAGTGAGGACGCGAGTTTGGAACTGATGTCGCATCTGGTCAATTTCAAACACATATGCTGGGAAAACAAACCTTAACAAATCTTTAACAAAATTTGCGAAATCATACATTATCAACGACTTACGCGGTATAACACGCGTGTTATACCGCGCATTTCACACCCTAAACCACCTGATACCCAGCCGCCTTCATCACCCGGTGCAGCTCTACATTGCCCTTGGTTGACCATTCCAGCGGCGGCGCCTTTTTTGGGTCCTGCTCGGCCTCGACCACAAACCAACCCTCATAGCCGTAAGAGGCCAGCCGCTTCACGATGGCTTCAAAGTCCAAAGACCCGTCGCCGGGCACGGTGAAAGCCCCCTTCACCACGGCGTCCAGAAAGCTTTCCTTGGTGCGGTCCAACGCGTTGATCACGTCCATCCGCACGTCTTTGGTGTGAACATGGGTGATCCGGGCGTGGTGGTTGTCAATCGCCCGCAGACAATCGCCCCCCGCAAACGCCAGATGCCCCGCATCAAACAAAAGCGGAATCCCCGCGCCAGAGTGTTTCATGAACAGGTCCAACTCGGCCTCGGTCTCAATCACAGCCGCCATGTGGTGGTGATAGGACAGCGGCATCCCCTGATCGGCACACCATTCGCCAAAGGCGGTCATGTTGCGGGCATAGGTCGCGATCTGCGCCTCATCCAGTTTCGGCTTGGTGGACAGGGGTTTGGAGCGGTCACCCTGCACCGAACGCGCCACCTCGCCGTAGACAATGCAGGGCGCCTTGGCGGCAATGAACAGGTCCATCTGGGCACGGATGCGGTCCTTGTTTTCTGCAAGGTCGCCCTCCAGCACCGTGCCGGAAAACCAGCCACCACAGACTGACATGTG
>JBBRKS010000032.1:0-31189 GCA_038231775.1 Rhodobacterales bacterium | reverse complement strand
GACCCCTACGCCTACCTGCGCACAACCCTCACCGCCATCGCCAACAAACACCCAAAGTCGCGCGTCGATGACCTTATGCCATGGGCATTCTGAAAAACGTCAAGCTGAAATCCCGACGGCCTTCAGGCACCGCTTACGATGAACCAGACCCATGACATCATCTTGGACACGACTGGCACTGCGCCCTATGCGCGGTGTAGGCACTTGCTGAAGCCCGGCGGCAGACTGTTGATCGCGCATGGCACGTTGGCGGCGGCCCTTGGCATCGGCGGCCCGGGCCGATCCAGCGGACACACGTCCATCGCCGGAGTGGCCAAGGTGACGATCGCAGACCTGCGTCGGTTGGCCGATCTTGCCGCTTTGGACGCCTTCCGCCCGGTCATTGACAGTGCCTACCCGCTGGAAAACGCGGCAGAAGCCCACGGCTATGTCGATCAAGGCCACAAGCGCGGCAGTGTCGTCCTGAGCCTAGGACCAACCACGGCTCACGACAGGACCGATCTTGTTGGCCCTTGGGATCAGCTCGCCTTCTTGAATCGTCAGTCGGTTCTCTTGCCCCACCCCATCACTGCCCTGGGGGCTTGGCGGCAGATCATGGCGCGGCCCTTGCCCGGGCTTGGCGTTGCCTTTGCGCTGCGCGACGCAATCTCGGCCCGGTTCGGAGTAAAGCGGATTGGGGTTTTTCGGGCGGTTTGGTCGAGGTGCCCCAAGTCGGGGGCCATTTGGACTTCTTTCTGATCGAACGGCTCGAGGACACTATGATGACCCTGACCGTCCGCGACCGGCATTTGGATGTCATGATCTGCATCGAGATCGAAGGCTGCACGCTTAGCTTGACGGCCTCGGTCGTCACCCACAACCTCTTTGGCCGCCTTTACATGATCCCAGTCGCTCCGGCCCATCAGCTGATCGTGTTGCTGATGTTGCGGAGCTTACTCTTGCCGACAGCCCCTACTTCGCGTGCCGGTTGATCCAATCCGCAAATTTAGTGCAGATATTTGCCCCTGTACTTTGCGCCCATTCACTGCGCCCGGTGTGGCCCTAGCCGGATGGGTCTTAGCAGGGTTCTGAAATAGTCGGCTCTCGACCTGGTTTGCGGAACATGATTCACTCTCTGCACGGCAATGGCGAGGGTGAAGATGCGTGGGACGGATGAGGCAAGCGGGTCGCTGTTCAGCTTTGTTGATCTCGAAGAGCGCATCCCTGCTCGGCACCCATTGCGCAAGATCAAGCAGGTGGTGAATGATGCGCTGGCCAGCCTGGATTCCGAGTTTCAAGCGCTTTACACCGATTTTGGTCGCCCCTCGATCGCGCCGGAACGGCTGATCCGGGCGGGCCTGATCCAGATCCTTTTCTCGATCCGGTCCGAGCGGCAGTTGATGAAACAGATGCAATATAACCTGCTCTTCCGCTGGTTCGTGGGCGTGGGGATCGATGATCCGGTTTGGGTGCCAACCGTCTTCACCAAGAACCGCGACCGGCTGCTGACGACGGACATGTCGCGCAAGGTGATGGCGGCGATCCTGGCCCACCGCGAGGTTGCGCCGCTGTTGTCGGACGATCACTTCTCGGTCGATGGGACGCCGGTAAAGGCTTGGGCGTCCATGAAAAGCTTCCAGCCAAAGGCAGGCGACATGCCCCCCGACGATGACCCGGGCAGCCCACCCAGACCCGATAGCCCCGCCGAAGATCACCCCGAAACGACCGAGACCGATCCGATGCCCCGCACCAGCCACCAGAACCGCAATGCCGAGGTCAACTTCAAGGGCGAGAAGCGGTCCAACGCCACCCATGACTCCACCACCGACCCGGATGCGCGCCTTTACAAGAAATCCCAAGGCACCGGGGCGATGCTGTGCTTCATCGGCCATGCCTTGATGGAGAACCGTTCGGGCCTGATTGTGCAGGGCGATCTCACCCAGGCGGACGGTCATGCCGAACGGAGCGCGGCATTGGACATGATCCACCGACACTCCCCCGGATCAACCCGGCAACTGACGCTGGGCGCAGACAAGGGCTACGATGCTGCCGAGTTCGTCGCTGACCTACGCCAGTCCTGCGTGACCCCGCATGTCGCGCAGAAATCGAGATATTCAGCGATCGACGGCAGAACCACCCGGCACGAAGGCTATGCCCTGTCGATCAAGCACCGCAAACGGATCGAGGAGGCTTTTGGCTGGGCAAAGACCGTCGGTGGCATGGCCCAGACGGTCTATCGCGGCGTCGAGCGGGTCAGATCCCGGTTCATCATGACCATGGCCGCCAACAACCTCGCCAGACTGCCCCGGTTACTGGCTGTATGACGATAAAACACGGCGTCAGGCGCGCATGCCGTCTGCGTCGAAAGACCGAACGCCGCCGCCCACGCAAAAGGGAAACTATTCCGCCTCACATACTTCTTCAGCACCCTGTTAGATATGACGAGGATGCGCAGCTTTAGGCTGCCCTGCGCAATGAGCCGGCTCGGCGGCTGGTGGCAATAATGCTGGCCAGCCGCCGCGCGCCCATCATCCGCACTGAAGGTCAATTACTTTTGCCTGCGTCCCAAGAGGGCCACACAAAACGCTGCACTTGCAAGAACGATAGCGACAGCGAAGGTCAGCTGCAGTCCGGCTCCACCACCGGTTCCAACTCCAAACAGACCTTCACCCTTCGATCCAAAGGCGAAGACTGCCCCCATTGCAGAGGCCCCCGTGATGAGACCAAGGTTTCTGGACAGACCCAGAAGGGAAGATGTGACGCCGCGACGTTCACTTGTGGAACCGTTCATGACGGCCGTATTGTTCGCGGCCTGAAACAGCGCATAGCCTGCGGTAATGATTGCAAGGCCGCCGACGTATCCAACCACGCCAAAAGCGCCGGGCATCAGCATCATCAGGATTGACCCCACCACGACACCAAGCAACCCGGTGTAAGTCACGGTCGCCTCACCAAAGCGGTCAACCAGCCGACCTGCGGGAATGCCGGTTAAGGCAGAAACGCCCGGACCCACTGACATCGCCAACCCGGTCTGCACAGGGCCCAACCCGAGAACCCCCGACAAATAGAAGGGGCCGACGACAAGGGTCGCCATCACAATTGTTGATACCAGCCCCATTGACACCAGCCCTGCGGTCAGCGCGCCGTCTCGCAGTAATGCCAGTTGAACCAGTGGAGCAGGCGCACGGGCCTCAATCGCGACAAAGGCGGCTAAGCCGAACAAGGCCAAGATCGCGAGGCCTACGTTTGTCATGCCGGGAGCGGCATCACCCAGCGTGGTCGAGAGGGCGTAGGCACCAAGTGACAATGCCAGCAGCATCATGCCCGCAAAATCAAAGACGAATGGCTTGGGCTCTTTGGAGGCATCGGCCGGGAAGACCTGGCTGCCAAACACGAAGGCTGCAGCGCCTGCCATTGCCATGAAGGCAAACACCGAACGCCAGCCGAACGCGTTGATCAGTAGCCCGCCCAGCGACGGCCCGAGTGCCGTTCCCACCGCTGACACGGTGCCCAACAGGCCCATTGCGCTGCCAGTGCGGTCTTTGGGAACCATGTCGCTAACGGATGCGATCGTCAGCGCCATCATGATCGCGGCCCCCAGGCCTTGCACGCCCCGAATGGCAACCAGCCACCAAAGGTTCGAGGCAACGGCACCGCAAGCAGATGCCACGGCAAATATCCCGATTCCGAACAGAAGTATCCGCCGCCGCCCCAGCACATCACCCAGTCGACCAGCGCCGACGATCAGCGTCGTGACCGCCAACAGGTAGGAAATGACCACCCATTGGACGTCGTGGATTGGCGCATGAAACGAGACTGCAAGGGTGGGCAGGGCCACGTTGGCGATGCTTGTCCCCAAAGACGGAAGCAGCATCGCCAGGGACAGGGCCGCGAGCCGCAGCCGAAACCTGCGGGCGGGCTGTTCGGAAAAAGCGGCCATTGTCATATCGTGGCCTCCGGTTTCCTGACGACGCGCGCAACCAGCTGCCGCGTGATAGGTGCGACCACCAGCACGACCGGAAAGGCAACGAGCCAGGACGGTAGCCAAGCATTCATCCACAGGCCAAAGAGCCCATCCGCCAGTCCGGCGTTCCGCAGGGTGGCGATACCTGAGACGATAGCGGACATCAGGCCTGAAAGGATGAGGCCGAAGAGATAGGGGGCGAAACGAGACGGCATTTAAAACTCCATTTCATGAGGTTCTTGTCAGATAGCCGACAGCACGATATTGCGGAACACGCACTGATCGCATTTTATCCATGCGTCTGACGCCATCTATTAGGGAAGGTGCCCATGCCGGATCTGAACCTGCTGGTGACGCTTGATGTCTTGCTGTCAGAAGGTAGCGTGGCTGGCGCTGCACGTCGGTTGCGCTTAAGTCCATCGGCAATGAGCCGGGCGCTTGCCCGGTTACGTGAGGTGACCGGCGACCAGCTTTTGGTGCGGGCGGGACGGGGACTTGTCCCGACGCCCCGGGCAATTGAGCTGCGTGCGCAGGTTGGCGCGCTCGTTGACGGTGCAAACGCCGTGCTGCGGCCGACCGAAAAGCTTGATCTTGGCAAACTTGACCGACGCTTTACGCTGCGGACCAGCGAGGGTTTTGTTGAGACCTTTGGTCCGCACCTGCTTGCTATGGTGGCAGCGAAGGCCCCCGGCGTGACCCTGCAGTTCTTTACCAAGCCCGACAAGGAAAGTGCCCCGTTGCGCGAAGGCGAGGTCGACCTCGAAACGGGCGTCATCGACGCAGATACAGCGCCAGAACTGCGCGCTTTAGCCCTGTTCGACGATCGCTGGGTTGGAGTGGTTCGGCACGGACATTCGCTGACACAAGGCCCTATTACCGCCGGCCGCTTTGCATCCGCTGGTCATGTTCTGGTGCTTCGGCGCGGGCTGCACAGCCGTGAGATTGATGAAGCAGTGCAGATGGCAGGTCTGGAGCGACGAATTGCCACGGTCGTTAACGGGTTCTCCACCGCCCTTGCGCTTGCGCGCGAGACTGATTTTGTCGCGACCGTACCCGAGCGGCACACTGAAGGGTTGCGTAAGGGACTGCACAGTTTTCCACTTCCGGTCGAGGTTGCGCCATTCACGATCTCGATGCTGTGGCATCCGCGTATGGATGGCGACTTTGCGCATCACTGGCTGCGTGGCTGCGTGCGGAGCGTTTGTGGCGCGCGGCGGAGTGTCGGCAACGAAGAGAGGGCTGGGCCATGACATGGCGTCGCATGCAGGGATGCAGTGCAGACACAGCGCGTTCTGCATGACTCTGTGACGTGTCAAGATGATGTTCGTTCAACTCCACCATTCCAGGAGGAATTTCGATGACAACGCCAATCACTTCGGCCCTAGCCGTCACGGAACTACCCCCGTCCGACGCCGCCACCGGCATGACGCCCGCGGCGAGCGCCACCACCGCCGCGCAAACTCTGGCGGCCTATAAGCAGTCTCAGATTTTGGCACGGCTTACGGGCGCGCTTTTCCTTGTCACCTTCGCCACGTCCATCCCGGCGCTTTTGGTGTTCTACGCGCCCGCTCTCAACGATCCTGAATTTATCTTGGGCGGCGGCTTTGACACTGGCGTGTCGATGGGAGCATTTCTTGAACTTATCCTGATCGTCGCCAATGTCGGCACGGCGCTGACGCTTTACCCTGTCCTGCGCAAGCACAGCGAGGTGCTTTCGCTGGGCTATGTGGCCGCGCGCCTGACCGAGTGTGGATTTATCGCCATTGGCATCATCGCCCTGATGGCGTTGAACACGCTTCGACTACACGCGGGCGGTGTCGATGCGGCCATGCTGGTGGTCACCGGACAAGCGCTTGTCGCGATCCACGACTGGACCTTCCGTATCGGGCCCGGCGTGATCGTCGGAGTCGGCAATGGCCTGATCCTCGGCTTTCTAATCTGGAAAACCCGACTTGTTCCGCGAGCGATGTCGATTTTGGGGCTGATCGGCGGCCCAGCCGTGCTGGTGACAGGTGTCGCTGTTATGTTCGGCTCGATCGAGGCCGGTTCCACCGTGCAGGCGATTGCGACCGTGCCGGAATTCTTGTGGGAGCTGTCGCTGGGCATTTGGCTGCTGCTGAAGGGCTTTGACCGTGCTGCCCTTGCAGCGCTGGACCAAACTCAGGTGTGACGGCGAATGTGGTCGTGGCGCTCCCGTGACGAACTTGTCCAATGTTGCTTCCTTCCATTCTTGCGAAAGGAGCGCACCAACAAACCGTGGGTTCAAACACCCAGTGATGTCGGCTCATAGCTGATCTTCAAGTATACTTAGAGATCAATTTTGGGCGCCGCTAGGGGATCAGTTTTGTGCGCCGATGGAAAGAGCGGGTTGCGCGTGAAACGCGCGCTTGCGCGTGGTCATTATCTTGCGACGATGGCTCGCACTTTCACTTTTCCGCCAAAGGGCAATTTCGCCGCCTGATAGATGGTGCGCGCGGGGCGTTTTCCCATCGCGAACAACTCGCCGAAAAGGCAGTTGACCTCCGACACATCTGCCAGATCAATGAATGCGATGTCGATGTAAACGATGTCGGCCGGCGTGAAGCCTGCGGCTTCAACAATCCGAAAGACATGGGCGAAGGCTGTTTCGGCCTCCTCGCGGGCTGTACCCGATACGTAAGTGCCGTCGGCGTTCACGGAGAGCTGACCGCTGATCCAGCACTGGTTGCCGACAACGACGGCCTGACTGATCGGAGATGTCGGCGTTGGAACGCCGTTCACCTCGACGATATAGCGTTTGGTCATGACAATCTCCAGACTGTGAGAGCGGTACAAAAAAACTGGCAATCAAAGACTCGGTTAAGATGCTGCAAGCTGCCTGATCTACCAAATGAAGCTCCGCCACCAAAATAGGGCGAACCATTTGGCCGCCGATTGGCATCTACCCCGAAGTTCTGATAAATGCCGCCAGTTTCCACACCTCATCGTCCCTAAAGCTCATCGGCCAAAGTTCCCCATGGCCTGATTTCGCCCGCCGCCTGTCGCGTCAACGCTGCATCGCAGTCGCGGAACCGCATGGCCGATGGCAGGATCGTGCGATCAAGTGCGCCAGTCGTTTGCCGCAGCCCAGCGTGAGTTTTGTGTTCGGCCACCATAGCCGTAAGCATCGCCATTGGCCGCTTGGACGTAAACGTAGCTATTTTCGTGCAAAGGGCCCAGCAGTTCTCGCATACCGTCGAAAACCGACTTCACGAAGGCCGTCGTTTCTGCTTTCGTGTTGGTCCCCTCGGTGATCGTGATGGTGAGCCAGAACACCGCCAATCCGGCGTCGGTCGGGTGTTTGCCGGCGATGAACCAGTTTTCTGACTCCGCTTGTTCGACCAGAGCAACGGTCACGGCCGGTTGCTTGCCAAGGGCTTCTGCCCCAGTCGTGATGCGAGGGTGGCGATCTGCGGGCGCAGTTCGGGCCGGGGAACCGGCGAGACATAGCGGATCGTCATCATGGGCATCAGCAGGTCCTTTCCTAATGGGTTGAAGGCAGGGTGACGGTTTTGGTCAGTTGTGGTCAGCAGCCGCACGTTTGGGTCACGCAGCGTGCATGAAATCTTGTCTCCATGTGCGGCAAGCCAGGATCAGATCCCGGCGTACCAGTCGTAGGAGGCCGCATCTTCCCAAAAGCCGCCGCGGCCGCCGGCGATTGGCGCCAGCGAGGCGACCGCCTCAATCCCCATGACGAACTTGGCCTGCTTGTAGCCAAGCTGGCGCTCGACCCTCAGCCTTAGAGGCGCGCCATGACCGACTGCGAGGACGCCGTCGTTCATCCCATAAGCGAGGATGGTCTGCGGATGATAGGCATCCACCAGATCAATGCTTTCGTAGTAGGGCGTGCCGCTGAAGTCGTCGGCGCATTTCAAGACGATGTAGCGGGCGTCGGCGCGCAGTCGAACGTCGTCAAGGATTGCCCGCAGCGGAATGCCGGTCCATTTTCCGATGGCGCTCCAGCCTTCGACGCAGTCATGCCGTGTGATCTGGCTTCGGGCCGGGCGGGCGCGCAGGTCTGCAAGGGAATACTCGCGCGGGGTTTCCACCAGCCCGCCAACGTCCAGCTTCCAGTTGGCAAAGCCTTCGGACTGGTGCCTTTGGTAGTCCATCGAACGGGGCTGGACGTTGCCGTTCATGCGGAAATCGGGTGAGATCTCTGCCGCGTCGAACTCGCGGGCCAGCGATCCAGAGGCGATCAGTCGATGGGTTCGGTAGGACAGGAACTCGCCGCTCGACAGCATCAGGTCGCGGAATGTTGGACTGGTGCCCACACTGCCATAGCCGACCAGAAGCGCGGGAGTTACTAGTGCCAAGCCAGTCAATAGGCTGCGGCGCGAAATTAAGGACGACATCAGCGTTTCTCCTCAGGAAGGCGGAACCAGCCAGTGATCATGGATCTGATTTCGTTGAACGGGCCGGCGAGCAGGACCATCAACAGATGGACGATGACGAACAGAACCAGCAGGCCGGCAGCGATGAAGTGGATGGAGCGGGCCGATTGGCGGCCGCCGAACAGGTCGAGCAGCCAAGGCAGGGCGGCATCCAGACCGGGCGACATGGTCATCCCGCTGAGCACCATCGTCGGCAGCAACAGGCCAAGCACCCCAAGGTAGGCGGCCTTCTGCAGAACGTTGTAGCGCAGCGCCGCGATCCCCTTGGGAAAATTCAGGGCAGCGTGATCGCGGATATCCTGCCAGATGTGGCTCGGGCGCAGTTCGGCCGGCTGGGGCAACAGGTCGCGGCGCAGGTGGCCGTTCAGGAAACTGCGCAAACCATAGGCGGCTAGTCCAGTGGCGAATACCCAGGCGAAGCTCAGGTGCCAGTGGCGGGACAGGCTCAGATTGTAGCCGGACGGGATCGTCGCCCAGCTCGGAAAGGCTCTTGTCTGCGGGTGCCCCAAGCCGTCGGTCCATTGACCAAGGATGCCGGTGGTAACGATGCTGTGGCTGCCGAGACGCAGGAAACCTTGCCCCCCGGCGCTGCCAATCTCCAGCCAGGCGTAGTCGGGATTGGCGCCGAACTGACCCCAATACAGCCGAGGATGGGCGTTGAAGATCATCAACCCGCTCATCAAGAGAATGAGCATCGTCACGGCGTTGATCCAGTGCCAGAGGCGTGTGGACAGCCAGTGGCGGCGAACAAGGTCGCCGCCTTGCGGCAAGACCTTGGTATCAGGGATCGGGGAGATCAGCATCTTGAAACTCCTGTGAAAGACCGGAGCGGGCGGAAGCGCGGAAAGACGCCGCCGCCCGAACGGCTTAATTGCCGGCGGCCGCGTGCATCGCATCCGTTGCCATCATGTCGCCATGACCCGCGCAGGCGCCAAGCGTCGCCATAAGGTCGCTGTGATCGGCCATGGCACCCGTATCAGCCATCGCACCTGTTGCCGGGGCGGCGGTGGCCATCGCATCGGTGGCGGCAGCCATGCCACCGGCAGCCATATCCGCCATCGCCTGCATCTGGCCGGCGGCGTCCATCGCCGTGAATTCGGCGCAGGTCATGTGAGACGCGCTCGCCATGGCGCCGGTTTCGGCGCTGGCAGGCAGGCCGAAGCTGGCAGACGCTGCCAGCAGAAAGATTGCAGCTGCGCTACGCGGAAGGTGGCGGCGGAAGGCGCGGGAGGGAGCAGACAAGCGGGACATCGGGATTCCTTTCAGAGAGGTTTCAGCACCATTGCTTCGACCTCCGAAGGACTAATTCAATTTCTAAATCTGGAATATCCGGCAAATCCGAGAGATATGCTTCCGGTTTTTGGAATGTTGGCTGCAAGGATCCGAGATCGAAAAGATCGCTTGCCTTGGCCTATTCTGCAGCCTTCAGCAACGCGGCCTTGAGCCTTGGTGCCGCGAAGTCGAGGAACGCGCGCAACTTCAGCGGCAGTTGCCCCTGCGCCGCATAGACAAGACTGACAGGCCAGGCCGGTGGCTGGAACTCGGCCAGCACTGGTTGCAACTGGCCGCCTTGGCGGGCTGATGCAATCTGATATGACAGTACCCGGGTAAACCCAAGACCCGCGATGGCGGCGTCGATGGCAGACTCGGCGGAATTGACCACCAGTCGGGGTCGGATCGCCACCCGGCGGTCGCGTCCCCCCTCGCGGAACGACCAGCCGTCGGACGAGGTCAGGATGTCAAAGGCGATGCAGTCGTGCTCTGTCAGAGCATCCGGCATCTCTGGAATGCCGCGCTGCGCCAGATACGCCGGGCTGGCACAGACGACGCGCGGCACCTCACCGAGGCGGATTGCGAGGTTACTGCTGTCCGGCAGGTTGCCGATGCGCAGGGCGACGTCGATATGGTCCTCCAACAGATGGGCATTCCGGTCGGCTTGGATCAGCCGCACCTCGATCTCGGGATAGGCTTTCAGGAATTCTGTCACAACCGGCAGCATATGGAGGCGGCCGAATACCACTGGTGCCGCAATGATCAGACCGCCCCGGGGTGCCACGTATTCCCCGGCTACGGCGCGCTCTGCCTCATCAATCTGCAACAAAATTCTCTGGCAAGCGTCGACATAGCTGCGCCCGGCGTCGGTCAGGCTCAACTGGCGGCTAGTCCGGATCACCAGACGCGCACCCAGATGATCCTCCAGCTCGGACAGTTTGCGGCTGATCGTCGGCAACGGCATGCCCAGCATTCTCCCCGCCCCCGAAAGAGAGCCTGCCTCGACCGCTGCAAGCAGCACAGCCATGGAATCAAGTCGGTCCATGAGGTTCCATAATTTGGAATGATAGGTTTCAAAGATGCCGGATGCTCAACGATAATGAAAGAGGGTATTTCGTATTTGTCGGGCCAATCTGGCCAGGACCGAACCCAAAGGAACCCGCGATGACCCGTCTTCCCACTCCTGCGACCATTGCTGATGCACCGGAAGCGTCACAGTCGATGCTTGAAGCCGTGAAGAAACAACTCGGCCTGGTACCGAACCTGTTCCGCACTGTGGCGACCAGCCCAATTGCTCTGGAAGGTTACCTTGGCCTGTCGGGTACCCTTGCCAAGGGCCGCCTGCCGGCACCGACCCGCGAACGGATCGCACTTGCGGTGGCCGAGATCAACGACTGCGGCTATTGCCTTGCCGCGCACAGCTACCTTGGTCGCAATCTCGCCAAGCTGGATGACGCCGAGATTCTGGCCAATCGCCATGGCACCTCGACCGATCCCAAGGCCGATGCCGCCGTGCGTTTCGCCGCAAGTGTCGTGCGCCAGCGCGGCCATGTCGACGCGGCCGAGGTCGAGGCAGTGCGCCTTGCAGGCTACGACGATGCCCAGATCATCGAGATCGTGCTGCATGTCGCGCTGAACACATGGACGAACTACATCAACTCGGTCGCCGGCACTGTCATCGACTTCCCCGTCACCGCCGCTTTGGCCGCTTGACCCGTCTCAGCGCCGTTGCGGGTTTTACCGTGACGGCCGCCGACGGCAACACCACCGAATTTGATCGGGCCACCTGCCATGCTGTGGTTGATGTCGCAGCCCGCTTCCAAACAACGCACCAAGAAAATCGCAGGCCAAGACGCAAGATCTGCTGCCTGAAGCCTGCGAACCCGCAGTTGAAAACAACTGCGGCCTTTCTGGCAGCTTAACCCCCAACACAGAGGAAATACCCTGATGAAACTTAAATCCCAACTTTTCGCAGCCGCGTTTGGCGTCACAGCCACGACGCTTGGCATCATTGCCTCAGTGCCCGCGTTTGCCGACGCTACAACCGTCATCACGCCCGAAGTAACGTCATCGGACGTCAAATACGGATCGATGAACATTGATGGGCTTAACATCGCCTACCGTGAAGCTGGCGATCCGAAGTCGCCCAAACTGGTTCTGCTGATGGGCTTCCCGGCATCTGGCCACCAGTACCGCAAGCTGATCGAAGACCTGTCTGACCGCTTTCATGTCATAGCACCGGACTATCAGGGCTTTGGGGCCAGCGATGCGCCCGATCCCGCCAGCTATGATTACACGTTCGACAAACTGGCCGACACCACGAAGAAACTGCTTGCCGCCAAGGGCTTTGACCACTTCGGCCTTTATGCCCAGGACTACGGCGGCCCGGTCGGTTTTCGCATCGTGACTGAAACGCCGTCCAAACTCGACTGGCTGATCATCCAGAACACCAACGCCTATCCCGAAGGCTTCTCGGCTGCTTGGGATGGCTTTCGCAAGGCGCTGTGGATCGACCGCTCGGCAGAAAACGAAAAACCGCTTGCGGCGTTCCTGACCCATGACGGCATCAAGGGCATCTACCTTGCCGGTGCGTCGCATCCCGAACTGATCAGCCCGGACAATTGGGAATACGATTACGGGATCATGGCACGCCCCGGCCACGTCCGGCTGAACCTTGACCTGTTCTACGACTACCGCAAGAATGTCGAGCTTTACCCGGTGTGGGAGAAGTTCCTGCACGATCAGCAACCCAAAACGATCATCTTCTGGGGTCAGCATGATCCGTTCTTCACGCCCGAAGGCGGGGAAGCGTATCTTCGCGATCTGCCCAAGGCAGAGATGTACCGCCTGAACGCAGGCCACTTTGCCGCCGAAGACAACGCCCCGTTCATCGCCGAACGGATGAAGGCCTTCTATGACAAAGAGGTCAAGTCGGCAATGTAACTGCCCCCGGCGACCATGGACCAACCATGTCAACTCGGTCGCCCGAACAGAAAAACACTTCCCGGTCGCCACTGCTCTTTGGCGGTGGCGACTGCCCGATAAATGGAGAATGAACATGTCCCGCCCACCCTTGCCGCCCTTCACCGTCGAGACTGCAGCACAAAAAGCGCGGCTTGCCGAAGACGCCTGGAACAGCCGCGATCCTGCCCGCGTGGCTTTGGCCTATACGCCCGACAGCCAATGGCGCAACCGGTCCACGTTCCTGACCGGCCGCAGTGCCATCGAAGCGTTCCTGACCGCAAAATGGGTGCGAGAGATGGAGTACCGCTTGATCAAACAGGTTTGGGCCTTCCACGAAAACCGCATCGCGGTGCGCTTTGCCTATGAATGGCGCGACGCCGATGACCGCTGGTTTCGAAGCTATGGCAACGAGAACTGGCAGTTTGATGCGGACGGTTTGATGCAACAACGCCATGCAAGCATCAATGATCTGGAAATCTCCGAGGCGGACCGCAAATTCCAATGGCCCCAAGGGCGCCGACCGGATGATCACCCCGGCCTGAGCGAACTTGGTCTGTAGGGGTCCGAAAGGTGGAATATTCAAGTGACGTCGCCTTCACCCCAACGGTCAAGGCCATACAAGCCCGCAAGGGGTCGCGCCGCGCCTATGCCAATCAGGAACAAGCGGGCGGCTGGCAAACCGAGATCAGCGATGATCTGAAGGTCTTCATCGAGGCTCAGACAAGCGTCTTTCTGGCGACAGCGAACGCTGATGGACAACCCTATATACAGCATCGCGGTGGCCCGGCCGGTTTTATGCAGGTGATTGACAGCCGGACCCTTGGGTTTGTCGACTATGCCGGCAACCGCCAGTTCATCTCTAGCGGCAATCTTAGCGACAATCCCAAAGCCTATCTGTTCCTCATCGACTACGCCAATCGGAGGCGCATCAAGATCTGGGGCACCGCGAGAGTTGCCGAGGGCGATGCCGAAATGACAGCGCGCTTGCTGCCCGCCGACTACAAGGCCCGGGCTGAACAGGTGATCCTGTTCACGGTTGCGGCTTGGGATGCCAACTGCCCGCAACATATCCCGCAGCGCTTTGAGGCGGCAGATGTGGCCAAGGCCTTGGCAGCCAAGGACGACCGCATCGTGGCGCTGGAGGCGGAACTGAGCGTGCTCAGGGCGGTCAACCGGTAGGGCTCAAGACTTTGTAATCAAATCCAAAAACGGAAAACCGCCATGTCACAATCATATCTCACCGACCTTGCCACCTTTTTCCTTCGTGTGGCGCTGGGCCTAATGTTTCTGGCGCACAGCCTTATTCTGAAGCTGTTGGTTTTAACACTGCCGGGAACTGCCCAATTCTTCGAAACCATCGTCTTACCGGGCTGGCTTGCCTATGTGGTCTTTACCGCCGAAGTCGTGGCGGGCGGCCTGCTGATCCTCGGCGTCCAGACGCGCTGGGTGGCACTTGCCGCCTTGCCGATCCTGGCCGGAGCCGCGTGGGCGCATTCCGGCAACGGCTGGATGTTTGCCTATCCGAATGGCGGTTGGGAGTACCCGGCCTACCTGACGCTTCTGGCTGCTGTGCAAAGCCTGCTTGGCGATGGCGCCTTCGCGCTCAATCGCTCAATCGCTCACTTCCATTGACGCAAATTGCAAGATTTCGGCAAGAGGAGGTCCTGCGATGAATCAGATCATTTGTTGCGTAACCCACGTTCCCGCAGAGGGTGCGGCGCGCGTGTTTGATGTCTTTGGGCGTGAAGTTCAGGTCTGGCGGAGCAAAGATCACATTTGCGCCACCGCAAATGTTTGTCTTCGCCTCGGTGGACCGCTGGAGTGCAAGGATAGTGCGTTCGTGTGCCCTTGGCATGGTGCGCGCTTTGACACGGCCGAGGGGCGACACATTGAAGGTCTTGCGCCGTCCGATGCCCGTCTGCTGATCCTGCCCACCCGGATCAAAAGGCACGCGCTTGTCCATGTCTGGGGAGAGCCATCATGACCCTGCATCTGATTAGCCACACGCTTTGTCCCTATGTTCAGCGTGCAGCAATCTCGCTTGCCGAGAAAGGTGTCGCCTTCAAGCGGAGCGATATCGACCTCGCCAACAAGCCGGATTGGTTCCTTGTCATTTCGCCGCTCGGCAAGACGCCGGTGCTTCTGGTCGACGAGGTGGCAATCTTCGAATCGTCAGCAATCCTTGAATATCTGGAAGATACGCAACTGCACCCGCTGCATCCGGCGGACCTGCTGGACCGCGCGCGACATCGGGCGTGGATTGAGTTTGGCTCGGCCGTGCTGAACGATATTGCGGGCTTTTACGCCGCGCGCGACGCGCAGACCTTCGTCGCAAAACGCAATGCGTTGCGTGACAAATTCGTGCGGCTGGACCTTGAACTGGCGAAGGGCCCCTACTTTGCCGGGGAACAGTTCAGCTTGGTAGATGTCGTTTTCGGACCGGTATTCCGGTATTTTGATGCTTTTGACCGGATCGAAGATTTCGGAATATTGACGGGTCTTGCCGCTGTAGATGCCTGGCGATCTGCGCTTGCCAGCCGAAGTTCCATCGCTGGCGCCGTCACGTGCGACTATCCCGATTTGCTGGAGCAATTCATCAAACGACGCGGATCGCAGCTGTCTGAAATCTTGCAAGCCCGCTTGTCCGTCGTGCCGTCAGCACCGGCCTAGACCGCCTGTCTGAGCGCGACGGCAGACGCCAAGTCGTATCACGCAGCAGCCTTCGGCCAAGTCTGAAACGGCGTCGATAGGCCGGGTGACCCGCATTTTCGTAAGGTAGTGGCAATGAAAATCCTCGCAATATCAGGCAGTGGAGGCGTTGCTTCGACCAACACGGCGATGCTGCGGGCTGTGTCGCAAATCGCGCGACCGGATCATGACGTGACCGTGTTTGCAGGGCTGGTCACCTTGCCCGTCTTCTCACCGGACAATGCCGCCATGCCCTTGCCCGTAGCGGTTCAGACGTTTGCTGAAATGATCCGGCAGGCCGACGGCTTGATCATTTCAAGCCCCGAATATGTCAGATCGATTCCCGGTGGCTTGAAGAACGCGGTCGACTGGCTGGTGGCGCGGGATGAACTTGCCGACAAACCCATTGCGCTGATGCACGCGTCGCATCGCGGCGACGACATGCTGGTGCAACTTCGGATGGTCCTGTCCACAGTCAGCCAGCGCTTCGCAGCTGATCTGTTTCTAAGGTTCGAGTTCATCAAGCTGTCACCGCAGGAAGTATCGGCTCAGCTAGCCATGCCACAAAATCGAGCCTTGGTGACTGATTTCCTGAACCGCTTTTCGAGACAATGTTTTTGATGGCTCCACAAAGTGGACTGACGTGCTTTCCTGCGCTAGGGGCTTCTCGGCGCCCCTCCTTCCAAAAACTTAAGTAGATCAATCGGATGAACAACAGATCAACACCTGAAAAAAGCCCTCGTGGCCGCCCCCGGACCTTTGTTTGCGATCTGGCTTCGCAGAAGGCGATGGGCCTGTTCTGGCCACGGAGCCACGCAGGAACTTCAAATGCGCAGTTGGCAGAGGCGATCGGCATCACCCCGCCCAGCTTTTATCTGGACTTTGGGTCAAGGGAAGACCTGCTGCAGGCGAGCCTTGAATTCTATCGAACCGGCATCGGCGCGGCTCCGGTTCATGCGCTTCTCGCCGCCCCTGGTTGCAAGAGCGGTATTTCGGCGCTTCTGAACGAGGCCGTGGCGGGTTTCACAGGCACTGCCGCGACCCCGGGCTGTTTCATCGCCTGCGGTGAGTTGTAGACGGCCGTCGACACCCCGAAATTAGCTGCACACTTTGCTGCGTTGCGGCTTGCGGCGAAGCAGACGATTAGAGCCCTCATGGAAGCTGGACTGGCCGCAGGTGCCTTGACGCTGGGCACAGGCATCGAAGCCCTGAGCACTTATTTTGCGATCATCGTCGAAGGTTTGGCTGTGCAATCCCACGACGGCGCAAGCCGTGAAACCCTGTTCGTCGCTGTCAATCCGGCGATGACCTCCTGGCCAAAATGATAAGAGTAGCGCTTCATTCCCCGAGACAGTCAGATCTATCGGATCAGGGCCGCAGAGGGTACGAATCAACCTCGGATCGCTGATGGCTGCCCCGCTCGCGGATTGTGCCGAATGTGATCTCTTCGAAGCATGCGACCGTGCGGATACTCGCGACAGAGCACAAATATGGGAAGCTCTTTGGCGGGTTTGGTATAAGTTGACCAAATCCTGAACTGCGGGGGCCCACCGATGATCACATTGTGCGGCTTTGGAGTAAGCAACTACTACAACAAACTCAAGCTGGTGCTGCTCGAAAAGCAGATCCCGTTCAGTGAGCGCCTGGTCTATCCGTGGGCGAGAGACCACTTCATTGCCCAGTCGCCGCTTGGCAAAATCCCGTTCATTCAGACCGATGAAGGCGGCTTGTCGGAATCTCAGGCGATCCTCGAATATCTGGAAGATTGTTTTCCGGCGATTCCGCTCTATCCCGCCAGCCCGTTTGCACGAGCAAAGTGCCGCGAACTGATCCAACATCTAGAGATCAATGCGGAATGGGTCGTGCGCCGGCTGTACAAGGAGAGTTTTTTCAGTGGCAAGGTTTCTGTGGAAACCAAGAACGAGGTCAAGGAGCGGCTTGCCTTGGGTCTGAAAGCGGTCGCAAACTTGGCGACGTTCGCACCCTATGTCTGCGGCCCTGATTTTACGGCCGCGGATTGTGTGGCATATGTGCATTTCACGATGATCCGGCAGGCAACCCTTGCGATCTATCAAGAGGATATGCTGGCGCTTCACATACCGAAGGCCCCGGCGTACATGCGGCACTTGGATGCCCGGCCTCACTTTCGAACAATGATGGCTGACCGAGATGTGGCGCTGACGATGTTTCACAGAACAGGCGTGGCCTATGAGGGTTAGAGACTCTGTCCGACCAATGTAGGTTGACCCTGACCACGCGCGGCTCTGGTAGGCCATGCCGCCATACTGGTGCGCGCTATGTCAAATATGGAAGACGAATCGGCTGAAATCTTTGCTATCAATGCCATGCCCTGTGCGACGCCGACGTAGAACCGCGCAAGCGCCCGACAGTCTGCGTCGAGGCCAAGGTGGCCCTCCCGTTGGCCACGCTGGATGACCTGATAAATAGCATCTTCAAGGCCCGCTACGCCATTGGCGACGTTCCGGCTGATCCGCTCGGACCCGCCACCGCTTTCAAGGATCGAGTTGGCAAACAAACACCCGCGGGGCAGTCTCTCGTCGGCAAGATGCTCCGCTGTGCGCACAAGAAACGTTTCAATTGCTTCACGGGGATCGGCAATCTCAGTCAAGGCAGCCATTGGGCGTTGGGAATATTCCTTTCCGTACCGTTCCAGCACAGCCAAGAACAGCGCTTCCTTGTCGCCAAAGGCGGCATAAAGGCTCGCCCGATTGATGCCGACCGCCTCGACGAGTTCGGACATCGTCGTCGCCTCGTACCCTTTGCGCCAAAACACCTGTGTTGCCGTCTCTAGAGCGGCGTCAACATCAAATTCGCGGGGCCTGCCGCGTGTGGCTTCATTTTTAATCATAAGTGTCAATATATCTCATTTCAAAAAATTTCAAGATCATATTTCACATAGGAATGTTGACGAAAGCACGAGAATTTATTTGTTGACAATGCGTTCCATAAATGTGCATACAGCATCCGAACCAACCGCTTTGAGAGGCGAACTTCCGATGATCGAACTCTACACTCACAACACCCCCAATGGACACAAGATCAGCATTGCCCTGGAGGAGCTTGGCCTGCCCTACGTCGTCAAACGCGTGAACACTTTCACTGGCGAACAGTTTTCGCCGGCATTTGTTGCGCTCAATCCCAACGGGAAAATTCCCGTCATTGTCGACACCGAGACGGGGCAAGTCGTCTACGAATCCAACGCCATCCTGCTTTATCTGGCGGAAAAAGCCGGACGATTGATGCCGACCGACAAGAAGGGCCGCTTCGAGGCGTTGGAGTTGTTGTTCATGCAGGCCTCATCTGTCGGTCCGATGTTTGGTCAGAGGGCATTCTTTGCGTATTTCTCGTCTGAAAAAGTGCCCTTCGCCCTTGATCGCTACACCAAGGAAGCCGCCCGCGTCGAAGCCAGCATGGACAGACTGCTGGAAGGGCGTGACTTTTTCTGTGGCGACTATTCCATCGTGGACATTGCGTTCTTTGGCTGGGTCAACACGGCAGAGGCCTCGTTTTATCCCGTCAAAGACTACCCAAACCTCAGCGCATGGTTTGCACGCGTCGCGGCCCGTCCGGCTGTTCAAAAGGGTCTTACCATCCCAGAGCCTCTGATCGACTTCACACCGCTAAGGCGCTCGGCCGCCTGACAGGCTGATCGGATCGATTTATCGGTTCCGCGATCAAGTCTAACCAAGACAGTGATTTAAAAAGGTCTGTCCGTTTTCGAAATTCTGATTCCGCAATCTTTTGCCGGAAGCAGCTCGAAGAAACATGCGTTTTTTCGATTGATTAAACATAAGCCGGCCCAACGCAAACCGATTGGGCTGGCTCTCCAATTCAGGAAAAGGAAAACTCCATGCTACTCTCTGGCTACTACATAACCGCAGAACTAAAGGTAAAAGACCCAAGCAAGGCTGCGCTTGCCAAGGCAGAATTGATCGCGCTGTGTGCAAAGACGATCACCGAAGCTGGCTGCACGTTTTTCAGACTGCACCAGGTCGTGGATCAACCCGAACGTTTTTTGCTTTGGGAACGCTTTGACGACGAGGCGGCCTTCAAGGCTCATTTTGAGCAGCCCTACACCAAGGACTACGTGGCGATGGACCTGACCGAGGTCGTCAGCTTGTTCCAATCCAACATCGTTTGATGGGCTGGTCAGGACAATACCACGCAGCAACCGCATCTCATTCGCCAGTGGCACGTTTGCTGACGGCGTTGAAGCGACCCAGCAGCTTTGACGCCGCACACACTACCCCAAAAACACACACTCTACGAAACAAAGGAACACTTCCATGTTGAACCGTCGCTCCCTTCTATTTTCTGCTCCGGCGCTGATCGCAGCCCCTGTGCTTTTGCCCTCGGCCGCGCGCGCTGCGGCCCCGCAGGCTGACAAACAGGCGATCGGATTGTACCGGACCCGTATCGGTTCAATGGAGATCACAGCCATCTCGGACGGATACATTCCCCTGCCGGCCACGATTTTCTCCGATACCGAACCGACCGCCGTTGCCAAGGCGATCGAGGCCAGCCCACAGAGCAGTGCTTTGACAATCCACATCAACGCCTTTGTGGTGAACACCGGCACTGCCATTTATATGATCGATTCCGGCGGCCCCGCCAGTTATGTGCCAACAATCGGGCGGTTCAATGCGACGCTGGCTGCCGCCGGCATCGCGGCAGAGGATGTGGATCAAGTCCTTCTCACCCATCTTCATATCGACCATGTCGGCGGCCTGACGGATGCTGCGGGCAAGGCGCTGTTCCCGAATGCGGGTCTTACGATGCTCGCCACGGAGCATTCCTTCTGGACCGCCCCGGGTTTTCTTGAGAACGGGCCGGAACCGCTAAAGCCAATCATCGCTGCAGCGCAAGGTGCAGTTGCAGCCTACGCCGACCGGTTGACCCTGCTGACGGGCGAAGTCGATATTGCCCCCGGCATCACGACGCTGCCAATCCCAGGTCATACGCCCGGCATGACCGGTTATCGGCTGTCATCGGGGAATGATCAGGTGCTGATGTGGGCCGACGTCATGCATTTTCCTGCAATTCAGTTCGCACATCCCGACTGGCATCTGGCACTCGATACTGACAAACTTGCCGCTGCAGCCAGCCGCGCCCGCATCCTTGACATGGTAACAGCCGACCGCATCCCGGTGATCGGCAGCCATCTGCCGTTCCCCGGCCATGGACATGTCCTGCGCAAAGCCGACGGTTTCCGCTATGAAGCCGCTTTCTGGGATGTAGCGTACGCCTGATCAAAACGGGCCGCTGATTCCTGGCGGCTCTGTTGCAACAGAGCCCTCAGCGACCACGCCTTCAAATAACAGGAGTGGCACGACGTGAAAGACCCATTTTGTCCCTGACAGGATGCGGCGGAAACCTTGCGCTGTAGGGCAGGAATACATATTGTAAGGAGAAGTATCAAAAAGTAAGGAATCAGACGATGCAGGAATCTACGATCACCACCAAAGGGCAGACGACCTTGCCCCGGACTGTGCGGTCGGCGCTCGGCCTCGCACCCGGAGACCGGGTGCGCTACGTGATTCTTGACGGCGAAGTCCGGTTGGTGAAGGCCCGGCCTGTGGCCGGGCTTGCGGGTGTTCTGGCAAGACCGGGGCGCAAGCCGGTCACGCTTGAGGATATGGAGGTTGCGATTGCGGCCGGGGCGACCGACGCAGCTGACCCGGACGCATGATCGCGCTGGATACCAATGTGGTCGTCCGGTTCCTTGTTCAGGACGATGTTGATCAGGCGGTGTTGGCTGGCGAAGTGATCTCGGGCCTTACCGTCGACGCCCCGGGATTTATCAGCCGCGAAGTGATAGTCGAACTCGTCTGGGTGCTGGAGCGCGCCTATCGGTTCGCTAAAGGCGAGGTGGCGGACGCGCTGGAAGGTCTGCTGGCAGCATCCGAAATCGAAATCGAGGCCACTGATGACGTCGGCCTCGCCCTTTTCCGCTACCGCGATGATGGCTTCGGCTTTGCCGATCTGATGATCGCCGCTGCATCGAGGCGCGTCGGCGCCTCCGAATTGGTGACCTTCGACCGCAAGGCGGCGCGGATCGACGGCGTCCGGTTGCTTGCATAGCGACCACGGATCAAACCGGGTTGGCGCAGAATCGTCGCCGACCTCGGCACTATTGTTTCAGGCGACAGGCGATGGTGTTTTATCGCCTCAATATTCCCCCTTATTCCATAATAAACACCGTAATTCAGTGACTTAAAGGTTGCTCTCTTTTGGTCTCGTGCGCTGTCTGCAGCCATCGCAACGCCACGGAGACCGCCATGAAGACCGCCACAAAGCCCCTGACAACACACGAAGAATTCTGCCTGAAGAACGCCGCGCACTTTGTCGCCGCCCGAGGCCGCAAGCCCACCACCCGCACCCGGGAGCAATTCGCGACCCTGACGGAGGCGCAGGCTTACGGCACCGCGATCGGTGACGGCCGCACGATGATCTACGCGGTCACGACCCTCGGCCATTCCGCCCACATCACCAACGCCTGAAGGAACCCGACCATGAAAACCAAAGCCCTCACCGCCGCGCAGATCGACGCGCTCGCCCAGCGCCTTTCCGAAACTCCGATCAAACCGGCCACCAGCGCCAGGAAGGCGGGCGACGGCTTTGCCCGCTTGCTTGCGGCGCAGATCGGCGCAGAGCGCGCGGCCCTCGCCTTCACCTCGATCATGACTGTAGACACTTTTGATCAGGCCGAGGCCCGGCTGACCTTGGTGCTGGACTACGGCAACCCCGATCCTGCGGGCGAGGCTATTCCGGCGCCCGTCGATGAACCGAAGGTCGCGCCCGCCACGGTTGTTTGCAAACGGCAAGCCATCCTCGATCACGCGCAGACTGGTGCGCTTCCAGACGCGCCGGATTTCTCCAAGCCGACCCACGCCCGGTTCCGCGCCAAGCTCGCGCAGGTCGTGGCCTTGGCCGAGGCGGGCGATATCACAGCCTTGCAGGCCTTCGAGATCAATCCGGTCTCAAGCAGCCCGAAGGCCATGGCGCGCTACCGCGACCTCTGCGTGATCGCCATCACCGCCCGCGCGCAGGTGCCAACATGAAGATCACCCGCGAATTCTGCCCCGCCGATCGATACGTCTATGATTTCGGGCTGTGCAGCTACGAGAACGGCTGGGCGCAGGTCGATACGGCGCAGGATGCGTCGTATTTCGGGATATGGGCAAGCCCGACCCGCCTAATGATCTTCAGCTATTGCGAGGGCGACACGACCCTGAAGGAGGCCGAGTCGCCTGAAGAATTTGCCACTGAACTGCGCGGGATCGATGCTTGGAACCGGGCGCAGGAGTATGGCCCAGCGCGGATCGATCCAGGGTTTGATCCGGCGATGAAGGCTGCATTCGTTGCGTTGGGGCTGGAGGAAATGCTGCACTGAAGGGGCGGCGCTTCCCTTGGCCAGAGGTGCCGAGATGGTCCGTCCGCAGCGCAGGCCAGGCTGGCCGCAGATCACGATTGGTTCAATGCACGCCCCGCGCCCGCAACCGCTCCTGCGTGACGAGGCCGCGTGACAGCATGGCGTCGCGGATTGTGTTGCTGATTGCGTTGGCGGGCAGGTAGCGGTCGGAGTCGACCATATCGGCATAGAAGGCCGCGAGTTCATCGGCGCTGGGCCGGGCGCCCTCTGTGCGCTTGGGCTGGCGTTTGCCGGTCGGGGCCTTGGAGGAAGCCGCTGCGACCTGCGCATCGCGCTTGGCGGCGCGTTCCATCGCCCGGTCCAGCGCCTTGGGCCCGTCGGGTGGGGCAGGGTGGTCCCTCCGGGTTTCGGTGGCGGTCTCGATGATCCGATCCTCGGTGAGGCCAAGGTCGTCGATCCAGCGGCGCGCATGGGTTTTGGCTGGCCAGCCCTGCCACCAGGCGGGCAGGGTTCCGTTCGGATCAAGGCCGAGCGCGGTCAGCAGCTCTGCGAAGAAACGATCAAAATCGATCTCGCGCGCTTGCGCTTCCTCCTCCTCCTCCTCCTTTACTGGTTTAGTTAAAGGTTCTCTTACAAGGTTATACTCCGGATTCCGGAGATGGCTTTGGGGAAAATCCGGAGATGGAACACCCGGAAATCCGGAGTTGGCTCCATCTGTGGATTCCGGAGATGGTTCGTCATTTTCTTCCATGATTTCAACAAACCCATCTTCGCTTTCCGGAGGTGGGTTTTGCGGGAATCCCTGCTCGAACCCGAGGATGTAGCGCGTCGGAAGACGCCGGTGGGTGCGCAGATCTTTGACGCGGATGCGGTGGATCAGGCCCAGGTCCTTCAGTGTCGCCAGATGATCGTTGAGGGCGGAGATGGACATTTCCGCATCCTCGGCCAGCCGCGCTTGTGTCGGAAAACAGCCGAAGTCCGGGTTGTGGCGGTCACAGAGGAACCACAGCACGATCTTGGTGGCAGGCTTCAGCCCGCGCTGCTGGATGGCCCAGTTGGTGGCGGCGTGGCTCATGGACGGTCTCCGGACATGGAAAAAGGCCCGGTGATGAACACCGGGCCGGACAAGGTGGGGCGGGGTCGGAAGCGCCTAGGTCGGGCGGTTCCGTGGAGGGGTGGGGCAGGGCGGCGGTCGTTGTGCTGATCAGATTGCGGGCGCGCACTCAGACGCGGGGTGCGCACCTGCGAACCGCGCACCCAAAGGTGCGAACCCAGAAAAAATGTTTGACGCTAGAGACTTACCGCGCTCTTGCCCCCCGCATACGCCTCAAGCCCGGGTGGAACCAAGGAGGGGGGGCATGCGGAGGGCGAGGGGGCTGCGCCCGAACAGGTAGTGGAGCCAAGCGATCTGTCGCTCAAACGTTCCACCAGCCTATCGCTTTTATGCCTCAAAACCCGAAGAAATGTCTCGCCTGAAGTTCAACGTGTTTTGCGGGTTATCCTGCGTGTTCACCACGCTTTCGCGCGGGATTGCGCCGGGTGTCGGAACGGGAGGCTCCGGCGCCTTCATCTTGTGCTTTGATTTCGTTTGGGAATTCAGCTTCTTTGCGATCGTCAGAAGTGCAGCGACCCAGCGCCGCCAGGCGGTTGATCGCACCACACCGGCACGAATGCAAACCTGCCGCCAGCGCATGCCGTCCGCCCGGAGCCAGACGATGCGCGCGTCTTGGGGGTCGATCAGCATCAGCCAGTCAAAGCATTCCTCCATCCTGCTGATGGCGGCTGCGCTGGGGATCACCCGCATCGGAGCCTCGGGCGTGTAGCCATAGGCGTGCTTGGCATCATGCACCACGGCTGGCCAAGACGAGCCATAGCCACGTGGCCTATCCTTTTCGGGCAACCGACGCAGAGTATACGCGGCCTCCTCGAAACGGTCCTCGATGTCACGGGCTGTCATGGTCATGAATGGTCCTCCAATCTGGTCAATAAATCTGGCGGGCGCGTAGAGCGGCCTCTGTCACCAGGCCCGCCCGCAGCAGGGCGTCCCGCGTTGTGTTGTTCACAGCACTTGGCGGGACGAAGCGGCCGGAATTGATCCACTCGGCCGTTCGCAGCAAAATGTCGTAGGCGGTGAGCGTGGGCACCACTTTCGTTTCCCCAGCATTTTTTGCCGTGGCAGCTTGCGCCATCCGTTGGGTGTGGCGCTTGGCGATCGCCGTCGTGAAATATCCCCATGTCCGGATCGGATCGGCACGTTTGCGCTTGGTCCGCTCGGCCAAGGTGGGCAGGATATCGGCTTTCAGATCGTAGCCTGCTGCCAGCCAGGCTTCGATGACGGGCCGTGTAGCGGTGATCGCCGCCCTTGCCGCTGGGCTCAGCCCTTCGCCACAGGCTGCGATACAGGCCGCCTCGGCATCGCCGCTCGCGCCTGCGTCACGTGCAGTAGTAGTTACTGGTTCTCTTACAAGGTTAGTGTCCAGATTCTGGACACGGCATTTGCCAAAATCTGGACACGGCTTTTGCGGTTTCCCATGTCCAGAATCTGGACACGGCTCGCCCCCGAAATCGTCCTCAAAGCCCAAAACGTACCGGGTGGATTTCTGCTTGCGGGTGACTTCATCTACGCGCCGCTGCCTTCGGATCAGCCCTGCGGTTTCCAGCTTTTCGAGGTGTGTGTTCAGCGATGCGCGGGAGATTTCTGCATCGGACGCCAACTGGTCCTGCGACGGAAAACACCCGAAGTCCGGGTTGTGCCGGTCGCAGAGATACCAGAGCACCAGCTTGGTCGCGGGCATTAACCCGCGCTGCTGGATTGCCCAGTTGGTTGCCCTGTGGCTCATAGCGCCGCCGTCACCGTCAGGCGTTTCACGATCGCGGCCATCAGGGCGATGCGCTTGTCTGCATCGTCCTGGCGCATCTTTCCGGCCCGGACGCGGGACCAGTAAAACTGCCGCCGCAAATCCAGTTCGCGCTGGGCCTCGGCGATGAGCGCCGTGACGGGGATAGCCCCGCTAGGTGTGATCTGTGCCATGGCCGTCCACTCAGCGCCGACCGGCGACAGCGCGGCTGACACCCGCTTTGCGGGCCTCCTGCTCGCGCAGCCATTCCCTTACGGCTTCCATCCGATAGAGCACCTTACGCCCCACCCTGACGCAGGGCGGGCCCATGCGGCGGGTCTCCCAGCGCTGCAGCGTATCGACCGACAGAGTCAGTTCCCGGGCGAGGTCGGTGCGGTTCAGCCAGCCGGTCAGCAGGCCGGAGTCCACCTCAGGCGCAGCTGGGTCCGTGTCCTTCAAGCCAATGTTCTTCATGTCTTTTCTCCATCACCAGCGCTTCACGATCGGCGCGCTAAAATCAGTGAGTGGAGACAAGCACGGGCAAGGGACCGGCGAAGAGGCGGAAACCGGCGGAAACAAAACGGGTAATTATTCCGGATTTTTATCCACCGATTTTGGAGAGCCGCCCACGGATTCCATCTTGAACAAACATGGAACTCTGACAACTTGGGGGTGAGCAGTTCACAACAAGAATCGCCAGATGGTCACCCCCACCGAGAGGCTGGGGCTTGGTCTCGTTCGATCCGAGATCACGACCCTACCGGCGGTCAAACAAGGAGGCAGACATGGCGTTTCCGGCGCAGGTTTTCTATTCGATTCTTGAGGTTTCGGTGCGCTGGGGATGCAGTGTGACACAGGTGGTGAACAATGCCATCGCGGACGAACTCGATCTGGTGACCGGGATCTCGCATTTCATCTTTGGCGAGGAATCTGGGGCAGGTCTGATCAGTGTGCCGGGCTGCCAAGTGCGCCCCTTGTTCCCGCCTTTCGGCAAGGGGGCCAAGAAAGTCTACATCACGCATGCACGCTTATCGTCCAGTGATCCCTGGAAGGCGATCACCGAACCGGCAGGCGGCGTGCGGCTGACTGCGGCCGACATCATGATCACCGCCAAGGAAATCGACCGTTTCGAGGAAGATCACGGCATCGGCCGCACCCGTAGTGTTGGGCCCGGAGCGCCCCTGAAATATGACTGGGACGGCTTCTATATTGCTGTTCTGAAACGCATTTACTCCGACGGCTTCCCGGCCCGCCAGCGCGACCTTGTGGTGGAAATGCAGGAGTGGTTCATCGCAAACTCCGCCGATGGCGATGCGCCGGACGAAAGCACAATTCGCCGCAGGATTCAGGCGGTCTGGAAGGAGTTGAACCCCGTTTGACGCCGCCTTGGCGCGGTGTTGGCGCGGCCGGAATAATTGCCCGTTTTGTTTCCGCCGGTCTCCGCCTCTTCGCCGGAACCCCTCCAAGTGCAGGTTGCTCTTTGCCGATTCTCGATCCTCAGTCGGCCTGAAATGGAGGGCCCACATGGGAACGCACTTGACGGAACGCGTTGTAAAGGCTGCCGAAATCGGCACGCGCAAGTATGTAATCTTTGACGAGGCTTGCGCGGGCTTCGGTCTTTGCGTGTTCGAGTCGGGTCGCAAGACCTTCATCTTGATCTACCGCGCCGCCGGACGGCAGCGCCGCATGACGATCGGCACATGGCCCAGCTGGTCGGTGATCGCCGCCCGTGATGAGGCCAAGCGCCTAAAGCGCGACATTGATCGCGGCGAAGACCCGATGGACACGCGGACCAATGCCCGGCACGCGCCCACTGTTGATGAACTGGTCGATCGGTACATCGACGAACATCTGCCGAAACTGTCCGCCTCCAGCGCCAAGGATCAGGCTAGTATGCTCAGGACGCTGGTCTTGCCAGACTGGCGATCGCGCAAAGTGTCTGACATCACGCCGACTGATGTCGACAGGCTGCTGATCAAGGTGGCGGCGGGGCGGCCACGGGTCTGGAAGAAAGCCGTGAAGCCGATCGTGATGCCACGGGCGTTCAAAGCAAAGGAGGCCAAACCAAAGCCGCCGCCGAAGACGTTCAAGCCGACGCCCGTGCGCGCAAATCGGGTGGGAGAGGTGCTGCGCAAGATGTTCAGCCTGGCCGTCACGTGGAAAATGCGGACCGACAATCCGGCCACCAGCTTCCGCAAGCGCCCGGAAACCGCCCGGGAACGGTTCCTGTCCTTTGACGAAATCCAGCGCCTCGCCGATGCCCTCTGCGCCGATCCCGATCAGCGCGCCGCTGGGATCATCCGTCTTTGCATGCTGACCGGCGCCCGCTGCGGTGAGGCCCGCACCGCCACCTTCGACCAGTTCAACCTCGACCTCGCGATCTGGACCAAGCAGGCCGCCTACACCAAACAGCGCCGTGTGCACCGCGTGCCGATTTCGCACGAGGTGGTCGCCCTGATCCGGCTGCGCGGGAATGCCGTGCCGAAGGGCTGCCCGTTCCTCTTCCCTGGCGATGTGCCCGGACAGCCGGTGGTTGATCTCAAGCGCTTCTGGGAACGGATGCGCGTGCAGGCCGAAATCCCCGACGTCCGCATCCACGACCTGCGCCACACCTTCGCCTCGCTGCTGGTGTCTGGCGGCGCCTCACTGGAAATGATCGGACGGCTCCTGGGCCACACCCAGATCGGCACCACCCAGCGCTACGCCCACCTGATCGACTCGCCGCTGCGGGCCGGGGTGAACGCGGTGGGGGAGATGCTGAAACCGCGGTTGAAGGTGGTAGGAGGGTGACTGATTCAGGAGGCCCATCCCGTCCCGGCGATGATGGTCAAAGTCTTGGCACTTGTTCGGATAGCAAAGACATGAAAGATAACAGTAAAGTGGCTGTCAGCCATCACGCTATGAAGTTGGGAAATACCATGCAGCGCTACTCTGAGCAGGATTGGCTTTCTAAAGCGCTTGCCGAAGGGCATATTCAGATCATTGTTAGCGGCAAATCGGAAAAGGTCCGATATGTGGCCTGCAACGTCTCCGAGCGGTGGAGTGATCCTGAAGAGAAGGTTCGTGCTGCCTATTACGCTGAGCTCATCTACAGATACGGATATGAGCCTGAACTTTTAGGGGTGGAAGTCACCGTTCCTGATCGAGTTCCATATGATCGCGCCGATATTGTAGTATTCCGCGACAAGGCTCGTACTCGCCCATTTGCGGTGATTGAGTGCAAGCGCGATGGCGTGACGGACACCGAGCTTCGTCAGGCAATCGAACAAGCCTTTGGCAATGGCCATGCCCACAAGTTTCGGGCTGAATATATCGGTGTGATTGCTGGACAAACTCGTGCCTTTTTCGATTGTTCGGACAACTATGGAGCTCTGGAACGCGAGGCGAACATCGTCGCCGACCTGCCCGTCAAGTTCGGAAAGCCTGAGCTCTTCAAGTATCATTTCGCAGACCCGCCTAAACCAGACATTTCAGCAGTCGGCCGAGATGATCTGATAAAGACCATCCGGAAATGCCATCAGACGCTATGGGGGGGCGGTCGATTGTCGCCGCCAACGGCCTTTGGCGAACTATGTAAGTTAATCTTCGTCAAGACTCGCGACGAGAAAAAGGATCGCCGCAAGGGTGAGCCCTACGAATTCCAGATCAAGACCAATGAAACGCCGGATCGCCTCGCCGGGCGAATTCGGGCGCTTTATGAAGCCGAGCAGGTGAAGGACCCCGAGGTCTTCAATGAGTCAATCAAGATCGACGATGTGACCCTCAAGAACGTGGTCCTTCACCTTGAGGGCGTCAACCTGACAGCAACCGACCTCGATACGAAGGGCGTCGCTTTCGAACAGTTCATGGATGGCTTTTTTAAGGGCGACTTCGGGCAGTATTTTACGCCGCGCAACATAATCGCCTTCTCGATCCAAATTCTTGGCATCGGCAACGATGACACTGTCATCGACCCTGCTTGCGGCTCAGGTGGCTTTCTGCTGCACGCGTTGGATCACGTCAGAAAGCAAGCGGACGAATTCTATCCGGGTGAAAGTGGCTACGGCGGAACCCCGGAAAGTGGGCGTCACCGAGCTTACTGGCACGACTTTGCGGAAAAGAGACTCTTCGGGATTGAGATCAACGAAGAAATCGCCCGCGTCGCCAAGATGAATATGATTGTGCACGATGACGGGCACACGAATGTCATAGGCAACGATGCATTGGCTCCTCTGACCGAGATTTCAGATCGCAACGAGACCTTCGCCAGGATCATGGGGATAGACCGCCTGACCGGGCGGCGCGACGAAAGCAAAGGCTTCTCGAAGATCCCGACGAACCCGCCTTTCGGTGCAGTTGTGAAGGAAGAGCTGCACAGTTATCTGAACAGCTATGAATTGTCGCGCTACGTCGCCAAAGGCACGGTGGGCGAGGATGAGGAAGATGGCGCCCGCAGCTTCAGCTCAGGCAAGAAGGCGATAAAGCAGCGCGCCAGCGTCAAAACAGAGATCATCTATTGCGAACGTATCTGGCAGCTTTTGAAACCAGGCGGCCAAGCCGCGGTCGTGCTGCCCGATGGCCTGCTGACCAATGCCAGCTTGCAAGGAGTGCGCAATTGGCTGTTGGAACGGTTCAAGGTTTTGGCGGTCGTATCGCTTCCGCAATTCGCATTTTCCCATTACGGCGCAGGTGTGAAGTCCAGTGTCGTGTTCCTTGAAAAGCGCCCCTTCTCAAAGGTGAAGCGCGACGACAAGGAAATGATAGTCGCAAGCCAAGCCAGCGACGACGAACCAATCTTTATGGCGATGGCCGAAAACATTGGCTACGACGCCGCCGGGAGGAACACCTATCAGGTCGAGCTGATGCGCGAGACGCCCGAGGTCGAACGGATCGAACGTCACCGCTGCGATCTTTTCGATTGGCACGTCACCTATGACTGGAAGCTTGCTGAAGGCAAAAGGGCGGGCAGCTGGTCCGAACGCAACCGTCAGGTGACGCCAGGCAGCGGTCTCTTGGGCCAATATGCGGCCTTTCAGCGGGACCCGACACCTTTTTTCGTCTAACCCCCGTTCCCGCAGGGCAAGCTGTTTGCTTTGCGGTGAAGCGGGGGGAAACCGGGGCGAGGTTCGATCCTCAGTTCTTGGAATTGAAACGGCGGAAGGAAATCCGTTATGCCAACCCGCGCTACCCACTAACCAAGATCGGCTCTTTGGCTGACTTGATCCAATATGGCATTTCCGAGCGCGCCAACATTGACGGCGCCGGCGTGCCAATGATCCGGATGAATAATCTTCAGCCGCGTGGCTGGGATTTGTCCGATCTCAAGCATATTGAGATCGATGATGCAGCGCTGACCCGCCACCGCCTTGAGAGAGGTGATATCCTGTTTAATCGAACCAACTCCAAGGAGCTGGTCGGCAAGTGTGAGGTCTTTAATGAACCTGGGGATTGGGTCTTTGCCTCCTATCTGATCCGTGTTCGTTTGGATCGGTCGCGAGCGTTGCCAGAATTTGTTTCAGCTTTCCTCAACACGGATGCTGGCAGGATGCAGATTGACCAAGTAATACCAAGATTCATTGATTAGAACCCCTGAGCCCATTGTCGGAGTCCGAGGGACCTTATGCGGCAAGGCTGCTCGACAAGCTTGTTCCAAGCTTCACAGCAATGGTCGACGATATCGTCGTAGGAGGCAAAGACCCGG
>JBBRKS010000031.1:0-31357 GCA_038231775.1 Rhodobacterales bacterium | reverse complement strand
TGGGTGCCGTGCGTCCCATGCAGCGTTCCTAAAGCCGACATTGTCTTCTCCCTAAAGTATTCCCGCGGCGCTCAGCGCCGTTGTTACATTCTGTCCGAATTTGAAATTGGCGGCCGGGTGGCTGCGGCGGTAGCCAGAGATGGTAAACTCTGGCGCACGGCGTTTCAGGTCCACAGCGGTCGCGCGTGCTTCGTCACCCCGCCCCAGATAATGCAGTGCGCAGATACGGCTGCGCAGGGTTGACAGATGCCGGTCGTTCTTGGCCAATGACCGGTCGGCCAGCGCCAGCGCGTGGTCCCAGTCTTCCGCCGCAAGATAGGCGGTTGCAGCCAGACTGTCGAAGAAATAGCCGAACGGATCAACCGGCGACAGGCGCAGCGCCTTTTCGGTGCGCAAGACCGCATCGGCCCCGTCATCCCGGTAGGCCGACAGCACCCCTGACAACAGCCACGCCATGCTTTCGTTGGGGTTCAATTCCAGTGCGGCGTCAAACCGCTCACTCGCCTTGTCCAGCCGCATCAAGAGGTTGTTGTTCACCACCCCGTCGATGGTCAGCGCGAAAGAGTTCTGCGGGTCAAAATCCAGCGCGCGTGCTGTGCAATCAAGCGCTATCCCGGTGTCACGCAAGGAATTGTCGGACCAACCGTTGAAGATCGACATGATGTACCATTCGGCAAGCCACGCATGCGCCTCTGGCACAGCCGGGGCGCGGCGGATCACCTCTTCGATCAGGTCGCGCGAGCGTGCAAAACTCGACAGTTTCAACTGATGCATCAGACCGATGCCCGCGATCAGGAGTTGATGATCGCCCAGCGCTGACAGGCTGCGGCCTTGCGCATGTGACATGGCGTCGGCGGCGATGGTGCGGCCGATCGTGCGGACAATTTCGGCAACGGCGGGGGCGTCAGCCGACAGAAACTCTGCCAGATCGCCGGGAAACTGCCGGGTCCACAGGATGCGTCCGCTGGCAGTGTCCAGACAATCGGCATCCAGCACGACCTTGTTGCCCGACACCCGCAAACTGCCGGTCACGCAGTAATCGACGTTCAGGATGCGCCGGACCCGGGCCAGATCAACCCGTTGCCCGCCAATCTCACGCGCTGACAGGTGTGAGATGACGGAGAACAGGTGGCTGCGCGACAGCGAGCGGCAAATCTCTTCGGCCAGCCAATCGCCCAGCACCGAATGCAGATCCTCGCCCATCACCAGCCGGAACGGCAGCACGGCAATCGAGGGCAGAACCGACGGCGCTTGCGGGACCGGGGCGTGGCCGCTCAGCAGGGCAAAGTACGGTTCGGGGGCCTGACGAACCCCTTGCAACCAGTCGTTGAAATCGTCGTCGCGGATATCAATGCCTTCCAGAAACTCTCCACTGCGCGGCGCGCCGGTGAATTCCACCTTTGAAATGTCCAGACTGATATCTGTGTGGTTCACCGACAAAAGCTGGTCAAACTGCGGGCCCATCGTGGCCTTGATCGTTGAAAGCGCGGTGCGCAGGCTTTGGCGGCCCCCGTCATGGCACGAGGCCCCCCAAAGCAGGTTTTGCAGATAGGCGCGGGTGCGGCGTCCGAACGGCGCTGTGGCAAGCAAAGCCAAAAGGGCGCGATGCTTGGCCCCCTTGATCTCATACGCGCCACCCGCTGCCGTCGCACGCACGATGCAGGCACCGAACAGATTGATCTGCAAAAGCTTTGTCACGTCAGTTCCCGCCCAAAGGACTATCACGCCAAAGTAACGGAGGATTTCACAGCCACAAAGGCCTTTGACGCATTATTAACGAAGAGGTAACGCCAGCCCGCTTTACCCGGGGTTGTGCGCTGAGGCATCAATCAGGAATGGCCCCTTTTCCGTGCCCAATCAGAGCAACAGGTATTGCATGAGCGACGATCCCCTTGCCGCCCCAGACCCAACGCCCCGTCCGTCCAACAGCCCGATCCGTGATGTGGCCGACTTTCACGTCCGCTGGGCAGAGTTCCGTCCGCAGGCGCAAAGTCTGTGTGCCAACCGCGCTTTGCCACCAGCAGATCAGGACCTGTTGGTGTGGATGATCGCCCTTTTGGACCGGATCGGCCCGCAAGACATCGAAACTGGCGGTCTGTGACGCCTTGGACCGCAAAACCACTCTTGATTGATCGCGACCTTCGGGCCATGTCAAACGTTGCATCCGCCCTTTCGGGGCCGGCTTTTTGACAGGAGTCTCTCATGCCCGTTTACCGCTCTCGCACGACGACCCATGGCCGCAACATGGCCGGCGCCCGTGGCCTTTGGCGCGCAACCGGCATGAAGGACGGCGACTTTGGCAAACCGATCATCGCCATCGTCAACAGCTTTACCCAGTTCGTGCCCGGTCACGTCCACCTGAAAGACCTTGGCCAACTGGTCGCGCGTGAGGTCGAGGCGGCGGGTGGTGTCGCGAAAGAGTTCAACACGATTGCGGTCGATGACGGCATTGCGATGGGCCATGACGGGATGCTGTATTCGCTGCCGTCGCGCGAACTGATCGCGGATTCGGTCGAATACATGGTCAACGCGCATTGTGCGGATGCGATGGTGTGCATCTCAAACTGCGACAAGATCACCCCCGGCATGTTGATGGCCGCGATGCGCCTGAACATCCCATGCGTGTTCGTGTCAGGTGGCCCGATGGAGGCTGGCAAGGTCGTGATCCGTGGCAAAGAGATCGCCCTTGATCTGGTGGACGCCATGGTTTCGGCAGCCGATGCCGCCTTTACCGACGCCGAAGTGGAAGAGATTGAAAAGGCGGCTTGCCCGACCTGTGGGTCATGTTCCGGCATGTTCACCGCCAATTCGATGAACTGCCTGACCGAGGCGTTGGGCCTGTCGCTGCCGGGCAACGGGTCAACCCTTGCGACCCACGCCGACCGCAAGCGCCTGTTTGTCGAGGCCGGGCATCTGATCGTCGACATCACCAAGCGGCACTATGAACAAGACGACTATTCCGTCCTGCCGCGCAACATCGCGACCAAACAGGCGTTTGAAAACGCCATGGCGCTGGATGTGGCGATGGGCGGATCGACCAACACCGTGCTGCATATCCTTGCAATTGCCCATGAGGGCGAGGTGGATTTCAAACTGTCCGACATCGACAATCTGTCGCGCCGGGTGCCTGTTCTGTGCAAAGTGGCCCCCGCCAAGCAGGATGTGCATATGGAGGATGTTCACCGCGCTGGTGGCATCATGGCGATCCTGGGCCAGCTGGACGGTGCCGGGTTGCTGAACCGTGAGGTGCCCACGATCCACTCCCGCTCTATTGGTGCTGCGATAGATCAGTGGGACGTCAGCCGCACCAATCAGGAGTCGGTGCGGGAGTTTTTCCGGGCCGCACCGGGCGGCGTGCGCACAACGATGGCGTTTACCGCCACCGGGCGTTATCCGTCGCTGGACCTTGACCGCGAACAGGGTGTGATCCGGTCGGCCAAAACGCCGTTTTCAAAAGACGGCGGGTTGGCGGTGCTGACCGGCAACATCTCTCCGGATGGATGCATCGTGAAGACGGCGGGGGTGGATGACAGCAATCTGGTGTTTTCGGGTCCCGCACGGGTGTTTGAAAGCCAGAACGCTGCCGTCAACGCCATTCTCGCCAAGGAAATCGTCGCGGGCGATGTGCTGGTGATCCGCTATGAAGGGCCGAAAGGCGGGCCGGGGATGCAGGAAATGCTGTATCCGACCAGCTATCTTAAAAGCATGGGTCTGGGCAAAGCGTGCGCGTTGGTGACGGATGGCCGCTTTTCGGGCGGAACGTCCGGCCTGTCGATCGGCCATGTCAGCCCAGAGGCGGCGGGCGGTGGCGTGATCGGTCTGGTGCGTGACGGCGACATCGTCGATATCGACATCCCGAACCGGTCAATCAGCCTGCTTGTGTCGGATGCTGAACTGGCCACGCGCCGGGTGGCACAGGATGCCTTGGGCTGGAAACCCGCCAAACCACGCTCACGCAAAGTGTCGCTGGCGTTGAAGGCCTATGCGCTGTTTGCCTCATCGGCAGACAAAGGGGCGGTACGGGTGTTGCCTCAGGAGTGAGGCGAGAGTCGGGGTCACCCCCGACCTACGGTGATCACACAAGGTCGTGTAGGTCGGGGGTTACCCCGACTCTCCTCCAAAATGGCGGACTCTGCGCCGGTTGCACGCTGAGCCTCCGGCGGTAGTATTTGGACCAGAATGAAAGGGTCACGCAGCTTTGGGTTTCAGGCTGAGGCCGCCTTCCTGTTGCAGAAAGCTGACGATCTGGTCGATTCCATGGCCTTGCCGCAACTTTGCCATCACATAGGGGCGGTGGGCGCGGGCGCGTTTGGTGTCAGCCTCCAGCAGGGCGATATCGACGCCGACATAGGGCGCGAGGTCGGTTTTGTTGACCACCAGCAGGTCAGACCGGGTGACGCCGGGGCCCTTTTTGCGCGGGATATCCTGACCTGCGGCCGTGTCGATGACATAGATCGACAGGTCCGCCAGTTCTGGGGAAAAGGTGGCGGCGAGGTTGTCACCTCCGCTCTCGATCAGGATCAGGTCCAGGTCGGGGAAATTCCGGTTCAGGTCGGCAACGGCGGCGAGATTGATGCTGGCATCTTCGCGGATCGCGGTATGCGGGCAGCCGCCGGTCTCAACCCCCCGGATGCGGTCGGCGGGCAGGACCTGCGCGCGGGTCAGGTAATCGGCATCCTCACGCGTGTAAATGTCGTTGGTGATCACCGCCATGGAACAGCGGTGTGCCAAGGCGCGGCACAGATGTTCGGTCAGGGTGGTTTTGCCGGCACCGACCGGGCCACCAATGCCGACACGCAGGGGGCCATTTGCGGTCATGTCTTGAAGATCCTTGGTTGCATGGTTTCGTGGCGCATTGCGGCCATTTCAGCGCCGAAGCTGGCGGTGGCTATGTCGTCTGTCGTGGCGCTCGACAGGGTGTGCCCAAGGCGGGTGATCAGGGGGTGAAGGGCTGACAGCGTCGCTTGCCCTGCCGTCTGGCCAAGGGGCACAAAGCGCACCATGCACTGGATGAGGTTTGACGCAAAGGCATGCAGGTAAAGTGCGATCACCTGGGACGCGGGCAGGTTCAGGGGGGCAGCCGCCTCACCCAGTGCCACGGGCAGCGGGCGGGGGGGCAGCACGCGGTGTGTCAGGGCTGCGACGGTTTGCGCCAGTGCCGCACCTTGGGCCAGCGTTTCGTGCTGCCGTTCGGCACTGGATGACAGGGCAAGGGCAAGGGCTGACAGCGCATCAAGGTCCGCATCGTGTCGCAGGGCGCAGGCCAGAAGGATGGCATCCTGACGGCCGGTGCCGTGAGTCAGGATGTCAGTGAGCCAGTCTTTAAGGCTTGCCGCATCTGGCAGCGTGCCATCAACGACCGCCTGTTCAAGCCCGTGGGAATAGGCGTAACCGCCGGTCGGGAAGGCGGGCGACAGCCATTGGATCAGGCTGAGAAGCGGTAAATCAACGCTTGGGGGCATGGAAATGCAGCTTCCCATCGCCATGGTCGTGCCAGCCGAAGGTTTCGTCGTGGGTGTCATCGGCAGGTTCGGGGAGCGTTTGAGTGAGGTGGCCGTGGTCAACGCTGGTGGCCCCCCCATGATCATGGCCCATCGTGCGGCCTGTGCCATAGGCGCCGCCCTCGGGAGTGAAGGGTTGCTGCACATAGCTGACCGTCGCGCCCAGTTGGGCCAGCATTGCCTCCAGCACGTGATCGCGGCGGATCAGCAGGCGGGCGGCTTCGATCTGGCAAGGCGTGTGACGGTTGCCGATGTGCCAGGCAAGGCGGTGCAGGTCGGGGCCGGTGATCTGGACCAGCGCCTCTGTGGCTGCGACAACCTGAATGGTGCGGCCATCCTCCAGCACAAAGCCCCAATGGTCATCAAGGTTGGTGACTGATGGCAGATCGACCAGAAAGCCCTCGCCCCGCGCCGTGACAAGGCGTTTGCGGCGCAGCAGGCGTTCATCATAGCCAAGCGTTACCACATCATAGGTGACGGGCGGGGTTTGCTGCAACAAGGCGCGGGCGGCGGGCAGGTCGGGCATGGCGGTTCCGGGTTTGGGGCGAGGCGGGAAAGCCGGGGGTTTACCAGCCCCGGACCCGTGTGGAGTATTTGGGCCAGGATGAAGACGTCAGGGCTGTATCAGTACAGGAAATAGCGTTGCGCCAGCGGCAGTTCGGTGGCGGGTTCGCAGGTCAAGAGTTCACCGTCAGCACGGACTTCGTAGGTTTCGGGGTTGACCTCGATGAACGGGGTGGCGTGGTTGTGGATCATGTCACGCTTGCCGATGGTGCGGGTATTTTCCACCGCCACGGTTTCTTTGTTCAGGCCAAGTTGGGCGCGCAACCCGTCGGCTTGGGCGGCCTGACTGACGAACAGGATCGCGTTGCGTTCCACCGCACGGCCAAAGGTGCCGAACATTGGGCGCGTATAGGTCGGCTGCGGCGTCGGGATAGATGCGTTGGTGTCGCCCATCTGGGCGCAGGCGATCATGCCGCCGACCAGCACGATTTCAGGTTTCGCCCCAAAGAACGCCGGAAACCACAGGACCAGATCAGCGCGCTTGCCCACCTCGATAGAACCGATATGGCGGCTCATCCCTTGGGCAATCGCCGGATTGATCGTGTATTTGGCGACATAGCGTTTGGCGCGGACATTGTCGTTCTGGCCGGTTTCTTCCGAAAGGCGGCCGCGTTGCTGTTTCATCTTGTGGGCGGTTTGCCAGGTGCGGGTGATCACCTCACCCACGCGACCCATCGCCTGACTGTCTGACGACAGGATAGAAAATGCGCCGATGTCGTGCAGGATATCCTCGGCTGCGATGGTTTCGCGGCGGATGCGGGATTCTGCAAAGGCCACATCCTCGACAATGCTTTGGTCAAGGTGGTGGCAGACCATCAGCATATCGAGATGCTCTTCCAGCGTGTTCACCGTGTAGGGCATCGTCGGGTTGGTCGAGCTTGGGATCACATTCTGCGCGCTGACAACCTTGATGATATCGGGCGCATGGCCACCACCCGCCCCTTCGGTGTGAAAGGCGTGGATGGTGCGACCCTTGATCGCGGCCATGGTGTTTTCGACAAAGCCGGACTCGTTGAGCGTGTCGGTGTGGATCATCACCTGCACGTCCATGTCGTCGGCCACCGACAGGCAGCAGTCGATAGCGGCGGGCGTGGTCCCCCAATCCTCATGCAGTTTAAGGGCACAGGCACCGCCCTTGACCATTTCGATCAACCCTTCGGGACGTGAGGCGTTGCCTTTGCCGGACAGGCCGAAGTTGATCGGGAAAGCGTCCAAGGCTTGCAGCATCCGACCCAGATGCCACGGCCCCGGGGTGCAGGTGGTGGCGAGCGTGCCATGCGCAGGCCCGGTGCCGCCGCCCAACATGGTGGTGATGCCAGAGTGCAGCGCATCTTCGATCTGACCCGGTGCTATGAAGTGAATGTGGGCGTCAAAGCCACCTGCCGTCAGGATCTTCCCCTCACCAGCGATGACCTCGGTTCCGGGGCCGATGATGATGGTGACACCGTTCTGCGTGTCAGGATTGCCCGCCTTGCCGATCGAATGAATGCGCCCGTCGCGCAGGCCGACATCGGCTTTGTAAATCCCCGAATGGTCAAGGATGAGTGCGTTGGTGATCACCGTATCGACCGCCCCGCCCGAGCGTGGGATCTGGCTTTGCCCCATGCCGTCGCGGATCACCTTGCCGCCGCCAAACTTGACCTCTTCGCCGTAGGTGGTCAGATCACGCTCCACCTCGATGATGAGGTCCGTGTCGCCCAGACGGATGCGGTCGCCGGTCGTCGGGCCGTACATGGCGGCATAGTCGGGGCGGGAAATGCGGGTGGCCATGGCGATCCTTTACCGGGTGTCGGGCCGCGCGGGCCCACGTTTACAGGGCGTTTAGGGCAGCTTGGGCCCGCGTTTGGTCAGGCGGTTGTCGTTGGCGCGGGTGCGCGCACGGACGGGTTTAAGGCCCGCCAACGCCACGGCCCCGGCTGATCCGCCCGCCATCATGGTTTTCATCATGGCCTGACCGGAGGCGATGGCCGCCTCGGTCTTTTCGGCGACCATCGTGGCGTCTTCGCCGGTGGTCACGTTCCACGTGCCCGCCATACCCGCCATCCGCATGGCGATGACGCGCTGCGCCTCGACCATCATCAGGGTGGATTGTTGGGCAAGGCGAATGGCTTGGGCGGGGGTCATGAAGCGGAACATCGGCACTGGTCCTTTGATTACAGGGCACCCATGACTTGGGCGTTGAACCCGTAGACATGGCGATTGCCGCCGTAAGGCACAAGGTTCACCTCGCGGCTTTGGCCCGGTTCAAAGCGAACAGCGGTGCCAGCGGGAATGTCCAGCCGCATGCCACGGGCGGCGGCACGGTCAAAGGCAAGGCCGGGGTTGGTCTCGGCAAAGTGATAGTGGCTGCCGACCTGCACCGGTCGGTCTCCGGTGTTGGCGACGTGAAGGGTGATGGCCGTGCGGTCGGCGTTCAGGACAATCTCGCCTTCGGCAGGGAAAAGCTCTCCGGGGATCATGCCGACACCAGCCCGGCGGCAAGCGCCACCCCTGCAATTGCGGTCAATGCCCCCAAAGCGCGGTTAAGCCACGGCAAGCGGCCAAGGACTAACCCTGCGCCATGCAGCGTGGAAGAGGCGAGAACGAAGCCCGCCGCGAAGGGCAGGAAATCAGCGGGCGATTCCGCACCATGCGCAAGGCCGTGCACCAGCCCGAACGCCGCCACCCCAACCAGCGCCACAGAGGTCGGTAACCGGATGGCCAGAGCGGTCAGAAGCCCCAGGACCATCAGGGACCCGAGGATCGCCTGTTCTACCCCAGGCAGCTCTGATCCGACCATGTGGCCGACCGTGCCGCCAACAACCAGCGCCAGAACAAAGGTCAGCGGCAGTGCCCAGACGGCGCGGCCTTTAAGGGTGGACGCCCACAACCCGATGGCCAACATGGCAAGCAAGTGGTCGATGCCGGTCAAGGGATGTTCCAACCCGGCCAGAAAGCCGACACCGTGGCCGGGATGCGCCAAAGCTGCGGTGGGTGCCACGATCAGCAATAGGGGAAGGATGCGTTTCATCTGGGGCCTTTCAACGGATGGGATGGTGGACAGTGACAAGCTTGGTGCCGTCGGGAAAGGTCGCCTCGACCTGAACCGAGTGGATCATTTCGGGCACGCCGGGCATGCATTGATCCACCGTGATCACATGGGCACCGGCCTGCATCAGGTCAGACACCGCACGGCCATCGCGCGCACCTTCCACGACGAAATCGGTGATCAGGGCCACAGCCTCGGGGTGGTTCAGCTTGACGCCACGCTGCAGGCGGCCCCGCGCCACCATGGCGGCCAGACTGATCAGCAGCTTTTCGCGTTCCCGCGGTGTCAGGTTCATAGGGTTCCTCCGCTAAGCCATACGCGGGGCAAGGGCCGCGCCGACAGGGTCTTGATGATCTGGGCCAACGCTTTGCGCAAAGTCAGCCCGTCCGGGGCCATCACGCGCACCAGACAGCGGCCATCCCAGCCTGAAACCGCCAGTCGAGCGCCCGGGACGGCGGGCAGGTTCAGCAGCGGGGCGGCGGCATCCTCTGCCCCTTGCGCGACAAGGGCCACGACGCCCAACGCAGTGGCCCCATCCAGCAGCGCAGGACTTTGGCGGCGGGCCAGCACGTCAGCGTCCAACTCGAACGTCTCTGCCCAGACCGGACGGCCGTCCCGCCTTATCACCCGGCAGTCATGGATACGGGCCGATTGCAGCACCTCTCCCATCGCGGCACGGCCCAACACCAGACTTTCGCAGGTCAGACAGGACGCATCCGGGGCCAGGTCAATCGTGGTCTGACGCTGCAGATTGCACGCCTCAAACAGAATGGTTTCCTGCGGCAGCCAGTCCAGCCGCCCGCCCGCGCCGACTATGGCCTGCACCTGCATCCGCGCCGCACCCTGATTGCTGGCATAGGCCCGCTCTGCCGTCTGGGTCGAGGCTGACAGCCGAACCCCTGCGCCCAGTGTCAGCGCAAAGGACAGCGTATCCCCGCCGGTCAACCCGCCAGAGGTGTTCAAAAACACCGCTTCCGGCACCGGGCCGTGCACGCGCGGAAACATCAGCTTGGCAGAGCCTGCCTGACCAAGATCAGAAAGCCGCACCACCCCGTCGCGCAGGTCAAACGCCGCAAAAGCATGACCTTTGCTGCGCTGCATCGCGGGCGGTTGGGGCAGATCGAACATCAACTGGGTCCGGTACAAGTGTTGGGTTACACTGGCAGAGCGCCGAATCCTCGCCACCCCATGACGCTACCAATAGACGCTGCGCGGACAATGCGCCCGACAAGCGCGCATTTTATCATCATATCGCATAAAATATGTGCTTTTAGAAAACCGGAATGGAGCGCCGATCCCGCTGGACCGCCGCAGGTAGGTCTGGGGATGATACGCCCATAAGGTCAAACGTTCAGAGCACAATTGGACCAATTACAGCGGTTGCCATGCAGGCATCTGACAATTCCCGAACAGCAAACAGCCCCCTGATGCCAAGCCTGCACGGCTCTGGCAGAAGGCTGGCATTCCCGTTAGGCTGCACGCACCCGTTGCCCCTTGTGAGGCCCCATGCCCGTGATCACCTGCATCGAAGACCTGCGCCAGTTGCACAAACGACGCGTGCCCCGGATGTTCTTTGACTACTGCGAAAGCGGGTCCTACACCGAACAGACATTCCGCGAAAATGTCAGCGATTTCAGCAAGTTGCGCCTGCGCCAGAAGGTTGCGGTCGATATGTCGGACCGCTCTATTGCAGGCACCATGCTGGGCCAGAAGGTGACCATGCCGGTCGCCCTCGCCCCGGTCGGTTTCACCGGAATGCAGTCGGCGGATGGTGAGATAAAGGCCGCCCGTGCCGCCTTGGCGTTTGGCGTGCCCTACACATTGTCCACCATGTCGATCTGCTCGATCGAAGACGTGGCAGAGGCGACCAAAGCGCCGTTCTGGTTTCAGCTTTACGTGATGAAGGACTGGGACTTTGTCGGCGCAGCCCTCGACCGCGCCCGCAAGGCTGGTTGTTCCGCGCTGGTCCTGACGCTGGATTTGCAGATATTGGGCCAGCGTCACAAGGACCTGAAAAACGGTCTGTCTGCCCCGCCGAAACCGACCCTGATGAACATCATAGACATCGCGACCAAATGGCGTTGGGCGGCGGGGATGGCGCAGACCAAACGCCATGCGTTCGGCAATATCGTCGGCCATGTGAAGGGCGTCAAAGACCTGTCCTCACTTGGGTCATGGATCGGCGAACAGTTCGATCCGCAGCTTGACTGGACCAAGATCGCCCGGATTCGCGACATGTGGGGCGGCAAGCTGATCCTGAAAGGCGTGCTGGATGAAGACGACGCCCGCCGCGCCGCCGATTTTGGCTGCGATGCGATGATCGTGTCCAACCACGGCGGGCGGCAGCTGGACGGCGCGTTATCCTCGATCCGCCGCCTGCCCGGCATCGTGCGCGCGGTGGGCGATCAGGCACAGGTCTGGATGGACGGCGGCATCCGGTCGGGCCAGGATGTGTTGAAAGCGCTGGCGATGGGGGCGAAGGCCACGCTGATCGGGCGCAGCTATATCTACGGTCTGGGGGCGATGGGTCAGGACGGGGTCACCGCAGCACTGGAGGTCATCGCCAAAGAGATCGACACCACAATGGCGCTGTGTGGTGAGCGCGAGATCGGCAAGTTCGGCGCGCACAACCTGATGATCCCAAAGGATTTTGAGGGCGACTGGAAAGACTGACCCCACAATTTTTCTGCGAAAAATTTCGCCCCGATTTCTCTGCGATAAATCCCAACTTCAGATTTTCGACGACCAATCCCAAGTTCTGATTTTTCGCAGAAAAATCATCAGCCCGCCAAAGCCGCAATCTTGGCCCGCCACCCAGCCCCCTCCATCGGGCCGCGCTTGGTCACAGCCAAAGCCCCCGCCGCAGCCGCCATCCGCAAGGCAACGGCAACCGGCACCCCTTCATGCCACACCGCGGTAAAGGCCCCGGCAAAGCAATCCCCCGCGCCGGTCGGGTCAAGCTCTGTCACATCAAAGGCGGGCTGATCTGACCGACCTGTCCGGTCAAAGCAACTGGCCCCGGCAGCCCCGCGTTTCCACACCACGGCCCTGATGCCACGCGCCAGATGTGCCGCCACTGCCTGATCCACATCGCCAGTCTCAGCGCCGATGAAAACCTCATCCCCCGACGGCAGGAACAGATCGGCCAGCCCCATCAACGCATCAACCGTCGCCATCAGACCCGGCTGCTGCAGCATTTCCTTGCGCAAATTCGGGTCAAAACTGACCGTCCCGCCTTGGGCCTTCACGCGCCCGGCGGCGTGCAGGACAAGGCCCTGCATCTGCCGTGACGCCAACGACGACCCGACCACATGCAAATGCCGCGCCCGCGTCAGCATCACATCCGCCGCAGGCCCTATGGCAATCGAGGCGCAGGCCGAATGCGCGATGTTGAAAACGAAATCCCGCGTCCCGTCCGACCTGTAGCGCACAAAGGCACTGCCGGTGGGTCGGTCCGGGTCGACTGTCACCGCCGATACATCGACCCCGTCACGCGCCAGCCGGTCCAGATTAAGCCAGCCGAAATCATCCGCCCCGACAGCAGAGATGATCCCGCACGCCACCCCCAACCGCGCCACCTGACTGATATAAATCGCAGGCGCACCCGACGGATAGGGCCCGGTCAGGGCCAAGGGTTCGCGAAAGCCTGTACCGGTCGCGTCAGCCATGATCTCGACAAGGATTTCGCCCAAGGTCACGATCATCCAGCCAACCCCCGCATCTGGCCAATCCCCGTCCCGTCGGGGTCACCCAAACCTACAGCGCCACCACCACACGGCCCTTGACGTCACCCTTCAGGATCGCCGCCCCCAAAGCGGGCAAATCCTCCAGCGTCGCCGGTTCGATCATCGCCTCCAGCTTGTCCAGCGGCAGATCGGCGGCAATCCGCGCCCATGCCCTTTGGCGGCCCGCAAACGGCTTCATCACGGAATCGATGCCCAACAAATTCACCCCGCGCAACAAAAACGGAATGACCGAGGCTGGCAATCCCGAACCCCCCGCCAACCCCACAGCGGCGACCGCGGCACCGTATTTCATCTGCCCAAGCACCCGCGCCAGCATCGCCCCGCCAACGGCATCAACGCAGCCCGCCCACATCTCCGCTTCCAGCGGGCGCTTGACGGTTTCGGCCAGTTCGGCACGCGGGATGATCCGCGTCGCACCCAGACCGCGCAGATACTCTTCCGTCTCAGGGCGCCCGGTGACAGCGGCCACCTGATAGCCCAGCTTGGCCAGCACCGCGACCGCGACGGACCCGACCCCACCAGCCGCCCCCGTCACCAGCACCTCACCAATGCCGGGCAACAGCCCATGATCCTCCAACGCCAGCACGGCGAGCATTGATGTCAACCCCGCCGTCCCCACCGCCATTGCCTGACGCGTGGTCAGGCCCGCAGGCAACGGCACCAGCCAATCCGCCTTGACCCGCGCCCTGGTGGCATAGCCGCCCCAATGCACCTCTCCCACGCGCCAGCCGGTCAGCACGACCTTGTCACCGGGACGGTAGCGCGCATCATCCGACGCCTCGACCGTGCCTGAAAAATCAATCCCCGCCACATGGGGATAGGTCCGCACCAACCCACCGCCACTGGCCGACAGACACAGACCGTCCTTGTAGTTCACGGTCGAGTATTCCACCGCGACCGTCACCTCACCCACCGGCAAAGCGCTGTCCTCTAACTGGCGCACCGTGGCGACAGCCTGACCATCGGCATCCTTCTCAAGCACAAGCGCCTTGAACATCGTCTTTCCTTTTCATTTGGGCCGGTTCTTCACGAAGGATCATGCCAGTCAGCATGACCAACCTTCGCCCGCTGCCCGTCAAAATCCCACACGCCCCGAGGCACAGCATACCGCACCCCAAACACCGCGATTTTGGTGCCAACAAGCAATTGCATCACCAAGCGCGGCGTCCGATACGGCCATGATGCCAAATGCGGTCACCCGATCTCAAACAATCCCGCAGCGCCCATCCCACCGCCGACGCACATCGTCACCACGGCATAGCGCAGGCCGCGCCGCTTGCCCTCGATCAAAGCGTGGCCGGTCAGTCTGGCGCCTGTCATGCCATACGGATGGCCGACCGAGATCGCCCCGCCGTTCACGTTGACCTTGGCCGGGTCCAGCCGCAGGTCGCGGATGCAAGGCAGCGCCTGGGCGGCAAAGGCCTCGTTCAACTCCCACAACCCGATATCCTCGACCGTCAGGCCAAAGCGCCCCAACAGTTTGGGCACGGCATAGATCGGGCCAAGTCCCATCACTTCGGGCGCACAGCCCGCGACCGCCATACCAAGGTAGACCCCCATGATCGGCAAGCCACGCCGTTCAGCCTCACCCCGCTCCATCAGCACCAAAGCCGATGCGCCGTCGGACAACTGGCTGGCATTGCCCGCCGTCACAAGGCCGCCCTCGCGCACCGGTTTCAACCCGGCCAACGTGCCGACAGAGGTTCCGGGCCGGTTGCCCTCGTCCTTGGACAGGGTCACGGCAACGTCACTGATAACCCCGGTTTCCTTGTTCTTGACGCGCTGCACCGCGGAAATCGGCACGATCTCGGCATCAAAGCGCCCAGCCTGCTGCGCCAAAGCGGTGCGCGCCTGCGACATCGCCGCAAACTCGTCCTGCACCTCACGCGAAATGCCGCATTGCCGGGCCACCCGTTCGGCGGTGTCAAGCATGGGCAGATAGGCCAGCATCTGCTGCTGGGTCACGCCGGGGTCCTGCTCGGCCGCGACCCATTCGAAATAGCGCGCCTGCAGGGCCGAGATATTCTCTTGCCCGCCCGCGACCACCACCTTCATCCCCTCGGTCTGGATCTGATGGGCTGCCATCGCGACCGCCATCAGACCCGATGCGCATTGCCGGTCCACCGTCTGGCCCGGCACCGTCACCGGCAAACCCGCCGCCAAAGCCGCCAGACGCGACACATTGTTGCCCGCCGTCCCCGCGCCCAAAACTGTGCCAAGGATAACATCCTGCACCTCACCCGGATCAATCCCGGCCCGCTCTACCGCCGCACGGATGGCGTGGGCCGCAAGGCTTGGCGAGCGGACATTGTTCAAGGCCCCGCGAAACGCCACACCAATCGGGGTGCGCGCGGTGGACACGATGACGGCTTCACGGCTCATTCAGATACTCCTGTGGACAGACTTGGGAACAAGGCAAAGATCAGGCGGCAGGGCGTCACACTGCCCCGTCCGGTGCGTGGGAAGTGGCTGGAAAAGCGCTGCCCGTCATGCAGATACTTGAGTGGACAGGCTGGCGCGGATCGCCTTCTTGTCGATCTTGCCGACGCTGGTCTTGGGGATAGCCTCTACCATGGTCACCCCTTGCGGGGCGGCCCATTTCGACAAGCGACCCGACGTTATGGCCGCCTGAACCGCTGCCTGCACCCCAGCCGAGACATCGGTTTTCGCCACAACCCAGACCACAGGCCGTTCGCCCCATTGCGGATCGGGCACCCCCACAACCGCCACCTCAACCACGCCGCCCACCGCCGAGATGATGCTTTCCAACTCTAGCGAGGATATCCACTCCCCGCCCGACTTGATCACATCCTTCAGCCGGTCGGTGATGCGCAAGGTGCCATCAGGGCTCATGTTTCCCACATCGCCGGTGTGCAGCCAGCCACCCTGCCACAGGGCCGCCGTCCCCGCCTGATCGTGCAGATACCCGTCCGTCAGCCACGGCGCACGCGCCACAACCTCTCCGGTCGCCACCCCATCATGCGGCACATCGTTCATGTCCGGATCGACAACACGAATATCGACCAAAGGAGCAGCCTTCCCCGTCGCAATCCGGATCGAGGTCGTGTCCCCAGCAGCCCCGTTGGTCGCCGCCATATCGGCCAAGGTCAGGATCGGGCAGGTCTCGCTCATCCCGTAGCCTGCGTGAATGTCGATCCCCCGTGCCATCGCCGCCCGCGCCAGCCCCTCTGGCAGGGCCGATCCGCCGACGATCACCTTCCAGTTCGACAGATTGGCCACCTCTGACCCCGGTGCCGCAAGAACCATCCCCAACACCGCCGGGACGCAATGCGAGAAGGTCACGCCATGTTGCGCAATCAGATGCAGCAGCTTTTGCGGCTCGTACCGGCCCGGATAAACCTGCCGCATCCCCAGCATGGTGGCGATGAACGGAAAGCCCCAGCCATGCACATGAAACAGCGGTGTCAGCGGCATATAGACATCATCCGCCTTGATGCCACCCTGCCCCGGGATCGGCGCAAAACACGCGATCACCCCAAGCGAGTGCAAGACCAACTGCCGGTGCGAATAGGTCACGCCCTTGGGGTCACCCGTCGTTCCGGTGGTGTAAAACAGCGTCGCCCGCGTGGTCTCGGCAAATTCAGGGAAGACAAAGCCCGCATCGCCACTGGCCAGCAAGCCCTCGTATTCGCCCGCAAACCCCTCTGGCAGCGCCGCCGCCGTGTCAGTCAATAGTATCAACTGCACCGGCCTTGTGATGCGCGGCAGCAAGGGCAACAGCAGCGGCAGAAAATCCTGATGCACCAGAATGGCATCATCCTGCGCATGGTTGATCGTGTACAACACCTGCTCTGACGAAAGCCGCACATTGACCGTGTGCAGAGTCGCCCCCAGCATCGGGATGGCAAAAAAGCATTCCAGATAGCGGTGGCTGTCATAGTCCATCACGGCCACGACAGCCCCTTGCCCCAGTCCCAGAGCCTTCAAAGCCGACCCCAGCCGATGCACCCGACCCCCGAAATCGGCATAGGTCATATCGACCTTGTCCGCATAGGTGATGCGCTGCGCCGGGGCCTTGGCCAGCCCCGTCCGCAGCATCGCACCGATTGAAAGCTGACCTTCCATCATACCCCTCCCAAGGTTTGCGTTATGTTAGCAAAACCTATGGACGAAAGCGAATTACGCCACGTCCAGCAGGCCGCGCCCTTTCAGCAAAGGCTCCACCCCCGGCATTTTGCCACGAAACCGGGTGTAGAGCACCTCGGCCTCTTCGGACCCGCCCGCCGACAGGATGAATTTTTCCAGTCGGGCAGCGGTGTCCGGGTCAAACGCATCGCCGGTTTCTTCAAAGGCGGCAAAGGCGTCGGCGTCCATCACCTCTGACCACATGTAGCTGTAATAGCCGCTGGAATAGCCGTCACCACTGAACACATGGCTGAAATGCGGCGTTGCATGACGCATCCTGATGGCATTGGGCATCCCCAATCCCTGCAACACCTCTGCCTGTTTCTGCATCGGGTCGGCAGGCGCTGCCCCTTCGTGGAACGCCAGATCCACCATGGCGGACGAGATGAACTCCACCGTCGCAAAGGCCTGATCATAGGTCCCCGCGTCCAGCAGCCGCTTCAGCATGTCCTCTGGCATCGGCTCGCCGGTCTGATAGTGCCGGGCGTGCTGTTGCAACACTTGGGGCACCTCAAGCCAGTGCTCGTACAACTGGCTTGGCAGTTCGACAAAATCGCGCGCCACGTTGGTGCCAGAGATGAAGCCATAGGTCACGTTCGACAGCATCTGGTGCAGCGCATGGCCAAACTCGTGAAACAGCGTGCGCGCATCGTCATACGACAGCAGGCACGGATCGCCCTTGGCAAAGTTGCACACGTTCACCACGACAGGACGCTGTGCGCCGCCCAACTTGCGCTGGCCGCGAATGTCCGAACACCACGCGCCCGACCGCTTGGACCCGCGTGCAAAGTAGTCGCCGATGAAGACCGCAATATGCTCCCCATGACGGGAAACCTCCCACGCGCGGCAATCGGGATGGTACAAGGGCACGTCCAGCACCTTGAACTCCAACCCGAACAGGCGGGTGGCGCAGTCAAACATCGCCCCCAGCATCGCCTCAAGCCCCAGATAAGGCTTCAAAATCGCCTCATCCAGATCATGCTCGGCGCGGCGGCGCTTTTCCGAATAATAGCGCCAATCCCATGCCTCCAATGGCCCGGCGATCCCGTCGGTGTGCAGCATGCCCTCCAGCACCGCCGCATCAGTCAGCGCCTTGCGCTTGGCAGGCTCCCACACCCGCATCAGCAGATCGCGCACCCGCGCCGGAGTTTTCGCCATCTCCGGCTCCAGCTTGTAGGCGGCAAAACTGTCATAACCTAGCAGGTTGGCCCGCTCGTGCCGTAGGGCGAGTGTCTCTGCCGCAACCGCCCGGTTGTCGGTCGCCCCGCCATTGGCCCCGCGCAGACCCCACGCCTCATAGGCCTTCTGGCGCAAATCGCGCCGGGACGAGAATTGCAGGAACGGCACGATGATTGATCGCGACAAGGTCACCACTGGGCCGCCTGCGCCCTTCTCGTCGCCCGCAGCCTTGGCCGCATTGACGACAAACTCTGGCAGGCCTGCCAGATCGCCCTCGCCCAACGCCATGAACCACTCGCGCTCATCCGCCAGCAGGTTCTGGCTGAATTTGGTGCCCAACACCGCCAGCCGCGATTTCACCTCTGTCAGCCGCGCAGCCTTTGCCCCGTCAAGCTGCGCGCCTGACCGGACAAACATCCGCCGGTACAATTCCAGCACGCGGCCTTGCTCATGGCTTAGCCCCAAGGTGTCACGCCCCTGCCACAAGGTTTCAATCCGCTCAAACAACACCCGGTTGTTGGACACTTCCGACGAATAAGCCGACAATTTCGGTGCCATCTCGCTTTGCAAGGCTTCCCGCGCCTCGGTGCTGTCGGCCCCCACAAGGTTGTAAAACACCCCGCACACCCGGCTTAGGGCCTCTTCGGAAAATTCCAGCGCCTCGATCACATTGGCAAATGTCGGCGCCTCAGCCTCAGCCGCAATCGCCGCCACCTGTGCGCGCGCCTCGACCAAAGCCGCCTCAAACGCCGGGGCAAAATCTTCATCGCGGATCGCGCCAAACGGTGGCAGCGCAAATTCCCCTGTCCATTCCGTCAACAAAGCATTCATCTTTTCGCCCCTTCATTCAGGTTCAAATATTCCGCGGGTGCGGGGGCTGGCCCCCGTTTTCTCACCCTCGCTAGGTTCCCACCACGCGCAACCGCTTTTCCAGACGCCGCAACGCCAGACTCACCCCGATCGTCATCACCAGATACAGCAGCGCCACCATGTTATAAGTCTCAAAATAGCGAAAATTCCCGGCCGCCTGTACCTTGCCCAGTTGGGTGATATCCGCCACCCCAAGGATGCTGACCAAAGACGAATCCTTCACCATCGCCACGAAATCATTGCCCAACGGTGGCAAGATCAGCCGAAACGCCTGCGGAAACACAATGTGGCGAAACCGTTGCCAGCCCGATAGCCCCAACGCCATGGCAGCCTCGGTTTGCCCCTTGTCGACCGCCTGCAGGCCTGCCCGGAAAATCTCGGCCAGAAACGCCGAATAGGCCAGCGTCAAGGCCAGCACCGCCCGCGCAATCAGCGGAAAATCCCGTGAGGTTACCGCCGCAGCCCCCACACTCCCCGCCACCCAGTTCCACGCGAACACCAAAGCCGGGGCCAGCACGAACGCGACGTATAACAGCAAAACCATGATCGGCACGCCGCGGATCACCTCGATCCACAGCCTTGCAGCCTGGCGCAGCACCCGACGCTTCGACATCCCCGCCAGCGCCAGACACAGCCCCAGCACGCAAGCTGACGCATAAGCCACCAGCGTCACCGCAACCGTCACTTCGATGCCCTTGATCAGCGTCGCCATGACCTGCGAATAGACCTGCGAAACCCAGACCTGATAGAACAACCACAGGCCGGTGACCCCCATGATCACCAGCCACCATGGAAACTCTTCGCCGTCTTTTGCCGCCAAGATCAGTTCAGCTTGGTGTCAAGGAACCACTTCTTGTTCAGCGCATCAAACGTCCCGTCTGCCTTCAACGCCGCAATCCCGGCGTTCATTGTGGCTTCCCACTCTGACCCTTTGGGAAAGATGAACCCGAAATCCTCGGTCCCCAAAGGCTCTCCGACCAGCTTCAGTTTCCCGGCTGAGGCTGCCACATAGCCCTGCCCCGCCGTCATGTCGGTCAGAACCGCATCGACATCGCCCGACTTCAACGCCTCGACAGAGGTGCCGAACGTCTCAAACAGCTTGATGCGCGGGTTGGCTTCGTTGCCATCCAGCACGTCATAAACGGCGGTGTAGAACGGAGTCGTCCCGGCTTGCGCGCCAATCAACAGCTTGTCATCGGCCCCGAACGTCTTGGCATCGGTGAACCGGCTTTCATCGCCGCGCACCATCATAACGCTTTCCGACCGCATGTAAGGTTCCGAGAAGTCGACCTTTGCCTTCCTCTCATCCGTAATGGTGATACCCGTCATCCCCATGTCGAACTGCCCCTCCGACACCGCCGGAATCATCGCATCCCAAGAGATATTGGCGTATTTCACCGTGAAATTCAGCCGCTTGGCCATCTCGGCCACCGCGTCATATTCCCAGCCAACCGCCTTGCCGTCCTTGTCCATGTACTGCAACGGCGGATAGGCGTTTTCCGTCACGATGGTGATTTCCTTACCCTTCATGTCGGGCAAAGCATCGCCAAAAACCGAGGTGCCAAACGCCGCCACGACCAGACCGGCCAAAATCGAGGTCATTTTCATGATGTGAACTCCCTGTCACGAAGTGATGGTGGACTATCGGTCCAGATGCGGGCGGGGGCAAGGGGGCCTAACGCCTGCACATTCAGCTTGCGGACCGGCACCGTGCGCCGAAAACCAACCGGGCGCATCCTTGGGCCATATTGAAATCGACGCCATTGTTGCCCCGGCTTCCCAACTGTTTTATCTCGTATGGCGACGGGCCTTGGCCGTGGATTCAAACATGCGCCAGACGCTCCACCCGGTTGCGGTTTCATCGGCACGGATGACGTCCGAAATGCGTCAGATGCCCAAAGCCCTGTGCATGGTTTCAGGTCAGCGGCAGGCGGACAGATTCATCGAAATGACCGCCCCAGCGCCTGAAATCGCCCTGCTGCAGCGGGAAACCGCCCCTTGCGCGCCGCTTTGGGCGCAGCCGAGGATGACCGCGCAGATGGCCTGTCCCACCACCAACGTCTCCCGCTACAAATTAGGCCAAATGTAAGTCGGCGGCCCCGCCCCCGACTCTGCCCGCCCAACTCTCGCCCCCCGATTTGCCCAACATGGTTAACGGCCCGCCATCTCTGCGCCCGTAAAGACGGAAAGAAGACAAAATGAAGACGGATTGAAGATCACCAAAACCGATCCGACAATCCGGATTAACGCATCGCTCTCAATGACTTGCACCACAAACTTCACACCCCACGCGGCGCGAAATCTCAATCACCCGTGTCTCGGCATACAGCGCATCGTGTATCAAAAGACGGCCCCGCAAGGTCATTCCGGCCCCTGTGATGTGCTTGACCGCCTCCATCGCCATCATCGCGCCAATCACACCCGGCAAAGGGGCCGCCACCCCAGCCTCGGCACAGGTCGGCACCAGACCGGGGGCGGGTCGTTCAGGAAAAACACAAGCGTAACAGGGCGTTCCATGGGCGGGATCAAACAGCGACAGCTGCCCCTCCCACTGGGTAATCGCCCCAGAAATCAAGGGCTTGTCGGCCTTGACGGCTTCGGTATTCACCAGATAGCGCGTGTCGAAATTGTCTGATCCGTCCAGAACCAGATCGTAGTCCTGCAAAACCGCAGCCGTCGCGGCATCAAACCGGCGCTGATAGGGCCGCACCTCGACATAGGGGTTCAGCGCCTTGACGGCCTGCATCGCGGACTGGACCTTTGGCATCCCAATCCCCTGATCCTTATGAATAATCTGGCGTTGCAGGTTGCTGGCATCGACCACGTCGTCGTCCATCACACCCAGACACCCGACCCCCGCCGCCGCCAGATACAACAGCGCGGGCGACCCCAGCCCCCCCGCCCCGATCACCAGCACTTTGGCGTCTTTCAGCGCCCTTTGCCCCGGCCCGCCAATCTCGCGCAGCATGATGTGGCGGGCATAGCGGTCCAGCTCCTCGCCCGAAAATTTCCCTTTGGCAGCAACAGGTTGCGGTACCGTCACCCGCCCCTTCAACCGCCGCAGCAGCCAAAAATACCCTAAAGCCAATCCCGCGAGCAGCGTCAAAACCACCCAAACCCGCAGATCATCGCCCAACACCCGGCGCAAACCATGACCCGCAGGCAGCACAGCCAACGCCACCCCCGACACCACCCATAGCGCGCCCAGTACGATCAGCCGCTGCCTCTTGGGGGTACGCATCGCGGCACCCAAAAACCAAAGTGCCGCACACAGGATCAAAACCACACTCATTCCCGCCCGGTGGACCCGAAGCCACCCTCACCCCGAACGGTTTCTGTAATGCTATCAACCACTTCGAACAGCGCCTGCACCACGGGTGCCACAACGATCTGCGCAATCCGGTCGCCGTGACGAACCGTGTAAGGCTCTGACCCAAGGTTGCACAAAACCACCCCCAACGGCCCGCGATAGTCGCTGTCGATGGTGCCCGGCGCGTTCGGAATCGTGATCCCGAACTTGACCGCAAGACCGGATCGCGGCCGAATCTGCATCTCGTAACCGACTGGAATTTCAACACGAATCCCGGTTGGCAGGATGGCCCGGCGCATCGGGTCCAAGACAAAACCTGACGCGCGGTCTTGCGGCATAAGATTGGCGCGCAGGTCGGCGCCGGCAGCGCCAGCCGTCTCGTAGGCGGGCAAAGGCAGCGTGCGGTCGGCCCAATCCTCCCACAGCAGTTTGATCACGGGCAAACCGTTCAAATCACTCACCTTTCAGTGCCTTGGCGATCCGCAGCGCCAGCCTTTTGGCGACTGCATCCTTGGCCATCCGGGGCCATGTCTCCTCTCCCGCAGCGCTGATCAAGGTCACGGCATTCTCGGCCCCGCCCATGATCCCCGAACCGGGTGAGACGTCGTTGGCCACAATCCAGTCACACCCTTTGCGCAGCCGTTTGGCGCGGGCATTTGCCACCACGTCCTCCGTCTCGGCAGCAAAGCCCACGACCAGCCCCGGGCGTTGATCACCCTTTGACACAGTCGCCAAAATATCAGGGTTTTCAGTGAATTGCAGGGCAGGTGCCTGCCCCATTCCATCCTTTTTCATCTTGGAGCCTGATGCATTTTCCACCCGCCAATCCGCCACCGCCGCCGCAAAAACCGCAGCGTCGGCGGGCAGAGCACCCATTACCGCCTCCAGCATTTCTGCCGCCGTTTCCACCGGAACGACCAGCATCCCCGCAGGTGGCGGGACCGTCGCAGGCCCGGTCACAAACGTCACCTTTGCCCCCAGATCGCGCAGCGCTGCGGCAATCGCAGACCCCTGCGCCCCGGAAGACCGGTTGGCAATATAGCGAACCGGATCAATGGGTTCATGGGTGGGACCAGAGGTCACAATCACATGTCGCCCGACCAAACGCCCCTCAACCAGCAGGCTTTGAATGGCGGAAAGGATCGCCTCGGGTTCGGCCATACGACCCGGGCCAAACTCGCCACAGGCCATTTCGCCGTCATCAGGACCGACAAAATAAATGCCGTCAGCCGCCAGTGTCGCAAGGTTGCGCTGTGTCGCCGGATGCTGCCACATCCGCACATTCATCGCAGGGGCCAGCAAAACCGGGGTGTCGGTCGCCAAAAGCAGGGTCGAGGCCAGATCATCCGCCCGCCCGCCCGCCATCTTGGCCATCAGATCGGCGGTCGCCGGGGCCACAACGATCAGATCGGCACTGCGCGACAGCTCGATATGACCCATCTCAGACTCATCCGTCAGGTCAAACAGGGCGGAGTGCACCCTTTTTCCGGCCAGCGCTGCCACCGAAAGGGGCGTTACAAACTCTGCGCCAGCCATTGTCAGCACCGGGGTCACCGCACAGCCTTGACCGCGCAAAATCCTGATAAGAAACAAGGATTTATACGCAGCGATCCCGCCGCCAATGATCAGAAGTACGCGTTTGCCTGACAGCATATGGCCCCCTTGGATAACGCCAAGGTTACGGGTCAAAGGGGCGGAACTCAACCCTCAGCGCAGGAAGTCGCGCGGGCCAGCGCCTTGCGCCTCTAGACTGCGACGCAGTTTTGCGAAGGCTGCGGCCTCAAGCTGGCGGATGCGCTCCTTGGACAGTTTCAGTTCCAGACCCAGCGATTCCAGCGTGCGCGGTGCCTCGACCAGTTGGCGTTCGCGCACGATCATCCGTTCCCGCGGGCTAAGGCTTTGTAAGGCTGAGGTAAGATGATCGCGCAGGACAGAGCGGTCATGGTTCGCCGCGAAGAGTTCAGCGGCCTGAGAGCGGTCATCCTCCAGCACATCAATCCATTCGCGGCCATCTTCATCAGCGGCCTGGGTGGCGTTCAACGAGGCGTCAGAACCAGCCAACCGACCCTCCATCATCGCCACATCGTTCAAAGGCACGCCCAACTCCACAGCCACAGCCACGCGCAGATCTTGCCCCTCAAGCGTGCGCCCTTCCGCGGCGGCCTCGCGGGACAGACGGGCTTCAACCCGGCGCAGATTGAAAAACAAAGACTTTTGCGAGGTGGTCGAACCGGTCCGTACCATAGACCAGTTGCGCATCACGTAATCCTGCAACTGCGCCTTGATCCAGAACATAGCATAGGTCGAAAAGCGCACGCCCCGATCAGGGTCAAACTTCTCGGCCGCTTTCATCAGGCCCATGGCGGCTTCCTGCGTCAGGTCCGGCATCGACGCGCCATAGCGGCGGAACTTGGCGGCCATCGACAAAGCCAGCCGCATGTAGGCGGTGATCAGTTTGTCGAGGGCTGCCTTGTCGCCATGGTCACGCCAGGCGCGGGCCAAGGTGCCCTCTTGCTCGGCATTCAACAGGGCGGCAGAGCGGGCCTTAGAGGTCAGTCTGATGTCAGCGAATTGTTCCTGTGCCATGGCGCGGTTCCCACATTGTACGACTTTTTCCCAGAGCGTCCGCATTTGCCTGCGGTCTTTGAGTATGGTACGCGCCCCGATCATGGTTGGATCACTGGAACAGCGGAAATTACCGGGGTTAAGTCTGGTGATCGGCGGGGCGCGGTCGGGAAAGTCCGGGCTGGCCGAACGGCTGGTCATGGCGACCGGCCGACCCCGGCACTACATCGCCACCGCGCAGGCTTGGGATGACGAGATGCGGGCGAAGATCGCGGCACACCGCACCGACCGGGGCAGCGATTGGATCACGCATGAGGCACCGCGTGATGTAGCCGCCGTTCTGGCACAGGTGCCGTCGGGCGACGTGGTATTGCTGGATTGTGCAACCCTTTGGCTGACCAACGTTCTTTTGGCCGAGGCTGACATAGTGCAGGAATGCGCCGGGCTTCTTAAGGCGTTGACCGGATGCCGCGCCCCGGTTGTTGTCGTCTCGAACGAGGTCGGCTGGGGCATCGTGCCGGACAATGCGCTGGCCCGTGCCTTTCGGGACTATCAAGGGCGGCTGAACCAGCAGTTGGCCGGGGCGGCCGGGTTGGTTGTGGCGGTGATGGCCGGGCTGCCGATGGTCCTGAAAGGCCATCTGCCGGACGGGTTTCATCAGGATATGTGATGGATCGCCCCACAAAGCAACGTTTTGCGTCGGGCCGGTCTTGTCCTAACCTTGACCAAAAGAGGAGATGTGATGACCTATGATCTTGTGATCGGTGACCGGGCCTATTCCAGTTGGTCGCTGCGCGGCTGGCTGTTGTTCGATGCGTTTGGCATAGCGGTCAAAACCTACTCGGCGCGACTTTATACCGACGAACTGGCCACGATGTTGCGCGACTATTTTCCGGGCCGCACCGCCCCGACGATGCGCACGCCGGACGGTGTTGTGGTGCCCGAAACCATTGCCATCGCAGAAGAATTGGCCTCGCGCCACCCGGACGCAGGTCTTTGGCCGGCAGACCCGAAAGCCCGCGCCGTGGCCCGCGTTCTGGTGGCCGAGATGCATACAGGCTTTACCGCCCTGCGCAGCCATTGCCCGATGAACCTGCGGGTCAGCTATACCACTTGCGAGCCGCCTGAGCCCGTTCTGGCCGACCTGCGGCGGCTTGAGGCTTTGTGGGCGTGGGCGCTCCAACAGACCGGCGGGCCGTGGCTGGCCGGGGCCTATTCGGCAGCGGACGCGTTTTATGCTCCGGTGGCCAGCCGGATTGCGAGCTACAACCTGCCGGTTTCGGCTGACGCTATGACCTATGTGCAGGCCCATCTGGCCCACACATCCTTTCGGCAATGGCGGGCGATGGGATTGGTGGACGGTGCGGATCAGGAATTTTACCGCCGCGACTGGCCCCAGCGCCCGTGGCCCGGCCCGGTGCCGATTGCCGCGCATGCCGTAAAAGGGACCGAGGCGGTGAACGCCATTTGCCCCTATTCTGGCAAGCCTGTGACCCATGCGCTTGAAATGAAAGGCATACGCTACGGATTTTGCAACGCGTTTTGCCGCGACAAGACGATGGCTGACCCGCAGGCTTGGCCAAAGTTCATGGCGTTGGTTCAGGCCTAAGGCGAAAACGACGCACCCGTCGCCAAAAGCGGGGGTTTCACACCCCCGTACCCCCGTGGAATATTTGGGCCAGAATCAAAGGGGCGCTGTTTACCTTTCATAAACCATTCTGGCTGTACCAGTTAAGAAAGGTAAACGGAGGCTGGGAATGGTGGCGCGGGCCTTTACTGTGGCCTTTGAAGGGGTCGAGGCGCGTCTGGTCGAGGTGCAGTGTGCCGTGGCCTCTGGCATGCCGTATTTCGGGGTGGTGGGTCTGGCCGACAAGGCCGTCTCAGAGGCGCGTGAACGGGTGAAATCGGCACTGAATGCCATGTCGATCGCCTTGCCGTCCAAGCGGATCATGGTGAACCTGTCGCCAGCGGATTTGCCGAAAGAGGGTTCACACTTCGATCTGCCGATTGCGCTGGCTGTTCTGGCGGCCATCGAGATCATCCCGAAGGAAGATGTTGAGGGGTTTGTCGCCCTTGGCGAATTGTCGCTGGATGGCCGGTTGATGCCGGTTCTGGGGGCCTTGCCTGCGGCGGTCACGGCAGCCACCGAGGGTAAAATGCTGCTATGTCCCAAGGCCTGCGGGGCCGAAGCGGCCTGGGTCGGGGCGACCGAAGTGCTGGCCGCAAGTTCCCTAACCGAGATTGTCGCCCATTTTACCGGACGTCAGGCCTTGCAGGTCGCGCAGGCCGGCGAGGTTCTGGCCGCACCTGCGGGGCGCGACCTGCGCGATGTAAAGGGGCAGGAACGCGCCAAACGAGCGCTGGAGATTGCGGCGGCAGGGCGGCACCACATGCTGATGGTCGGCACGCCGGGGTCGGGAAAGTCGATGCTGGCGGCGCGGATGGCGGGAATTTTGCCGCCCTTGTCGGCGGTAGAGGCGCTGGAAACCTCGATGATCCACTCGCTCGCCGGACTTTTGACCGAAGGCGGCATCAATAGGGCGCGACCATTTCGCGAGCCGCACCACACCGCCTCGATGGCGGCGATTGTCGGCGGCGGCAAGGGGGCCAAACCCGGGGAGATCAGTCTGGCCCACAACGGCGTGTTGTTTTTGGATGAGTTTCCAGAGTTTCCGCGCCCGGTTCTGGAAACCCTGCGTCAGCCGATTGAGTCTGGCGACATCGTGGTCGCAAGGGCCAATGCCCATGTGCGCTATCCCTGCCGGTTCCTGCTGATCGCCGCCGCCAATCCGTGCAAATGCGGCTACATGACCGACCCGGCCCGGGCCTGCGCGCGGGTGCCGCAGTGCGGCGACGATTACCTTGGCCGCATCTCTGGCCCGTTGATGGACCGCTTTGATCTGCGGGTCGATGTGCCCCCGGTCGCCTATTCCGATCTTGACCTGCCCGCCTCTGGTGAAACCTCGGCCACGGTGGCGTCACGCGTCGCCAAGGCGCGTGAGGTGCAGACCGACCGCTTCCAGGACCATCCCGAGGTGCGGGTGAATTCGGAAAGCGAGGGCGCCCTCTTGGAAGAGATCGCAACACCCGACACCGAAAGCCGCGAATTGCTGGCCAAGGTGGCAGAGCGGTTTGGTCTGACGGCGCGGGGGTATCACCGCGTCCTGCGGGTGGCGCGCACCATCGCCGATCTTGCCGGAGAGCGTGACGTGCGCAGGCCTCATGTGGCAGAGGCGGTCAGCTACCGGCTGTCGGTCACGGGCAAGGCGTAAGATTATCTACAAACCGCGCAACCTCTTGCAGGGCCTGCCGACTTTCGGGCAACCAGCCATCCAGAATTTGCCAGACATGAAAGCAATCGGGCCACACCTGCAAGGTGACCTTGCCGCCCGCACGCTGCAAGATTTCGGCCATCCTGCGGCTGTCGTCCAACAGGATTTCAGTGCTTCCGACTTGAATGAAAACCGGCGGCGGCTTGGGGAATTTGGCAAAATGGGGTGAAATCCGGGGGTCGTTGGCGGGCAGGTCGCCCAGGACCAAAGCCACAGCATCGTGCAGCCGTTCGGGCGGCAGCACGACCTCGCGCCGGGCATTGGTGCGCAGGCTTTCGCCCGTCAGGGTCATATCGGTCCAGGGCGAAAAGGTGATCAGGGCGGCAGGTGTCTGGCCCGCCTCGCACAGATGCGACAAAAGTGCAAACGCAAGACCACCGCCCGCGCTGTCACCCGCTAGGATGATCTGGTGGGCGGCATAGCCCTTGGCCAGCAGGACGGTGTGGGCTGCAATCGCGTCCTGAAAGGCGGCAGGGGCGGCGTGTTCCGGCGCCAGACGGTACTTTGGCAAAAACACCGCAAGCCCGGTCAGTCTGGCAAGCCGTCCGGCCAAGGCCGCATGGGTCTGTGGACTGCCAGTGAGATAGGCGCCGCCGTGAAAATACAGGATGATATGGACATCTGACCGAGGCCGCGCGGTTACGCGGTGCAAACTGCCGGGCAGATGCAGCATGAAGGGCGGGCGGAGAAAGATATGTGCGACACGGGCAAAGCGCCTGCGCGAAATCGCAGGGTCAAAGGCGCGGGCAATCATGGGGCGCGCAAACCGGCGCAGGCAGATGTTCAGGATTGCCAGCCTTACGCTCATCCCCGGGCGGCGATCTTGGCCTCTATAACCTCCCAGATGCGGGCGGCGGTGTTGGTGCCGTCGAACCGCTCCAGTTCCTGAATGCCGGTCGGCGAGGTCACGTTGATCTCGGTCAGCCAGTCGCCGATGACGTCGATGCCGACAAAAACCTGACCTTTTTCGCGCAAAGTCGGGCCGATGGCGGCGCAAATTTCCAGATCGCGCGGGGTGAGGCCGATCTTTTCGGGCCGCCCGCCGACATGCATGTTCGACCGCGTCTCTCCGGGTTGGGGCACACGGTTGATGGCACCAACCGGCTCTCCGTCGACCAGGATGATGCGCTTGTCACCCTTTGCCACGTCGGGCAGGAATTTTTGAACGATCAGGGGTTCGCGGCTGGTCGCGGTGAAAAGCTCAAACAGGCTGGAAAGGTTGCGGTCGTTGGTGTCCAGCCGGAACACACCCGCGCCGCCATTGCCATAAAGCGGCTTGAGGATGATGTCACCGTGGCGGGCCTTGAAGGCGCGGATCGTCGCAAGGTCACGGGAAACGGCAGTCGGAGGTGTCAGGTCCGGGAATTGCAGGACCAGAAGCTTTTCCGGGCAGTTGCGCACCCAGAAAGGGTCATTGACCACAAGCGTGCGCGGGTGGATCATGTCCAGCAGATGGGTGGTGGTGATGTACCCCATGTCAAACGGCGGGTCCTGACGCAGCCAGACAACGTCGAAATCGGCCAGATCGACCTCGGTCTCTGGTCCAAAAGTCACGTGATTGCCAAGTTCGCGGCGCAGTTTGATCGGAAAGCCGCGTGCGGTCACCCGCCCCTCGACAAAAGCCAGACGGTCGGGTGCATAGTAAAACAGGTCATGCCCCCGCACCTGCGCTTCAAGTCCGATGCGGAAGGTGCTGTCTGCGTTGATGTTCACCGACCCGATCGGGTCCATCTGCAGGGCAATTTTCAGGGCCATGACCGTCTCCTTGGTTTGGCCCCCTTGATGACGCAGCCCGACGCCAGATGCAATTGATCAGACCGGGCGGGATCAGACGTTTCTGGATGTGAAAAAATGATCGCCCGGGATCACGCGGCCAGCGCGTTTTCGATGATCTCTATGACGCCCTGTGCATCAACCAAAGCCACGTCAAACCGCATGTCGGTGTTTTGACCCAAAGGTTCGCCGCCCACAAACTCTGAGGCGGTCGCCATGATCCGTTGCATCTGGCCATAAGTCAGATGTTCGGCGGCTGCGGCGTGACTTGTGCTTTTCTTGACTTCGATGAAAACAACCGTGTCCCCCTCGCGGGCGATCAGGTCAATTTCACCAATCGAGCCGCGCCAGCGCCGAGCAATCACCGGTCGGTCAGAGCAGTCATACAGTCGGGAAACCTGATCCTCTGCCGCCATGCCCGCAAGAAAGGCCGTTCGCCCCCGTAGTCCGCGCGATGATTCGCGGGTTGTGCAAAGTGAGGACGCACGCTTCATTCTGCACGCCCCGCCAGCGAAAGCGCCAACTGATAAACATCGCGACGCGGCAACCCGAAAGCTTCGGCGACTTGAGCGGCGGCGTCTTTGCTGGACAGGGTCATCAAGGCACGTCTCAAGGCATCCTCCACCGTTGCGGCATCTGCGGCGACCGGCACAGCGCGGTCGATCACAAGAACAATTTCACCCTTTACGTCACGCCCAGCCACGCTTTCGGCCACAAACGCCAAGGTACCGCGTGTTATTTCTTCAAAGCGTTTGGTCAGTTCGCGGCACAACGCAGCCTGTCTTTCGCCCCCGAACGTCGCGATCAAATCCCCAAGGCACGCTTCTATTCTGCGTGGAGATTCGTAAATAATCAGTGAAGCCTGCACCAGCGACAGGTCGCGCAGGGCAGATTTACGCGCCGCAGATTTGGGCGGCAGAAATCCGGCAAAGAAAAAGCGGTCAGTCGGCAGGCCGGAAACGCTAAGCGCGCACAAAAGTGCCGACGGGCCGGGGGCGGCAAGGACCGTCAGGCCTGCGTCGATGGCCGCGCGTGCCAGTTGATAGCCCGGGTCCGCGACAAGCGGCGTTCCCGCTTCGGACGCATAGGCGACCGATTTGCCGGCTTTCAGCGCCTCCAGCAAGCGGGGGCGCATCTGGTCGCCATTGTGGTCGTGATAGGCCAGAACCATGCGACCGTTCAGCGCCACCCCGTGCAGTTCCATCAGATGGCGCAGCGTGCGGGTGTCTTCGGCGGCCAGCACATCCGCTCCGGCCAGAATATCCAGCGCGCGCAGCGTAATGTCGCGCGCCGCACCAATCGGGGTTGCCACGAAATGCAGGCCCGGGGCCACGCTGCCGGGA
>JBBRKS010000030.1:0-31781 GCA_038231775.1 Rhodobacterales bacterium | reverse complement strand
ACCGAAGCCGAAATGCTGCGCACCCCGAACTTTGGCCGCAAATCCTTGAACGAAATCAAGGAAGTGCTGTCGGGCATGGGCCTGCACCTTGGCATGGAAGTTGAAGACTGGCCGCCGGAAAACATCGAAGACCTGGCCAAGCGCTTCGAAGACCAATTCTAACGTAGGTCGGGGGAAACCCCGACTCACACGCCAAAAATGCCCGGACCGCCGGGGAAAATATGGGCGCAAGCCCCAAGGAGAGTGAGGCCACACGTAGGCCCCACCAGACAAAGCAAAACACGTTCCAGGAGAACAACATGAACCATGGTTCCGGCTACCGCCGCCTCAACCGCACCCACGAACACCGCAAAGCGATGTTCGCCAACATGTGCGGCTCGCTGATCGAACACGAACAGATCAAGACCACCCTGCCCAAGGCCAAAGAACTGCGCCCGATCATCGAAAAGCTGATCACCCTTGCCAAGCGCGGCGACCTGCACGCCCGCCGTCAGGCTGCCTCGCAGCTCAAGCAAGACCAGTATGTGGCCCGCCTGTTCGAAATCCTCGGGCCGCGCTACAAGGAACGTCAGGGCGGTTACGTCCGCGTTCTGAAGGCCGGCTTCCGCTACGGCGACATGGCCCCGATGGCGATCATTGAATTTATTGACCGCGATCCGACCGCCAAAGGCGCTGCCGACAAGGCCCGCGTCGCCGCCGAAGACAATTACGAAAGCTGATCCCCGCGATCAGGCACATCCCACAGGGCCCGCACCCAAAGGTTGCGGGCCCTGTGTTTTCCAACAGCACACCGGCAACGGCAGATAGATGCGTCTCAAAGACGCCCACGCCCTGACCACACAGGCAATTCCCCCCGACCGCCGCATGGTCTAATCTGCCGCCATGGCAGACCTCTTTGACTCCCCCGCCACCGCCCCGGATGCGCCGCGCCCGCTCGCCGACCGTCTGCGCCCGCGCAAACTGGGCGAGGTGATCGGCCAGACCCATGTTCTGTCGCCCGAAGGCCCGTTAGGCTCCATGCTGGCCGCGCACTCGCTGTCGTCGCTGATTCTGTGGGGCCCACCGGGTGTTGGCAAAACCACCATCGCCCGCCTTCTGGCCGAACAAACCGACCTGCATTTCGTTCAAATCAGCGCTATCTTCACGGGTGTCCCCGACCTGCGCAAAGTCTTTGAAACCGCCAAAATCCGTCGCCAGAACGGGCGCGATGGCAAACCCGGCGGCACCCTGCTGTTCGTCGACGAAATCCACCGCTTCAACAAGGCGCAGCAAGACGGCTTCCTGCCCTATATGGAGGACGGCACAATCCTGTTGGTCGGCGCCACGACCGAAAACCCCAGCTTTGAACTGAACGCCGCCCTTTTGTCGCGGGCGCAAGTCATTGTGCTGGAACGACTTTCCCTGACTGACCTTGAACACCTTGCCCAACGCGCCGAACAAGAGCTGCAACGCGCCTTGCCCCTCGACGGCCCCGCCCGCGAAACCCTGATCGACATGGCCGATGGCGACGGCCGCACCCTTTTGAACCTGATCGAACAGATCATGGCGTGGACACTCACCAAACCCCTGACCACTGACCAGTTGTCCACTCGCCTGATGCGCCGTGCCGCGAAATACGACAAATCGGGCGAAGAACACTACAACCTCATCTCCGCCCTGCACAAATCCGTCCGCGGCTCAGACCCCGACGCCGCCCTGTACTGGTTTGCCCGCATGCTGGAAGGCGGAGAGGACCCGCGTTTCCTCGCCCGCCGGATCACTCGGATGGCCATCGAAGACATCGGCCTTGCCGACCCGCAGGCACAACAAATCTGCCTCGACGGCTGGCAGACTTACGAACGTCTGGGCAGTCCCGAAGGCGAACTCGCTTTGGCGCAGGCCGTCGTCTACCTCGCCCTCGCCCCCAAATCCAACGCGGTCTATGCCGCCTACAGTGCCGCCCGCGCCGCCGCCAAAGCGACGGGTTCCCTGCCGCCACCGCTGCACATCCGCAACGCGCCGACAAAGCTGATGAAAGACCTCGGCTACGGCGCCACCTATGCCTATGACCACGATGCGGAAGACGCCTTTTCTGGTCAGACCTATTTCCCCGATGGCATGAAGCGTCCAGTCTATTACACCCCGCCCGAACGCGGCTTTGAACGGGACCTGAAAAAGCGGATCGACTATTTTGTCAAGCTGCGTGCCAAACGCCAGGCCGACTGACAGATCGCAAATCATGCCCTCAATTTTTCTGCGAAACCTCCCGATAGAATTTTCGCAGAAAATTCGCCCCTGATTTTTCGCAGAAAAATCGTTTCGCCCAACCCTGCTTGACAAAATCCCACCAAGGGCACAGAGACCCTGCATGTTCCTGACCCTCACCCAAGTCGCCATTGGCGGCGCGATAGGCTCTGTGCTGCGCTATCTGACCATAGCCGCCATCGGCGCCCCTTTTGCCACCCTCGCGGTTAATGTCACGGGCAGCTTTGCCATGGGCGCGCTTTTTGTCGCCCTCGCCAGCCGCACCAGCCTGTCTCCGTTTCTGATGACCGGCATCCTTGGCGGCTTTACCACCTTTTCCGCCTTTTCGCTGGACACGTTGAAGCTGTGGCACGCGGGGCAGGGCGCCAATGCCCTCGCCTATGTCGCAGCCTCCGTCGTCCTGTCCCTTATCGCCGTCGCCTTGGGCGCGGCCCTCGCCGAAAGACTGTTTGCATGAGCGCTGTTCAACTGATCGCCGTGACCGAAGATGAAGGCGAACAGCGCCTTGATCGTTGGATCAAGCGCAAATTCCCTCAGATCACCCAAGGCGCGGTCGAAAAGATGTGCCGCACCGGGCAGTTGCGCGTCGATTCGGGTCGCGTGAAGGCGTCCGACCACGTGCTGCCGGGCCAGACCGTCCGCGTGCCGCCCTTGCCGGATAGTGCCGCACCGGAATACGAACCCGATGGCAAGATCAGTGCGGCCGATACCAAGATGATCCAGAACGCCGTGTTGTGGAAAGACGACCACATGATCGTGCTGAACAAGCCCGCAGGCCTTGCCTCGCAGGGTGGCTCTGGCATGGGCGACCGCCATGTTGACGGCCTCGCCGAGGCGTTGAAGTTTGGCTACAAGGACAAGCCCAAACTGGTGCACCGGCTGGACAAGGACACCTCTGGTCTTTTGATGCTGGCCCGCACCGACCGTGTTGCACGCCGCTTGTCAGAGGCTTTGCGCCACCGCAACACCCGCAAGATTTATTGGGCGCTTGTGGCCGGTGTGCCTAACCCAAAACAGGGTTCGATCAAATACGGCTTGATGAAAGCCCCCGGCGGTCGGGGTGAGGGGGAAAAGATGCTGTGCATCCACCCCGCCAAAATGGCAGAATACCCGGATGCCAAGCGTGCCCAGACCGACTTTTTCACCCTGTGGTTCCTGGGTGCCCGCATGTCCTGGATGGCGTTGGAGCCGGTCACAGGCCGCACCCACCAACTGCGCGCCCACATGGCCGAAATCGGCCATCCCATTGCGGGGGATGGCAAATACGGTGGCTCGACAGCCGAGAATATGGGCGACGGCTGGGGGGCCTCGGTCGGCGGCGATGTCAGCCGCAAACTGCACCTGCACGCCCGCCGGCTAGAGGTTGAACACCCTGTGACGGGTGAAATGATGACCTTCACCGCGCCCCTCCCCGATCACATGGCCAAGACCTGGAAGATGCTGGACTGGAACGAAAAGGACGTGCCCGCCGACCCCTTCGGTCACCGAGCATGAGCCAGTGGAAGCCGAAACGCTTCTGGAAAACCGCCTATGTGGTGGCAGAGGCGGACGGTTTTGCCATCCACCTTGACACCCGCAAGGTCAAGACCCCGGCCAAGCAACCGCTTTTGTTGCCGACCAAAGAACTCGCCGACCTCATCGCAGCCGAATGGGATGCCCAGACCGGTTTGGTGAACCCTGAAACCATGCCGCACACCCGCATGGCCAATTCCGCCATCGACAAGGTTCTGCCCCAATATGATGAGGTTGCCGACCTGCTGACCGCTTACGGCGAGACCGACCATCTGTGCTACCGCGCCGCAGGGCCGCCCGCTTTGATCGCCCGCCAACACACAGGCTGGGACCCGCTTCTGGACTGGTCCGCCGAAACCCTGCACGCGGCGCTGAACGTCACCACCGGTGTGGTCGCCATCCCGCAAGACTCCGCCGCCATCGCCACCCTGCGCGCCCATGTCCAAGACCTTGGCCAGTTCCGCCTTGCCGCGTTTCACGACCTTGTGTCAATTTCCGGCTCTCTTGTCCTTGCGTTCGCCGTCGCCCGTGGCCGTCTTACGGCTGACGAAGGCTGGCAGCTGTCTCGAATCGACGAAGACTGGCAGATCGAACTCTGGGGCACGGATGAAGACGCCGCCGCCGCTGCCGCCCTCAAACGTCAGGCATTTCACCACGCGTCAGTGTTTTATTCCCTCTGTGGGTAATTCCCCTGCCCTCTGATCGGGCCAAAACCCGGCACGCCCCGCAATATGGCTCTTTTTTTCATCACAACGGCCAAGCCCAAGCGCTTTGGGCATAAAGACTTGACCTTTTAAACGGCAATGGCCGATGATCGGCGATACTGGTGGCCAAAGCCGCCGGTCTCTGCCCAAAAGGCAGGCAAGCATAATCATCCCCCAAAACGGGGATCTCAGGGAGACACATATGAAGAATACCGTATTCTTCGGCACACTCGCCGCCGGCGCATTGCTGGCAGGCATGGCTGCCGCAGGCACACTCGACGATGTCAAAGCACGTGGGGTCGTGAACTGCGGCGTGCACACCGGTCTGACCGGCTTTGGCGCACCGGACGCTGACGGCAACTATCAGGGCTTTGACGTCGATATCTGCAAAGCTGTGGCCGCAGCAGTCTTTGGCGACCAAAGCAAGGTGAAATACGTCCCCACCACTGGCGAGACCCGTTTCACAGCGCTCGCCTCGGGTGAGGTTGACCTGCTGGTCCGCACCTCGACCTGGACCTATTCGCGTGATACCGACCTGAAATTCGATTGGGCCGGCGTGAACTACTATGACGGTCAGGGCTTCATGGTCAAAAAAGACCTTGGCGTGTCATCGGCCAAAGAGCTTGATGGCGCCACGATCTGCATTCAAACCGGCACCACGACCGAACTGAACCTGGCCGACTACTTCAAGTCGAACAACATCAAGTACACGCCCGTCACCGTGGCCGATGATGCCGAGGCGCAAAAGCAGTTCCTCGCAGGGGCTTGCGACGCCTACACCACCGACGCGTCAGGTCTGGCTGCCTCGCGCGCCACGCTGCCCAAGCCGGATGACTACGTGATCCTGCCGGAAATCATCTCGAAAGAGCCGCTTGGCCCGGTCGTGCGTCACGGCGACAACAACTGGGGCGATATCGTCCGCTGGACCTTCTACGCGCTGGTGACGGCTGAAGAAAAAGGCATCACCAAAGCCAACATCGAAGAGGTTGCCTCGTCGACCACCGACCCGGAAATCCGCCGCTTCCTTGGACTTGAAGGAGACATGGGCAAGATGATGGGTCTGGACAACGCCTGGGCCAAGAACGCCGTCGCCGCCAATGGCAACTATGGTGAGATTTTTGAGGCGAACATCGGCGCTTCGACCCCGATCGGTCTGGCCCGAGGCCTGAACGCCTTGTGGACCCAGGGCGGCCTGCAATACGCCCCGCCGTTCCGCTAGAAAGACTTCGGGCGCGACCTTCGGGTCGCGCCCTTCTTCGATCACCATCGGCCTAACTATAATGCCCGTCACGACCCTGCACCCGCAGGGATCATAACCGGAAAACCGGACCAGCGGCGCTCAGGGGGAAAAAATGGCAATAGCCAGCGATCTGCCGAAACCCCAGTTTCGGTTCGGGATGCTTATTTACGACACCCGCTATCGTACCATCACCATTCAGGTGATCGTGCTGATCCTCGCGTTGATCTTCGCCGGCTGGCTGGTCGACAACGTGCGCACCAATCTGGCACTCAAGGGCAAGGACATCGACTTTTCCTTCCTGTTCCGCCGCGCCGGCTATGACATTGGCCAGCATCTGATCCCTTACAACAACGACATGTCGCATGGCCGCGCCGCTATCGTGGGCCTTTTGAACACGCTTGTCGTGGCGGTGATCGGCTGCATCCTGTCAACCATCCTCGGCGTGTTTCTGGGCGTGCTCCGCCTGTCGCACAACTGGATCGTCTCACGCCTGATCGGTGTATATGTTGAGATTTTTCGCAACGTTCCGCTGATCCTGTGGATGATCCTGGTTGCCACCGTTCTGGTCGAATCGCGCCCGCAGCCCAAGGATTTCAAGGTCGTCGACGGTGTCTCGCAAGCCTCGATGATGTTGTGGGATTCGGTCGCCATCACCAACCGGTCGTCCAACGTGCCGTTGCCACTGCTGGACCACCCGCTGCCGGCGCTGGGATCGGACTCGTTCCCGATCAACACCTCCCTCCTCTTCATTTTCGCGCTGTTCGCGGGCTCGATCTACGTCAATCGCCTGATCCTGCGCCGTGCCAAAGCCGTTCAGGAAGCAACCGGACTGCGCCCGGTGACATGGTGGCAAAGCATCCTTGTGCTTGCAGGGCCAACGCTCGCGGCCCTGTTCGCGATGGGATTTCATCTGGAATACCCGGTGTTCAAGGGCTTCAACTTTCAGGGCGGCATCCAGTTTGACCACGCCTTCACCGCCCTGACCATCGCGCTGACCCTGTACTACGCCGCCGTCACCGCCGAAATCGTGCGGTCCGGCATTCAGGCCATCTCGCGCGGCCAGTCCGAAGCCTCTTTCGCTCTTGGCCTGCGCCCGGGCATCACCACCCGCCTTGTGATCCTGCCACAGGCGCTGCGGGTGATCCTGCCGCCAATGATCTCGCAATTTCTGTCGCTGACCAAGGACACCTCGCTTGGCATCGCGGTCAGCTACCTTGATCTGCGCGGCACCTTGGGCGGCATCACCCTGAACCAGACCGGCCGAGAGCTGGAGTGCATGTTGTTGATGATGCTGATTTATCTGATCATCAGCCTGCTGATTTCCAGCGTGATGAACGTTTACAACGCCTCTGTCAAACTGAAGGAGCGTTAGGATGAACTTTGTCCGCACCCAGATGCTGCCACCCCAATCGCCGCCCGTCACAGAACGTGGTGCGGTCAAGTGGCTGCGTGAGAATCTGTTCTCCGGCCCGCTGAACACCATCCTGACCGTGCTCGCGGTGCTGACCGTCTATTACCTTCTGTCGATGGCGTTGCCATGGCTGCTGCACGGGGTGTGGACCGCCAATTCGCTGACCGAATGCCGCACCATCATCGCCGCCAACTATGGCCCCGATGCCATTGGTGCGTGCTGGGCCGTGATCCACGCCCGCTGGTATCAGTTTATCTTCGGCTTTTACCCGCCCGAGGCGTACTGGCGCCCGATCCTTGACTTTGGCCTGATGTTTGTCGCAATGACCCCGCTGCTGTTCGCTGACAACCCGCGCAGTGCGATCAAACTGGTCGGCGTGGTGGCGGTGCTAACAGTGATCGGCCTGTCACTGGCGCAAGGCCCGCTGTGGCTGCTGGCGCTGTGCACCGCCCTGATGGCCGGCTGCTTTTTCCTTGTCCTGCAATCGCCCGCCCGCCTGCTGCCGGTCACTCTGCTGTACCCCTTTGCCACGATCTGGCTGCTGTGGGGCGGCTCGATCTGGGGGCCGGTGATGATGATGGCGGGCTTTGGGGTGCTGGCCATAGTCTACAGCCTGCTCAGCACCCGGATCGGCGTGGTCATGGCGACCGCTGCGGGCTTTGTTGCGGCCTGCATCTGGTGGCTGGCTTTGGACGGCGCCGTGGCCGCTGCCCTGCAATCCCTGATCCCGCTGGCCATCCAGTCCGTCCCGTCCGACAAGTTCGGCGGCTTCGTGCTGTCCTTTTTGATCGGTGTGTCGTCCATCGCGATCTCGTTGCCGATCGGTGTATTGCTGGCCTTGGGTCGCCAATCCGACATGCTGCTGATCAAGTCGCTGTCCGTCGCCTTTATCGAATTCGTGCGCGGCGTGCCCCTGATCACCATGCTGTTCACCGCCAGCCTGCTGCTGCAATACTTCCTGCCGCCGCAGGTGCAATTCGACCTGATCCTGCGCGTCGTCATCCTCGTCACCTTCTTTTCGGCCGCCTACAACGCCGAGGTGATCCGCGGCGGTCTTGCCGCTCTGCCAAAGGGCCAGTTTGAGGCGGCCGATGCGTTGGGCCTTGACTACTGGCAGGCCCAGCGGCTGATCATCATGCCGCAGGCGCTGAAAGTTTCTATCCCCGGCATCGTCTCCACCTTCATCGGCCTGTTCAAGGACACCACCCTTGTCACCTTTGTCGGCCTTGCCGAACCCCTGCGCGGCATCACGACCATCGTGCGCGCCGACATCTACTGGAAGGGCATCTACTGGGAGCCCTACCTGTTCGTCGGCGCGATCTTCTTTGCCGCCTGCTACGGCATGTCCCGCTATTCCCTTTATCTTGAGCGTAAGCTCATGACCGACCACCGATAGGAGCCGCAAATGGCCGAACCCGCGATGACCAATCCCGCAGATATGTCCGTTTCGGATGAAGTGGCCGTGCAGATCACCGCCATGAACAAATGGTACGGCACCTTTCACGTGCTGCGCGACATCAACATGACCGTGCAAAAGGGCGAACGGATCGTGGTCTGCGGCCCGTCCGGGTCGGGCAAATCCACCCTGATCCGCTGCAACAACCGGCTGGAGGAGCATCAGCAGGGCCAGATCATCGTCGACGGCACCGAACTGACCAATGATGTGAAAAACATCGACAAGGTGCGGTCAGAGGTCGGCATGGTGTTCCAGCACTTCAACCTTTTCCCGCATCTGACCATTCTGGAAAACCTGACCCTCGCGCCGATCTGGGTCCGCAAGATCCCCAAGCGCGAGGCGGAAGAGACCGCGATGTACTTCCTTGGAAAGGTGAAAATCCCCGAACAGGCGCACAAATTCCCCGGCCAATTGTCGGGCGGCCAGCAACAGCGCGTCGCCATCGCGCGCAGCCTGTGCATGAAGCCGCGCATCATGTTGTTTGATGAACCGACCTCGGCACTTGACCCGGAAATGATCAAAGAGGTGCTCGACACCATGATTGATCTGGCCAAAGACGGCATGACCATGATCTGCGTGACCCACGAAATGGGGTTTGCCCAAGCCGTCGCCAATCGCGTGATCTTCATGGATCAGGGCCAGATTGTTGAACAGAACGAACCGAAAGAGTTCTTCAACAACCCCAAATCCGACCGCACCAAACTGTTCTTAAGCCAGATCCTTGGCCATTAGGCTTGACGGGTCTAAGCGGACTGAAGCTTTGGGCGCGGGGCGTCAAACGCGACGCCCTCGCCTTGTGGATCGCCGCCCGTGACTCGCGCACGCCAATGCTTGCCAAGGTTCTGGCCTTGGCGGTCGCGGCCTACGCGTTTTCACCGATCGACCTGATCCCCGATTTCATCCCGGTGATCGGTTATCTAGACGATCTGATCCTCGTGCCCTTGGGCATCATGCTGGTGATCCGCCTGATCGACCCTGTCCTGATGGCAGAGTTCCGCGCCAAAGCCACAGCGGCAGACCGCCCGATCAGCCGCACCACCGCCGTCGTTTTCGTCCTGATCTGGCTGGCCTGCGCCATAGGCCTTCTGCGATGGTTATGGTGTTAGGCCAAGTGCAAACCTTAACAAAACACTAATAATTTTCAGAAAATTCAGCGAAATCAGATTGTTAGACAGGATAACACACGTGTTATCCCACCCTATTTCACGCGACAAACTCTGCCGGCACGACGAAATCGGCGGTCACACCCATGCCAAAGCCAACCTCGGCCCAGCTGTCGACCATGAAATCGCAGACCAGCGTGGCCCCGGTCGGATAATGGCTGAACTCATCCGACAAGGGGGCGCGGGCGACAACCCTGGCGGCAAACTCTGCAATGCCCGGGTTGTGCCCAATCATCATCACGCAATCTTCTGTCGCGTGCCGCAGCACAGCCAGCATCACATCCGGCCCGGCATGGTACAGTGCGGGCTTCAGTTGCAAAGCTGGAGTACCGGGCAAAGCCGGAACCAGCCCCGACCAGGTCTTGCGGGTCCGCAGCGCATCTGAACACAAAACCTCACCCGGCACATATCCGCGAGAGGCCATCCACACCCCCAGATCCGCCGCCGCCGCCTTGCCGCGGTCATTCAACGGGCGGTCGTGGTCGGGTGTGGCTGGATCGTCCCAGCTGGACTTGGCATGGCGGGTCAGGATCAGTCGCTTCATCGGTGGAACTGCCTCATGTGATAGGCGGATTGCTCGTTCATCCTTGCATAGGCATAGCCTGCGGGGCAAGTGCCGCGCACCACACAACCGCCCGTCATACACGCGGTTCCCGCCGGACGATCCAGATGACTGTGGCAGCGCGCCAGATCATAGCCCACCTCTGTCAGCGCGCCGACCGGACACGCCGAAAGGCACGGTTTGTGGCAGGCTTCACAGGGCTGCACCACCGCCTCTGGCACCGGCACCACCTCTTTCAACGCCAGCGCCCCGCGAAAGCTGACCATCAGGCCTTGGGTCGCATGCACCAGCAGCCGCACCGGACTGTCCCACACCCGCCCGGTCCGCAAAGCCCAGGCATAAAACGGCTGATAGGGTGGCCCGCCAAACGGAAACAGCGCCTTGGCCCCCAGATCGCAGGCGAGTTTGCCGATGACCCGACGCGACCAGCGGTCCACCGGGTCCGGCCCGGCCCATTCAGGTTGCACCTGCAGATGAGGCCAAAACCCCGGCTCTTTCGGCCCGATCATCAGAACGGTGCGGGTGCCGGCTGGAAAACCTGCCTCACCATCGACATGAAAGCCGCCCAGAACCTCAAGAAAATGCGGCTCCAGCGCGTCCTGAACGGGGTTCAGCGCCGCACCCTCGGCTTGACCCGCGGTTCCGTTGTCCGGATCTGACTGCCCGCACCGTGGTCGGTGAACAGCTCCAACAGGGCCGCATTGGGCAAGCGCCCGTCAAGGATCGTCACCGCTCGCACTCCCTGCTCCAGCGCCATAAGGGCGGTTTCTGTCTTGGGAATCATCCCGCCAGAGATTGACCCATCCGCGATCATCGCCCGAATTTCCTCGGGCGTGATGTTGGTCATCACCTCACCGGCGGCATTCTTCACGCCCGACACATCGGTCAGCAACAGCAAGCGGTCCGCCTGCAAGGCCCCGGCAATCGCCCCCGCCGCCGTATCGCCGTTCACGTTGAACGTCTCGTTGTCCGCCATCCCCGTCGCGACCGGGGCCACAACCGGAATGATCCCCGCGTTGTACAAATCGCGCAGCACCTGCACGTTCATCTCAACCGGGCGACCGACATAACCCAGTTCCGGGTCATCGGCCACGCACACCATCAGGTCATCATCCTTGCCCGAAATCCCGACAGCACGACCCCCGGCATCCATGATCGCCTGCACGATGCGCTTGTTGACCAGTCCGGACAGGATCATCTCGACCACCTGCACCGTGGCCTTGTCGGTCACCCGCTTGCCCCGGATGAACTCAGATTTGATGCCCAGCTTGGTCAGCATCTCGTTAATCATCGGCCCGCCGCCATGCACCACCACCGGGTTCACGCCGACCTGTTTCATCAACACGATGTCGCGGGCAAATTCTGCCATCGCCGCATCATCGCCCATCGCATTGCCGCCAAACTTGACCACCACCACAGCGCCGGAAAAGCGTAAAAGGTGCGGCAAAGTTTCGGACAAAAGGCGGGCGGTGGTCAGGGCGTCTTCACGGCTCACGGTTTGGGCTTTCATGGGGTACTCCGGGTTGCCCGCCCCAATTACGGCAGAAGCGCGCCCCTGCCAAGCGCCTTGCCGTTTGCCAATCCATGGGTAGGATAGCGCCATGACATATCAAAAAACCATCGTCCTTACCGGGGCCTCACGCGGCATCGGTCACGCCACCGTCAAGCGCTTTTCAGCCGAGGGGTGGCGCGTGCTGACCTGTTCGCGCCAACCTTTCGACGTCCGCTGCCCCTGGCCGGGGGGGGAAGAGAATCACATCCAGATCGACCTCGCCTCACCCGACAAGACCATTGCGGCAATTGAGGTCATCAAGTCCAAGATCAACGGCAAGCTTGACGCGCTGGTCAACAACGCGGGCATCAGCCCCAAAGGGCCGGGCGGGGCGCGTCTGTCCACCCTGACCACCGATTTGCGCACCTGGGGTCAAGTGTTCCACGTCAATTTCTTTGCTTCCATCGTGCTGGCGCGTGGGCTGATCAACGAACTTTCCGCAGCCAAAGGGTCGGTCGTGAACGTCACTTCGATTGCCGGAAGCCGGGTGCACCCGTTCGCCGGGGCCGCCTATTCCACCTCAAAGGCCGCCTTAGCCGCTCTGACACGAGAGATGGCCCATGATTTCGGCCCGTTGGGTGTGCGGGTGAACGCGATTGCCCCGGGTGAGATTGAAACCGCCATCCTGTCGCCCGGCACCGACAAGATCGTGGAAAAGCTGCCGCTCAACCGCCTTGGCCAACCAAAGGAGGTGGCCGATGCGATCTGGTTTCTGTGTTCCGACCAATCGAGCTATATTTCCGGGTCCGAATTGCAGGTCAACGGCGCGCAACACGTCTAAGGTGCGGGAATGGTTAACGGCAGATACCGGCACCGCGCGTAAAGACAAAAAGAAGACAGAATGAAGACGGTTTGAAGACTGGGATTTGTGGGCGATTTCGGCAGGTTAACGCAGTGTCTTCACACCAGCGTTGCGATGATCGCCCGCAAGGTTTCGATCCCCTCACCCTTTTCGGAAGAGGTTATGATGATCTCTGGAAACGCCGCCGGATGCTTTTTCAGGGCGTTCTGCACTTGGGCGATATTCTCGGCACGGGTCACCGCGTTGACCTTGTCGGCCTTGGTCATCACCACCTGAAACGTCACGGCGGACCGGTCAAGCAGGGTCAGAATTTCCTCGTCCACATCCTTGGCCCCGTGCCGCGTGTCGATCAGCACAAAAACCCGGCGCAGCGTCTGCCGCCCGGCGAGGTATTGCTTCAGCAGCGCCTGCCATTTGGCCACAACCGCAATCGGCGCCTCGGCATAGCCATAGCCCGGCAGGTCGACCAGATAGCGCTCTTCACCCAAGGTAAAGAAGTTGATCTCTTGCGTCCGCCCCGGTGTATTCGACGCCCGGGCGAGGTTTTTGCGGCCCGTCAAGGCATTGATCAGACTTGATTTTCCGACGTTCGACCGACCCGCAAAGCAAACCTCAAGCCGGTCCGCAGGGGGCATGTGAACCATGCCGACGACGCCCTTCAGGAAATCAACCGGGCCCGCAAACAGCAGCCGGCCCTTCTCACGCGCCTCGTGTTCTGGCTCGTCGGCAAGGGGGAAAGTCAGGCTCATAGCAGGCTCCATCTGTCATCCACGGCGACTTGGCCGCCTTGAACGACCTTGGCAAAAATGCCGAAATCGGTGTGGCCAAAGGCGGCGGTCAGGGCGGCCAAAGTCTCGCCCTCCACTTCACCTGTCGCGGGATTGACGCAGGTTGCGCGGCAGCGGCCAATACGTTCGGTGACTTCCAGCACGGCGCTGCCAACCGCTAAGCGCTTGCCAATCCAGTCAAATTCGCTCCACGGCGCGGCACCCTCAATCCAGAAATTCGCCCGCCAGCGGTGGATCGACAGGTCCAGTCCCATCCGCGAGGACAGATCGGCCAACGACGCATGATTCAGGATCGACACCGTCGGATAGTCGCTGTCAGTCATCCCGCCATCGAAGCGCACCACCTTGACCGGTTGCGCCCGATCCGCCGGGATCAGCGGGCGCACCCAGTCTATCAACCGCGTTGCATCGGCCTTGTCATCCGGGTTCACCGTTAGGGTACCTATCAGCGGATGGGACAAGTGAACCGTTTGATTTTCCTCATCAAAACGCGCTTCCATCGCCATCAGTTGCGGCGACTTTACCCCGCGCAGAAAGCTGTTGCAGGTGTTCCAGCCTTCCGAAATGCGCGCCGCTTCATGCGCCACAGCCCAACGCCTGTCCCACGGCAAGCATTCCCCCGCCGAAAGTACAACGGACGCGAGAGCCTCGCGTCCGTGGGCTTTGATCGGATGGCGAAAGATATGGGTCAGACGCCCTGTCATTTTTTCGGCGCTTTTGGGGCTTTGGCAGAGTTGGCAGCCTTGGGCACCACAGCCGCAGGTTTCTTGATCGCCGCCCGCATGTTGCCAAAAATATCAGGCCGCCGCCCGTGGCTCCACATGATGATGTACTGCTGCGCGAAGGTGATTGTGTTGTTGGTGATCCAGTACAGCACCAGACCCGACGCAAAGCGCCCCAGCATGAACATGAACACCCACGGCATCCACGCCATGATTTGCGCCTGTGCAGGGTCTGGCGGGGCTGGGTTCAGCTTTTGCTGCAACCACATGGAAACGCCCAACATTATCGGCAAAAGTCCGATAAATACGGTGTGCAACATGCTGGTCGCATCCGGAACCGCCCAAGGCAGCAGGCCGAAAAAGTTGAACAAAGACGAGGTGTCCGGCTGCGACAAATCGGTGATCCAGCCGACAAACGACGACTGGCGCAATTCAATGGTGACGTAAATGACCTTGTAAAGTGAGAAAAAGATCGGGATCTGGAAGAACACCGGCAGACAACCCGCCGCCGGATTGACCTTTTTCTCTTTATACAGCGCCATCATCTCGCGCTGCAGCTTGGCTTTGTCGTCGCCCGCCTTTTCCTTCAGCGCCTCAAGTTCCGGCTGCAATTCCTTCATCCGGGCCATCGAAACGTAACTTTTGTAGGCCAGCGGCAGCACCAGCAGCTTCAGGATAAAGGTCAGTCCGATGATCGCCAGACCCATATTGCCCAAAAAGCGGTGCATCATGTGCAGCACGAAGAAAATCGGCTTTGTCAAAAAGAAGAACCAGCCCCAGTCAATCGAGTCAATAAACCCCGGGATCGCGACTTGATTGGGGTCAACTTTCGCGCCGAACAGCCGCGACAGGAAGCCGGGATTGTTCTCATAGGCCGAAATCGTCTCCCACTCTTTGGCACCGGCGAAAAATCGGATCGCGCTGTCGGCACTGGCACCGGGGGCGATGGTCATCAGGGGTTCGCGCACCTCGGCCTGGTAAATATCGGCCCCGGCTGTATATTTTGTCACTGCCGTGAAGGGCTTACCCTGTTCGGGCACCAGCGTGGTCATCCAGTAATGGTCGGTGAATCCGATCCACCCATCGCCTTTTGACTCGACAGCTTCGCCCTTGGCCCCTTCGAAATCGGCCTTTTTTGGCAGGTCGGCGTATTTGGATTCCTCAAGATCGCCGTCAATCCGCCGGACCGGGCCTTCGTGGACGACATAGACGCCTTCCAGTTTGGGCAGGCCGTGGCGCGCGATAATCCCGTAGGGTGCCAGCCGCGCCTCGACCGTGCCGGAGTTGGCGACGTGATCGCTGACCGTGAACAGGAAATCCTTGTCGACCGCGATGGTGCGGGTGAAGGTCAGGCCCTTTCCGTTGTCCCAAGTCAGGCTGACCGGTTGATCTGGCGACAAAGTACCACCCTTGGTCAGCTTCCATTCCGTTTTGGCACCGGGCACATCGGCCTCGGTCAGGCCATTGCCCGGCGCGAATCCGAACACGGCATAGTACGGCTTGTCCTTGCCAACCGGCGACAGCAACTGAACCGTTGGAGAGATCGGGTCGACAGTTTGATGGTAGGTTTTCAGCGCCAGATCGTCGATCCGACCGCCCAGCATAGAGATAGAACCTGTCAGTTTCGGCGTATCAACCGTCAGGCGCGGGGCCTCGGGCGCGGCAGTGGCTGTCAGACTGGGCGTGCCGGTTGCGGTATCGGCGACCGTGGGTGGGGTGGCGGTGGTCGTGGTTGGGGCCGGAAGGGCTGTCAGGTTCGCAACCTCTGACGGAAACCAGCTTGGGAAAAGCATCGGACCGGCCACGAACCAGATCAGGATGACCAGGGCCGAAAGCACGGTTGCAAGCAGGAGATTCTTGTTCTGATCGTCCATCGGGACCGCCGCCGTTTCTAAGCTGAATCAGGCGACGTTCAACGACAGGGGGGATGAAAGGTCAAGCGGTTTCGCCGCAAACGGGCCTTGCGGGACCGGACTCTGGTGTACCCGACGCCGAATGGTCATCCGCCCAAGCCAACGGCCTGAATTTGCCCGCCAGTTTGAAGGTCAGTTTCATGGTGGGTTTGTCAGTTGATTTGTTGGCCGCCATGAATGTCTCAGCGGGCGCGGTTGCCGATCCGCGGGGCACCGGACTGGCGGGCGAGGTGGCGCGCGATCCACTCTGTCGTTTCTTCGGCGGGCATCGGGCGAGCGATGCCAAAGCCCTGAACGTGGCCGCAGCCCAATTGCGCCAGCATCGCATGTTCGCCGGGCGTTTCGACCCCTTCGGCCAAAGTCTCCATCCCCAACTGTTCGGCCATCGACAATATGGCCGAGACGATCTTTTGCTGTTCGCGGTCTTCATCGACCCGGGTGACAAAGCTGCGGTCGATCTTGATCCGGCGCACCGAGAATCGGCGGATCGACGTAATAGAGGCGTGGCCCGTTCCGAAATCATCCAGATCGACGCCGCAGCCCATTTGCGCGATGGCCGCTATATTGAAAACGATCACGTCATTGTCGGTCTCTGCGACGACGGTTTCCAGAATTTCAATCGTCAACCGGTCAGACGCGAGGTTGAAACGGTCAAGCTCCCATTTCAGTTTGCTGGCAAGCCCGGGGCTGCGCAGTTCGGATTTTGAGAAGTTCACCGCCACGGTCGGCACCTTGAACCCCGCCTTGTCCCATCGGCTGAGCGCCATCAGCGCGTTGTAGACCATCACTTCGCCAAGCCGCGACGACAGGCCGCAATCTTCTATTGCAGGCAGAAAGTCGGCGGGCGGTATCAGGCCGCGTGTCGGATGATGCCAGCGGGCAAGCGCCTCAAACCCCGAAATTGCCCCGGTGTCGGTGGAAATCTGCGGTTGGAAATGGGCGCGGATCTGGCCTTCATCCAGCGCAGCCTCTAGTTCCTCACGCTGCGCATCGCGGTCCGCCCGGGTCCGCGTCATGTCCGGCGAATAGGCGCGGATAGCACCGGGCCCGTTGCGCAAGGCGTCATCCGCCGCGACCTGCGCTGCGTCCAGCAGCGCCGCACCAGACGCTGCCGGGCTGCGTTCACCCAGACAAAATCCAATGGAAGCCGTCACATACAGCCGTGCCCCGTTCAGGCTGACCGGGGCGGTCAGGGCCGATTGCAGGCGCGCACACAACTGCACCGTGCTTTCCAGATCAAGGCGGCGCACCGGACCTAGGGCGACGGCAAAGCCGCCACCCTCAAGCCGGGCCACAACGTCGCCGGTGCGCAGGGCCGAGCACATCCGTTCGGCGCAGCGTGTCAGAATCTCAGTCTGGGCGGCGCGGCCATGGCGGTCGACCAATTCGTCCATATCGTCAAACTGGATCACAGCGCAGGCGGTCGTGGTTCCGGTGACCATCGCATCGCGCAGGATCGTGTCCATCATCACCACGATCTGTGGCCGCAACGCCAGCCCGGTCAAGACATCGGACAACACGGTTTGCGACCCTGCGACCGTGCGAAACGCCCCGGCGACGGCAAAGACCAAAGGTGTTCCAAGCGCCACAAGGATCAGCACCCGTTCACCGCCAAGCCAGAACGCGGCGAGGGTGACGGCGGGCACAAAAACCATCAGTTCCGGTCTGCGGAACTGATGTGCCAGCCACTTCAGCCCGGTTGTGACCTGCGTGAGGGTATGGGTCCGGTTGCGAAAGAACATCAGCTACGCCCCTAACTTGGCGCGGCGGCAGACCGCGTCCCGGCAAGACTAGGATCCGATTGCAAACGGTTCGTTAATCCACATCCCGAAGTTGCATAGGATTGTTCCTAGATTGGTCCCTCTGCGGCGCAAGCCCGTGCATGCCGTATCCCGCCTGAAGGGGTAGCAGACCTTGGCCAGTATGATGGATCACACCAAGGCGATAAAATCCGACTTTCCGGTTTTGACTCTGCCGAAAACGCATCCAGTCACCCGATTGACGCGTATCTTTCAAAACACAGGAGAATGCCGTGCCTTTCACCGGATGGAACATCAGCTTTGGTCTCGCTACAGCCTTGTCGCTGTGCGTTGGCGTCCTTGCGTCCTGCACCGGCCATCCCTCGTTCAACGACCCAAGCCTGTCGTCGCGCCAGTTCCAGCTTGAGACGTTCTTTGACGGGAAATTCATTGCACATGGCCAGTTTCAGGACCGTCTTGGTACGGTCAGGCGGCAATTTACCGTGAAGATCAACGGCCACTGGGATGGCAAAGTCCTGAAACTGGTTGAGGATTTCGTCTATGAGGACGGTTCGACCGAACAACGCGTCTGGACCCTGCACAAGACGGGCGACAAAACTTGGGAAGGCACCGCCCCCGGCGTGATCGGCGTGGCAAAGGGTGAGGTTCAGGGCGACCGCTTCAACTGGAAATACACGATTGATCTGCCGGTTCCCTCGGCCAATGGGCAGACCAAGACCACTCGGGTCAGCTTTGATGACTGGATTTGGCTGCTGTCAGACACCCGCGCGTTCAACCGGGCGTATATGATGAAATACGGCGTCACGCTTGGCGACGTCAGCATCAGTTTCGAAAAGCTTTAGAAGGGCAGGGAATGACGGCGACCTGTCGTGCCGATCAAACGGGCTTTCGCGCGCGTGGACCCTGGTCTGATCATTTCGGTGCCGCGTCATGCTTTGGGTCAGCCCCCGGCACCGGATCATAGCCCTGACCGCCCATCGGATGACAGCGGGCGATGCGGCGCAGGGCAAGCCAGCCGCCCTTGATGGCCCCGTGCCGCTGTAGTGCGTCAAGGGCATAGACCGAACAGGTCGGTTGATAGCGGCAGCCGTGGCCGACATGAGGGCTTAACACCAGTCGATAGGCGCGCACCGGCAGCGACAAAAGGTAGGCGGCCGGGGTCATGTACGGTCGCCGGATGTCTTTTGGGCAGGTTCCACAGGCGCTTTGGCACCGGCAGAATTTTCAGCCGGAAGGTGGTCGTCAGAAAGTTTCCCGGCAGTTAGTCTGTCTTCAGACTGCTTGCCACCACGCGGTTTTTCCACAAGCGTTTTGTCGCGGTGTACCAGCAAGATGGCGCTGCGCAGGTCGTCCTGCAACAGGGCATAGTCGCGGCTGACTGTCGCATTGGGCTTGGCCACCAGCACATAATCCCAGCCGGGGCGGGCATCGGGGGCCAGAATCTCACGCGCCAAAGCCCGCATTCGGCGCTTGGCACGGTTGCGAAACACCGCATTGCCGATTTTCTTGCTGGCGGTAAAGCCGACACGGGCGGCCACGTCGCCATCCTCACGCGACCGGGCCTGCAGCAGGAAACCAGCGGTCCCTGCCTTGCGCCCCTGCGCAGCCCGCAGATAGTCGGCGCGCTGGCGCAACACGATCAGACATGATAAAACCGCCGCAAGCTGCCCGGTCTCAGGAACGCTGTCCTGGATATCCGAGGGCCTCGGCGGTGTCATTTGCGCCTCCATCACCCGACCCGCAAGGGCCGGACGGGCTTAGGCGGACAGCTTTTTACGGCCACGCGCACGGCGGGCGTTCAACACCAGACGGCCACCCTTGGTTGCCATACGGGCGCGAAAGCCGTGGCGGCGGGCGCGAACCAGGTTCGACGGTTGGAACGTGCGCTTCATCGCGATCTTCCTTAGACATCGCCCGCGAACCTCGATGGATTCGGCAGGCCGGTACAACTTGAAAGCCGTCCTTTAAGGAGGGTTGGCCGACAAGTCAACGACAGGCCGCAACATTTCTGTCACGCAGCTGGCCGATCTGAACCGCGCAGAGGCACGATGCACGGCCCCGACCCTAAACCCTGATCCCTCGCGCATCCCGCGCCGTATCCTTTTTGCCGCGCCGTTCTCGTCAAGCGGTCAAGTGGATGTGAAGGGTCTGGTCATCGCATGATCTTAACCCCCATGTAAGACTGGTCCTCATAAGACCGGCCAAGAAATGACAAACACGATGAGCCCGACTGAAACCTTCTCATCCCGCCTGTTGCGCCGGGCACCGATCCTGGTGATTGCCGCCCTGGCGCTTGTGGCGTTCCTGTTCTTTCGTCACATGGTCAGCTTTGACCGGCTGGAGCAGAACCGGCAGGACCTTTTGGCCATGCGTGATCAGCACTATGCGGGCACCGCGTTCGCCTTCATCCTGATCTATGCGGCCTTGGTTGCCATCTCCATCCCGGGCTCTTTGGTCGTGGCGATGGCGGGGGGCTTTCTGTTCGGCCTGTTTCCCGGCGTCATTTTCAACGTCATTGCCGCGACAATCGGGGCTGTGGTGGTGTTTTCGGCGGCCAGCAGCGGGTTTGGCCATGAACTGGCGGAGCAGATAAAGGCGCGGGGCGGGGCGGTGGCCCGGCTGCAAGAGGCGCTGCAAGAACATCAGGTTGCCGTCCTGTTGTCGATGCGCCTGATCCCGGTGATGCCCCTCTTGGTGTCCAATATCGTGCCGGCACTGGTCGGTGTGCGCCTGCGGACTTTTGCCATCACGACCTTTATCGGCATCATCCCGGCGGATTTCGTCTACACCCAACTGGGGGCCGGGCTGGGCGATGTCTTTGCCCGGGGCGAACATCCGAACCTGCATATCCTGCTGACGCCAGCGTTCGCCCTGCCGTTACTGGGTCTTGCGCTGTTGTCGATGGCCCCGCTGGTCTACAAACTTTACATCAGGCGGAAGGGCTAGAATGGCCCGCCGCTCCACCGATCTGTGCATCATCGGGGCGGGGTCCGGCGGGCTGGTGCTGGCCTCGGGGGCAGTTCAGCTTGGCGCCCGTGTGACCCTGATTGAGGGCGGGTTGATGGGCGGCGACTGCCTGAATTACGGCTGCGTGCCGTCCAAGGCGCTGCTTTCGGCCGCAAAACACGCTCAAGCGGTGCGTCAGGGTGGTCCCGGCGTGGCGGGCACCACTCCGCAGGTCGATTTCGCAGCCGTCATGGCGCATGTCCATGGTGCCATCGCCACCATCGCCCCGCATGACAGCCAGGACCGCTTTGAACGCCTTGGCGTCCGGGTGATCCGTGCATGGGCCAGCTTTACCGGCCCAGACAGCGTTGAAGCGGCGGGTGAGGTGATAACCGCCCGCCGCATCATCATCGCCACCGGTGCGCAGGCGGTCATCCCCGACCTGCCGGGACTCGACCGCGTGCCCTATCACACGAATGAGACGATTTTCACCCTGACAGACCTGCCCAAGGCGCTGGTCATCCTCGGTGGCGGTCCGGTGTCAATCGAGATGGCGCAGGCGTTCCGCAGGTTAGGCTCTGCCGTCACCGTCATCGCCCGCAGTCAGATCATGGCGCAGGATGATCCTGACGCTGTGGCGCTGGTCTGTGCCAGTCTGCGCGCCGAAGGGGTGACGTTTCTGGAAAAGCGCACGGCCGCCTCGGTCGCCCCGACGGCAAAGGGGTTTGCGCTGACCTTGTCCGACGGCACCACGGTCGAAGGGTCGCATCTGCTGCTGGCCTTGGGGCGCAAACCGGCGCTGGACCGGCTGAACCTTGCGGCGGCAGGCGTTGCGGTCAACGACAAGGGCATGGTGGTAGACGCCTCTTTGCGCACCACCAATCGCAGGATCTTTGCGATTGGCGATGCGGCGGGCGGGGCGCAGTTCACCCATCTTGCTGGCTATCACGCAGGGGTAGTGCTGCGCCAGGTCGTGCTTGGCCTGCCCGCCAAAGCCAGCGCGCCGATCCCCCGCGTGACCTATACCGACCCTGACCTGGCCCAGATCGGCCTGACCGAACCGCAGGCCCGCGCCGCCCATGGCACAGCGTTGACCGTGCAGCGGGTTGACTTCACCGCCATGGACCGCGCCGTGACCGATGGCGAGACGGCGGGCTTTGTAAAGCTGATGGTCGTGAAAGGCCGCGTGATCGGCGTCACACTGGCAGGCGCAAACGCGGGCGAGCAGATCGCGCTTTGGGTGCTGGCTTTGTCGTCCGGCACGAAGCTTTCCGCCGTAGCAGGCATGGTTGCCCCCTACCCAACCCTCGGCGAAATCTCCAAACGTGCCGCAGGAGCCTATTTTTCCCCCCGTCTCTTTGATAGCCCTGCTATCAAGACCGTGGTCAGGGCCGTTCAAAGGTTCCTGCCGTAACGTTGCAGGGATAAAAGTCGGGTGCGGGGCAGGGGTAATTTCTTCAACACGTTGTCCGGGCGGTTCCTGCTTTTGACTGTCGCGTTCGTCATGTTGGCCGAGGTGATGATCTTCGTCCCGTCGATGGCGCGCTTTCGGGCTGACTTTCTGCTGGCCCATCTGAAACAGGCGCAGATCGCCTCGTTGGCCCAACTGGCAGCCCCGGACATGGTGTCACCCGAACTTCAGGCTGAGCTTTTGAAGAATGCCGAGGTGTATAACATTGTCCTGCGCCGCGATCAGGTGCGCCAACTTGTGCTGTCCTCGCCGATGCCAACTCCGATTGTTGCCACCTATGATTTGCGGATGGCAGGCCCGTGGGACCTGATCCGTGACGCGGTGGTTGCCTTGTGGGAACCGACGAATGATGTGATCCGGGTGATCGGCTATCCGGTGCAGGACGGCGGTATCCTGATTGAGGTGACGCTGCAAACCGGCCCGTTGCGCGCCGCCATGCTGGACTACGGGCTGCGCATTCTGGCCCTGTCCGTGCTGATTTCGGCTGTGACGGCGGTGTTGCTGTTCTGGGCGGTGCGCCGTCTGATGGTGCTGCCGATCCGCCGCGTCGTGCGCCACATGCAGGCCTATGCCGAATCGCCCGAAGATGCCCGCCGCGTCATCGAACCCACCGCAGGCGTGGTCGAACTGCGCGTGGCCGAAGAGGCGCTGCAAATGCTGCAGAAACAGTTGACCAACGCGCTGCGCCAAAAACAACGGCTGGCGCAACTGGGCAGTGCAGTCGCCAAGATCTCGCATGATCTGCGCAACATCCTGACCACGGCACAGCTGTTCGCCGACCGGATCGAGGGCAGCGTTGACCCGGTGGTGGCCCGTGCCGCGCCCAAACTGGTGAACTCCATCAGCCGGGCGGTCAACTTGTGCGAATCCACCCTGGCATTCGGCAAGGCAGAAGAGGCGCCACCGCGCCTGACCCGCTTTCTGATGACCCCGTTTCTAGAGGATCTTGTCGATGGTGAGGGGTTGAACGGCCATGGCCGCGTCACCTGCCTGATTGATGTCAGCCCTGGCATGGTGATCCGGGCTGATTGTGAACAACTGTACCGGGTCTTGGGCAATCTGATCCGCAATGCCCGTCAGGCGATTGAATCGTCCGGGCAGGACGGCACAATCGAACTGTCCAGTGGCGAGACGGATGCCGATTGGTGGATCAGGGTGGGCGATTCCGGCCCCGGCCTGCCGCCCAAAGCACGCGAGCATCTGTTTGCCGCGTTTCAGGGTGGGGCGCGGGCCGGGGGCACCGGTCTTGGTCTTGCCATTGCAGCCGAACTGGTGCGCGGCCACGGCGGCCGGCTGGAACTTGCCCGATCCGATGCGCAGGGCACCGAATTTGCGATCTATCTGCCAAAGTCGCTTGGCCCCGGGGATCAGCTGGTCTGATGTGCTTTCTCACTTGCAATGCCCCGCCAGTGCGTCTAAATCCCGCCGCACAGTGCGCTCGTAGCTCAGCTGGATAGAGCATCAGACTACGAATCTGAGGGTCGGGCGTTCGAATCGCTCCGAGCGCACCAATGAAATTCAAGGGCGTGGGCAGAAATGTCCGGGCTCTTTGGTTTTGTGGGCTACCACGGCGCGCAACTGGTGTCTTAATGCCTGAAATCCGAAGCAGGCCGGGTCGTTGCCATGTTGTCTGAAAGGACTCTGGTCACGGCTGGATGAAAGACCAGTGGCAAGTCAGATCACCAATCGCCGGATGAAGGCTGTGTGCCGAACCTACTCAAGATCATCTGGGAAAAGACGCTGGACACGGTCGTTGATGACGGCGCATTGGCGCTGCAAACGCGCTGATTGTAGCGATTGCCGCCTGTGTCAAACTGTCAGGTCTGCGCGCTTTGCAGGATGGGGTGTTGCTGGTGGGCGTCCTTCGCCTGCTGCCAAAAACCCGCAGCGGCCAAGCGGATCAGGCTGTCTTGGGGCACGCGCCCTTAGGCCAGTTCCTTTTCCATCATCACCCCACGTGCGACCAGCCGTTTGCCGGTTTCGGCGGCAAACAGATGAACGGCGTCGGGGGTGATCCTGATGCCGGCCGGTTTGCCCTTTTCCAGACCGGGTTTGTCGGCCGACAGGACGGATAGCATCAGATCCTCGACCTGAAAGTGGTACAGGCGGGCAGGCCCTAATTCCTCGGCAAAGTCAAATACCGCATCAAACGTGCCTTTTCCGGCAGGCACCACGCCCAGCGCCTCGGGTCGCAGACCGATCTGCGTCAGCACCCCGTCATGCGCCATGGCAAGCGGTGCGGAAATGTCGATCAGGGCGCCGTCCGCCAGCACAACTGCCCGCGCACGCGCCGAAACTTGGCCGGACAGAAAATTCATCGCCGGAGAGCCGATAAAGCCTCCGACATAGACCGAGGCCGGGTGGTGATAAATCTGTTCCGGCGTACCTACCTGTTCGATCACCCCCTTGTTCATCACGACCAGACGGTCGGCCAAAGTCATCCCCTCGGCCTGATCATGGGTCACGAACACCGAAGTGGCGCCAATGTGGTTGTGAATCCGGCGAATCTCGTGCCGCATCTGGACACGCAGCTTGGCGTCAAGGTTCGACAGCGGCTCGTCAAACAGGAACACGGCCGGTGCACGCACGATGGCGCGGGCCATGGCGACGCGCTGGCGCTGACCACCCGACAATTGGCCCGGACGGCGGTCAAGGTAGTCCGTCAACCCGACAGAGGCTGCAACCGCTGCCACCTTGGCCGCCCGCTCGGCCCGGGCCATGCCCGCCACCTTAAGACCGTAGCCGATGTTTTCGGCCACCGTCATATGCGGATAAAGCGCATAGTTCTGAAACACCATCGCACAGCCGCGCTCATGCGGTTCAAGATCGTTCACCACGCGGCCCGCAATCGCGATATGCCCCGAGGTGATGCTTTCCAACCCCGCAATCATCCGCAGCAGGGTCGATTTGCCACAGCCCGACGGCCCCAGAATGACAACAAACTCACCCGAGGTGATCTCAAGGTTCACGCCGTGCACAACCTCGGTCTTGGCATAGGATTTGCGGACATCCGTGATCGCGATGTTGGCCATGATGGTCCCCTATTTGTCAGTGTTGATCAGGCCGCGCACGAACCAGCGCTGCATGAAGACGACCACCACGATCGGCGGCCCCATCACGATCACTGTGCCCGCCATGGCGATATGCCACTTGGGCACCTCGCCCCCGGTGGCCGAGAATTTCGGGACAAGCCGGCTGAGTTCGACAGCGATCATCGCATAGGATTGGTCGGTCACGACCAGCAGCGGCCACAGATACTGGTTCCACGCATAAACGAACATGATGGTGGCAAGCGCTGCGATATTGGTGCGCGACAGGGGGATCAGCACGTCCCACAGGAACCGCAAGGGGCCTGCGCCGTCCATCTTGGCAGCCTCGACCAGTTCTTCGGGGATGGTCAGAAAGAACTGCCGGTACAGGAACGTGCCGGTGGCTGTGGCGACCAGGGGCATGATCAGGCCCGCATACGAATTCAGCAGGTTCCATTCCAGCTTGATCTGCACCCCAGACGCGGCGTTGACCAGCCATGTGATGCCCGACAGGTCCAGCAGGGTCTGGAACGGCAGAAAGGCGTTGGCGGCCACTGCATAGGTCGGCACAATGCGTACCTCTAACGGCAACATAAGGGTGATGAAGATGGCCCAGAAGATCGGCATTTTCAGGCGGTGGTCAAAGAACACGATGCCAAAGGCGGTGATGCAGGACAACACGACCTTGCCGGTCATCACACCGATGGCCACGATGAAGGTGGTGACAAACCGCTGGCCCAGATGACCCTTGGCCCAGGCTTCTTGCAGGTTGACCCACAGCTGATCGCCGGGCAGCAGGTTCGGCGGCACAGAGATCACATCCTGCAACGAATGCGAGGCTGCGACCACAACCAGATACATCGGCAGCAGCAGCATGATCAGCCCGAAGGCCAGGATCAGATGGGTTGCGATGTTCAGAAGCGGAGTGCGTTCAATCATTTTGGGTCGCCATTTCGGGCACTCATGTGTAATGCACCTTGCGCTCGATATAGCGGAACTGAACGAAGGTCAGGGCAATCACCAATATCATCAGGATGATCGACTGGGCGGCAGCGCCGGAATAATCCAGACCCTGAAAGCCGTCATTGAAGATCTTGTAGACCATGATGTTGGTGGCGCGGCTTGGCCCGCCTGCGGTCATCGTGTCAACGATGCCAAAACTGTCGGTAAAGCTGTCGGTGATGTTGATCACCAGCACGAAAAAGAAGGTTGGCGCCAAAAGGGGCAACTGGATGTCGCGCATCCGGCGCAACACACGGGCACCGTCCATCGCCCCAGCCTCGATCAACGCACGCGGGATGGATTGCAGACCGGCCAGAAAGAAGATGAAGTTGTAGGCGACCTGTTTCCAGGCACCCGCGATGATCACCATCGCCATCGCCTGATTGCCATTGTCGACCGGGTTCCACAGATGCGGAAACATCTGGTTGACGAACATCATCAGCCCCGCGCCGGGTGTAAAGATGAACCGGAATGCCAGGCCCACGGCCGGGGCCGCAATGGCATAGGGCCAGATCAACCCGATCTTGTACAGCTTGTAGCCCGCCAGCTGCCGGTCCGCGAAAATCGCCAGCAGCAACGCCATGCCGACCGCCAACGCAGTTGATCCTACCGCATAGACCACCGAAACCCAGATCGACGCCCAGTACAGACTGTCGCTGAGGATGGCGGTGAAATTGTCAAAGCCGACCCAGGTGTTGCCACCGCCCCACGGCTGTTCCAGCGTGAACGCCCAGTACAGCGCCTGGCTGGTCGGAAAGTAAAAGAAGGTGAAGACGATGATCAACTGCGGTGCAACCATCAGCGCGGCGACCCAGTTGTTCTTGAAATAGGCGCGTCTCATGGTTCACCCTTGTGAAGTTGCCCCCTGCGGCTGCCGGTTTGAACGGCGGGCCGCAGGGGGCGGGGTCAGATCAGGTCAGATCACGGCAGGGTCTTGCCCGCATAGGTCTTGGCGAACTTGTCCAACAGGGCGTTGCCACGTTCCACCGACATGTCGTAGGCGGCCTTCACGGTCGTCTGACCGGCCAAAGCAGCCTGTACGTCCGACAGCCATTCCGCGCGCAACTGGATCATCGACCCCAGCCGAAAGCCGCGGTTCAACGGGCCCGGCTCGGTCGCGGTCAGCGAGGCAATCGCGGTTTCACGGCCTTTGTACGGGGCGGCAGAGTAAAAGCCGTCAGCCGTCAGCTTGTCGAACGCCGACTTGGTGACGGGGATGTAGCCGGTGTTGGACACCCAGAACTTGATGCTGTCCGGGGTAGAGATGAACTTCAGATACTCGGCCACACCGCGATATTCGTCTTCCGATTTGCCCGCCAGAACCCAAAGCGAGGCGCCGCCGACAACCGAGTTATGACGCGTGTTGCCCTTTTCGACCGGGATCATCGCGACGTTCCAGTTCAGCCCGTCAGCGTGCTTGAGGTTCAGCGAAGAGTGGTTGGCGATCGACCCGAAGAAGAACGAGCAGATATTTTGGGCGAAAGCCTCTTGCGAGTTCATGCCACCGGCTGAAACCTTCATTTCGGCCAGACCCGCATCAAGCCAGGACTTGATGTCTTCCATGTGCTTTTCAGCCGAGGTGGTGTTGTACACCAACTTGGTGTCCAGCCCGTCATAGCCGTTGTTGTTGGTGGCCAACGGCACGTTGTTGATCGCCGAATACTGCTCCAGATCGACCCAGGCAGAGGGTTCGTATCCGTAAGAGCATTTGGCGGGGTTCTTGGCCTTCAGCGCCTTCAGGGTCGCTGCAAACTCGTCCCAATCCTGCGGAACCGGCATGTTGACGGCGGCCAGATCGTCGGTGTTGTAATACATCACAGCGGTCGAAGAGTTGAAGGGCATCGAGAACATCTCGCCCTTGGAAGACGAGTAGTAATCGGCGATGCCGGGGAAATAGTCCGCCCAGTTGATCTCGATGTTGAAGTCTTTCATCATCTGGGTGACCGGGTAGAACTGGCCTGACATCATCAGATCAGCAGTGCCGGCGTCGAAGGATTGCAGCAGGGCCGGGGCTTTGCCAGCACGAAAGGCAGCGATGGCGGACTGGACAACCAGTTCATAGCCATCATAGCCGGTGCAGACCGCTTCGTACTTGTCCTGGGACGCGTTGAAGTGGTCGCAGGTCTGCGCCACAACGGCGCCAAGGTCGCCCGACAGGCCGTACCAGTAGTCAAACTTGATCTTGTCTGCAGAGGCGGTGGTGGCACAGAACGCCAGGGCCAGCGCGCCAAGCGCCGGATAGGTCTTGTTCATCGTCGTTCTCCAGATGGAACAGCCCGCAGCAGCGCGGGTGTCTGGTCGTCCTACCGGGCGGCTGTGTCACGGCGTCGACAGTTCGGCAAAGGTTTGGAATCAGGATTTCTTCAAAGCTGTGACAGAAGACCTGTGATGGTCGGGGCGCATACAAAAAGGCGGCCCCTTGGGATGCGCCGGGCCGCCTTTGGCATTACCGGCAGGCCCTAGTCCGGCGTGTGAATGCCGATCACCGTGTTGCCGTCGATGAAATCCTCAAACAACACCGTGGTTGAATGCGGCGTGCCCAGAACCACAGCCATCTGCCCCGGCCCGGTCAGGCTTTTGAACGGGGTCTTCGGTTGATCGACATTGAAGCTGACCGAATAATGACCGCCCGCCAGCGTGGTAAAAGCTATCCCGTGATACATCGCGGTTGAGGTCAGATGGACATGCCCCGCAATCACCTGCCGGATATCGTCATGCGTCTTCAGCGCGGCGATAAACGGCGCATCGTCCAAAAGCTTGATGGTATCAGCCTCAATATGCAGGGCGTTGGCGTTGTGGTGCAGCACCACGATGACCGGACGGTCGGCTGCCTCGGCCAGTCGGTCCTTGAACCACTCCATCTGCGCTTCGGTCAGAACGCCGTCGACCCGCCCGGGTTCCGAGGAATCGAGTACGATCACCCGGTAGCCTTTGGCGTCGATCACATGGTTGACCTTGCCGGTTTCATCGGCCCATTCGGCACCAAACACTGACAGAAAGGTCGCTCGGTCGTCGTGATTGCCCAGCGTGATATAGGTCGGGATCGCAATCCCCGCCGCTATCGCCTTCAACCGCTCATACGCTTCAACCTCGGCCTCATCGGCCAGATCACCGGCGATGATGCAGAAATCGGCGTCACCGTAGCGGTCATTGATGCAATCGACCGCCATCTCAAACCGTTCCGCCGTGTCCAGCGTCATCGAGGTTGCCCCGTCGCGCACCAGATGCAGATCGCTTAACACCACAAACTTCAGGGTATCGCTCATTGTCCCAACCCTTTGCTTTCAAGGAACGCCATCGAGGCTGGAATGCCCGCCTTGTCCTCCAGCTCCAGAATCAGACGCGGGGCAACCGACAATTCGCCAATCGCGGCAAAGACCGAAGGCCACAGGATATTTCCCTGCCCGATCTGCCAGTGCCGGTCAGCATGGCCATCGGCGTCCTGCAAATGGATATGGGCCAGCATGTCACCTGCCGAGCGGACAAAGTAATCCACCGGCGGCGCGCCTGTTGACCCATGCGCGTAATGGGCGTGCCCGGTGTCGATGGAAACCTGCAACGCTGCCGACCCAAAGCTTTCACACAGCGACTTGCGGTCAGCCGGGTTGATATCCTCGATATTCTCCATCACCAGCGTCACACCCAGCGTTTCGGCGCGGGCAACGATGGGGTCCAGCACGTCATGGACGCGGGTGAACAGATGGTCGCGCGCCCCGGCCCGCCCATCCAGATTGTTGTAATCCCAGGTGGTGAAGGGCGAATGGATCACCATATGGCTGGCACTCACCGCCGCACAAACGTCCAAACCCTGCCCCAGCCGGGTCTGCACGACATGGCGCACCATCGGGTCCTGCGTGTCGATGCTGAACCCCCAGAATGGCCCGTGAATGCCCATCCGGCCCTTGTAGCCTGTCAGCAGCCGCTTGACCTCATCCGCCAAGGGCGTCCAGTCGTCATCCAGAACCGACGCATTGCAGAAGCTTTGCAGCTCCAGATCGCGGTCCTTTTCCAGAATCCAATCCTGATACGCCGCCAAGTCCGCATTGGTCAGCGCGGCACCGATCACCGGGGGTGTCATGGTCATCTCCATATCTGTTGCGCGGATGGGTCTAGCTTGGCCGAATGACAAGCGCGTGTCGCAACCGTAAGGCTTGGGTGACAGTTCAGTCGGCCAACAGGTGGATATCAGCCGGATCAACCTCGATCCAAACTTCTGATCCCAGCGCCAAAGGCGGCTGGCTGGGGCGGCTTAGAACATCGGCCCGCAGGGATACACCCGCTGCCAGCACGGTGTAGCGCACGGTCGACCCCAGCAGCAGCCGTCCGGTGATCTGCCCCTTGGCGCTGATCTTGCCCGGCGAGGCCGTCATGCCCAGACTGATCGTTTCCGGATGCAGTGCCCAGCCCGCATCGGTGGTCAGGCCGAACAACCGCGCCACGTCCGGCGGTTCAACAATGTTGATCGCCCCGATGAACCCCGCCACGGCGCGGTTGGCCGGGGCACCGTACACCTCATGCGGGGCGCCCGATTGCACGATGCGGCCCGCTTGCATCACGGCAATCCGGTCGCCAAGGATCAAAGCTTCCTCTTGGTCATGGGTCACAAAGACGGCTGTGAACCCGATGCGGGCCTGCAAGCGCTTGAACTCCTCTTGCAAGCGTTTGCGGATTTGCGCATCCAGCGCCGACAAGGGTTCATCCAACAGCAGCAACTGCGGTTCCAATGCCAGCGCGCGGGCCAAAGCCACCCGCTGCTTTTGCCCACCCGACAATGCTGCGGGCCGCGCCTTCGCCCTTGGACCAAGCTCCATCAGATCAATCATCGCGGCCACCCGTGCAATCAGATCAGCGCCGCGCTTGCCCTGCTGTTCCAGCCCGAAGGAAATGTTCTGTTCCACCGTCATGTTGGGAAACAAGGCGTAGTTCTGAAACACCATCGCTATGCCGCGCTGATGCGGGGCCAACGACAGCACATCGCGGCCTGCAATCGTGATGCGGCCCTGATCCGGCACCTCAAGCCCCGCAATCACGCGCAGCAGCGTGGTCTTGCCACACCCCGAAGGCCCGACAAGAACGCAAACCTGCCCCTGTTCGACGGTCAGACCAATATCCGTAAAAACCGGCGCGGCACCAAATGCCTTGGTCAGCCCCTCGATCTGCACAAAGCTCATGCTGTGTCCTTCCGGCGCATCAGGATCAGACTGACAAGCGTGGTCGCAAGCAAAACCACGACGAAATACACCATGATCAGCACAGACAGCAGATGCCCCGACCCACCACGCAGCACATACATCAGGATTTGCAGCGTCGGAAACAGCCCGCCAACCAGCAGGCTTGCATAGACAAACTCGCTGATCACCAGCGTGAAATTCAAGATCAACCCAATCACCACGCCCTGCCGCACGCACGGAAGGATCACCCGCCATTGCAGCCCCAGATCGCTGATCCCCAACAAATACCCCGCCTCCAGCAAATCCTTCACGGCCAAAGCGTTCAGACTGCTT
>JBBRKS010000029.1:0-31949 GCA_038231775.1 Rhodobacterales bacterium | reverse complement strand
GTGGCTGGCTATCGCCTTACTATGGCGCAGATCGGTTAACGAACTGTCATCACGGCTGCCTGTGCCCATCCCATTCGCGGCCACGCCTGTTACCAACGCTCTGGCCATGCCGCACAGGCGCACACTGGCGCTGCCGACCTGTCTTATTTTGCACCGACCGCATCCGGCCCTACGTCGCTGCCCGGTTGCCTGTGCCCCCCAACTGTGGCAAGACCGTCTGCAACCGGGTGACGCCGATCCATCATCTGCATCAGCCCCAGAAAACCCAGTCTTCGCCGGAATGAAACCAGATGAGTGATTTTTCCGCCCGCCGCATGACGATGGTCGACACGCAGGTCCGCCCGCAGGACGTGACGAAATTCCCGATCATTGCCGCGATGCTGGCAGTGCCGCGTGAAGATTTCGTCCCGCCGCAGGCCCGCGAGGCCGCTTATGTCGGGGGCAACATCACGCTTGCGCCGCGCCGTGTCGTGCTAGAGGCGCGCACGCTGGCCAAGCTGCTGGACGGGCTACAGATTGTGCCTGGCGACAAGGCGTTGTCGCTGGGTGCGGGCTATGGCTACACCGCTGCCATTCTGGCCGAAATGGGTGCCAATGTCGTGGCTGTGGAAGAGGATGCCACCATGGCCGCCGCCGCCACTGCCGGGCTTATGGGCCGTGCGAAAGTGGTCAACGGCCCGCTGACCCAAGGTGCCGCCGCCGATGGTCCCTATGACGTGATCCTGCTGGAAGGGGGCGCTGAAGCCTTTCCGCCAGTTTTAGAGGCGCAGGTGAAAGAAGGTGGCCGGATTGGCGCGATTTTCATGGAGGGTGCCCTTGGCATCGCCCGGATCGGCCATAAGTTGGACGGCAAGGTGACGTGGCGCTACAGCTTCAACGCGACAGCCCCCGTGCTGCCGGGGTTTGAGGCGCGGCGCGGGTTTGTTCTGTGACAGGGTCGATCTGTTAAAACAGGGGCCCTTAGGCCCGGTTCAATCTGCAAAACCGGCATGACCGGATGTGCAGTCCGATGAGGTGGATGATGCGGAAAGTTTTGGCGGCACTTCTTCTGGGGGCGGTTGCTTTTGCGCCGGGCGCCACGTGGGCGGAAACCCTGACCGATGCGCTGATCTCGGCCTATCGCAACTCTAACTTGCTAGAGCAGAATCAAGCAGTTCTGCGCGCTGCCGATGAAGATGTGGCCACCGCTGTGGGCACCTTGCTGCCGCTGATCAGCTTTGTCACCAAGTTGGGCTATGCGCACAGTGAGTTCAGCCAGTCGCCTGTTAGCTCTGACCTCACCTCGGGCAGCATGGCGCTGCAGGCTTCGATGCCGCTTTGGGATTTCGGCCGGGGCAAGGCGTCAATCGCGATCAAGAATGAACTGGTGCTGGCCTCGCAGGCCTCATTGGTCAATGTGGAACAGCAGGTCTTGCTGGATGCGGTGTCGGCCTATGTGAACATGTCGCTGCAGACCGATCTGGTGGCGACACAGGAATCGAACGTGCGGCTGACCAGCCAGGATTTGCAGGCCGCCAAGGACCGGTTTGAAGTGGGTGAAGTGACCAAGACCGACGTCGCCCTGGCCGAGGCGCAGTTGGCCTCTGCCAACGCGTCGCTCGCCTTGGCGCAGGGCAACTACAACATCGCGCGTGAACGCTATAACGCCGCCATCGGCCACTATCCCAACCATCTGTCGCCCCTGCCGCGCACCCCCATCGCCGTGAAATCGGTGGGTGAGGCGCGTGCCATCGGCCTGCGCAGCCATCCCGCCATTCTGCAGTCGCAGCATCAGGCCAAGGCGGCTGATCTGGGTGTCGAACTCGCCAAAGTGCAGATGTTGCCGAATCTGAGCATCAACGATTCTCTCTCGCAAAACTTTGACAAGAACGGGCTTGGCACCACGAATAATTCTTTAGGTCTGCAACTGGATCAGACGATCTATGCCGGGGGGCGTTTGTCGTCGGGCTTCCGTCAGGCCATCGCCCAACAGGCAGAGGCGCATGCCGCCCAATTGCAGGTCGGCGTTAATGTGACAGAGGCGGTCGGCAAGGCGTGGTCGAACATTCTGGTCGCAGCTGCGTCAATCTCGGCCAATGACGAACAGATCCGTGCTGCTCAGGCCGCCTATGACGGCATCAAGCAAGAGGCCGATCTGGGCAGCCGCACCACGCTTGATGTGCTAAGCGCTGAACAAACCCTGCTGTCGGCCCGCGCGTCGCGTCTGCAGGCCGGGGCCAATCTGTACATCAGCCAGTATTCGCTTTTGTCAACGATGGGGCTTCTGACCGCCGACCACCTGCATCTGGGCATCCCGACGTTTGACCCGCAGGCCTATTACAACGCTGTCAAACATGCGCCTGCCACGTCGGCACAGGGCGCAAGGCTGGACAAGATCCTCAAGACATTGGGCAAATAAGCCGCTGATCTTAGCCAATCGTTAACACATCTGGGGTCATTTCCTTGTGTGATGGGGACGAGTGACATAGGCTTGTCAAAATCCGACTTGCAGAAGCGGGCGAGATGCGGCTGACGACAGCAGGATCAGGGCGAACATGGCAGAAGTGAAAAGTTCAGGCGAAATCGAGGATATCCTGTCGTCGATCCGCCGACTTGTCTCTGAAGATTTGCGCCGCGCGCCCCGGGCCGAAATCGTGTCGCGTCTGGTGGTTGAAGACAAACTGATCCTGACGCAGGCCCTGCGCGTGGTGCCGAAGTCCAAGCCACCGGTGGCTGAGGCTGCAGTTGCGCCGGTGGGTAAGGTTGGGCAAACCGTTGCGCCTTCGGTTGCCGTGGTCCCGCCGCCAAAAGCTGCGCCAGATCAAGCCCCGCTGCCGCGCCTGCATTTGGAATCCGCCGCCTTCAAGGCTCGCGTGACGCCCGAAGTGGTCGCCTCTTTGACCCAATTCGTCGATCAGCAAGCGCTGGATTGGGACAGCGAAACCGGCGATCCCGCACCCGATATTGAAAGCCTGGACTGGTCCAGCTTCACCTTTGCCCGCCGCCCGTCGCAGCAAACCTGGCGCCCGCAACCTGTGCCGCAACCCGCTACACTCACGCCCGACTCCTGGGCGCAACCGGACCCGGATGAGGGCGCAGCCTTGGGCGAGGCTCCTATGGCCGAAGACGTGCCCGATCTGCATGAACAGGCTATACCTGACTTCGCCCTCGATTCAGGACCCAATTCAAGCCGCATGGCATCCCCCGAAACAGCACCCGAATGGGCCGACGAAGCCGAGGCTGAGGTTTTGGCCGACCTGAACATGGCCCCCCATACACCCAAAGCAGAGGTGATGCCCGGCCCCGCGCAGGAAGATGACAACATTTTCTCGGAACAAGTGCTGCGCGAACTGGTCCGCGATCTGATCCGCGAACAGTTGCAAGGTGACCTTGGCGAACGCATAACGCGCAACATCCGCAAGCTGGTCAAAACCGAAATCGCCCGCGCCCTTGATGTTCGCGCACTGGATTAACGTCGCCGCACAATCCCTTGGTTCCAAATGAAAAACGCGCCCTTTCGGACGCGTTTCAAATTTGTGTCTGTTGACACGTGGTGCCGTACGACAAAACTCAGGCGGCTTCAGCCTGATCCAGTTCCAGCGCGTGGCGACGTTCGCTTTCTTCACGCGACAGCGCGACAGATGTGCGCACGCCCTTGCCGACAAAATCCATCAGCCCTTTGACGACCCGCTCGTTCGGGTCAATCCCGGCACAGGACAAAACCTCGCGCCCGTCGCGCGAACGTGCCCAGCGGGCGATCTGGTCCGGACCGTTGCCGTATTTCTTGTCATCGGCAATCGCATCATCCAACGCAGCCAGAACCACTGCCGCAAAAAGCTTGCGTGCGCGTTGGCCCTGCTCGAAATTGAAAGCGGTGCTGTCTATGAAATCGGCCATCTTGCGTCCTACTTCTTGCTCTTGTCTTTTCTGACGTTCCGCGCTTGTAACGTTTTGAAGACGATTCGTCTCGCCATTTCTTACATGGCTGCCATGTTTTTGACGCATAGCTGGAATCGCCGGCATCTGTATCTAGTTGAACGAGTGCCGGACCCAACGCTAGATATAGAACCGGGTTGATATGGATCAAGTTTGCCGCACGTTTTAGTGAATCCAAACCAGCAAACCGGGCGCAAGGCCGTCCTTTGACTGACCTGCAGCACCACCCCGCTTGGGCACCACCTGACCGGCCAAGTCCGGTCACGCACGTTTTGCCGACTGACAAAAAGCGCCGTTGCCCCGCAAGATGCCTGATTTTTCGCCGAAAAATCGTCACACACCTGATTTTTCGCAGAAAAATCGTGGCAAATTCAATCGACTTTTGTGACGCGAACTGCACCGGCCCACATTTCACCCTCGGTCCGGTCAAAGCGCAGATAGGCAAGGGCGCGGCCACCTGATTGGGTTAGGACCACCCCGGCCTCGCGCCCCTCAGCCAGTATCGGCGTGCCGACCGGCACTGTGCCGTCAATCGCGACCTGCACCAGCCCTTTGCGAAGCTCTGTCTTGTGCTTCATGCGGGCAGTCACCTCTTGCCCCACATAGCAGCCCTTGCGGAAATCGACGCCGTGCAGGCGTTCAAACCCGGTTTCCAGTAGGTAGCTTTCATCGGGGATCAGTTCGACCCCGGTTTCGGGGATCACATGCGCCACGCGGACCGCATCCCAATCCACGCCCGCTTCCACCCCCGCCGCACCGTACAGCCGCCAGCCCAGTGCTACATGCCGTGGATCGGCCAGCGCGCCCTGTGGCAGATCACCCAGTCCGCGCGTCACCGCCCAGTCACAAGGCGTAAGGCTGACATCGGCGCGCAGCCGGTACATCGTCAGCCGCTTCAGAACCGCGTCGGCCAGCGCTTCCGGCAGGTCTAAAAACAGCATCTCGCCCAACCGGCCCACAAAGAAATCCGCCAGATACTTGCCTTGGGGAGACAGCAGCGCGGTCCAGACCAGCCCCGGCCCGCGAGCCAGCGGCAAAACATCATTGCTGATCAGCCCTTGCAGAAAGGTCAGGGCATCACGCCCCCCCAACAGAACGATCCGGCGGCTTGTCTCTGTCATTTGCACTCTCCTGCCCCTCAGATATAGGCGACGATGCGGGGGTTGAAAGCCCTATTGCTTGAACTGCAGGCGGTACAGGTCGGCATAAAGCCCGCCACGCGCCAAAAGCTCGCCGTGCGTGCCACGGTCCACGATGCGCCCCTCATTCATCACCACGATCACGTCGGCGGCCTGAATGGTCGACAAACGGTGGGCGATCACCAGCGTGGTCCGCCCGGCGCGCAGGGTTTCCAGCGCCTCGGTCACCAACTCCTCGGTCTGGCTGTCGAGGGCAGAGGTCGCCTCGTCCAGCAGCAAGATCGGCGCATCGCGCAGGATGGCCCGGGCCAAGGCCACCCGCTGACGCTGGCCGCCCGAGAGGGCCGTGCCCCGCGGCCCGACCGCCGCCTCAACCCCCATCGTGGTGACAAAACCGGCATGGGCCAGCGACAAGGCCCTTGCCAAACCCGCGTCAGAGCCATCGGTCGCGCCCAGCCGCACATTGGCCGCAACCGTGTCGTCAAACAGCGCGGAGTCCTGACTGACCACGGCGAACTGGCTGCGCAACTCGGCCAGATCCAGATCGCGCAGATCAATGCCGTTCAGCGTGATACGGCCCTGTTGCGGGTCAACCAACCGGGTCAGCAGGTGAAAGATCGTGGTCTTGCCCGCGCCCGATGGCCCGACCAGTGCCGTTACCGTGCCCGGTTCGGCCAACAGGGTGATGCCGTCCAGCACCTGCGCCTCACCATAGCCAAAGCCGACCCCCTCCATCTGCAACGACATCGCCCCGCCTTTCGGCAGCGCCACGGGCATTGCAGGTGAGACAATCGCAGGCACCTGATCCAACAACCCGCGCATCCGTTCCAGTGAGGCGCGTGCGGCGGCCCATTGGCCCGACACCGACCCAAGCCTGCGCAACGGTTCAAACACCAGCCCCATCGCGGTGAAAAAGCTCATGAACTCGCCCAGCGTCTTTTGGCCCGCGATGATCTGCATGCCGCCGTATAGCATGACCCCGGCAAAGCCCAAAGCGGCCACCACGTCGATCAGCGCCGGGATTGCGGCGGCTGACCGGTCAGAGCGGAACTGCGCGGCCAGGAACCGGTCCAGCGCACGGCCGTAGCGGCTGACCTCTGACGCCTCGGCACCGGACAGTTGCAGGGTGCGGATGCCGTGAAACGCCTCGTCCAATTGCGTCGACAGGGCGCCCGCAGCAGTGCGCGCCGCCCGCGCCGTGCCGCGCACCTTGGCCTGCAGCCGTGCAATCGGCAGTGCAAGCAAGGGTACCCCGGCCACCGCAATCAGCGCCCAGTGCCAGTCGATCAGCACCGCCACCAAGGCCAATGATAGCAGGGCTATCACATCACGCCCGACCGCCTGCAGCATCGGCGGCCACAGACTGCGCAAGGTTGCGGTATCGCCGCGCAACCGCTCCATCAGGCTGCCCGGCGAATTGGCCAGATAGAAGGCCAGATCCAGCCGCAACGCATGGGCCAGCATCGCCGCCTGCAACTCTGCCCCGACCCGTTCAGACTGGCGCGCAATGATCACCTTCTGGCAGAACCCCGCCAAAGCCCGCAGCACAAACACCCCGCCGACAGAGGCCGCAACCTTGGCCACCACCGCAAAAGCCGCTCCGGCGTGGACCTCGTCAAACATCGGGCGCACCAGATAGGACAATCCCCCGGTGGCCGCCCCCTCAACCGCCATGAAGGCCAGCGCCAGCGCAAGGATCGGCCATCGCTTGGCCAGATGGTCGCGCCACAGCCAGCCCAGCAGGCGAGTGGCCGCAATCTCTGTCATGGCTGACCGCGCAGGGCCGCAAAGCTGGCGGTCAGCCGGTCGGCGTCATAGCCCGTCTCGATCCAGTCGCGGATCGGGCGGCCTGCACCCTCTGCCTCATACAGGGTCAGGAAATGGTCCAGAATCCCGGTGCGTGAGGCTTTAAGATGCAGATAGCGCAGGCTTAGCTGCTGCTTTGCTTCGTTGAGGGGGCGCTGTTCGACCACCATCAGATACAGGGCCGCGATCAGCCCGGTCCGGTCAGCCCCCGATTTGCAATGGATCAGCACCGGCTTTTGCACGGTGGCGAAAAGGTCAATCACCTGCAGCAAGGCCGCCCGGGTCGGCGCACGGCGCGCCGAAAAGTTCACGTCGTGCAAGGTCAGGCCCAGATCACGGCAGGCCTCAACCTCAAACAGATAAAACCCCTGTGCGCTGGGGCCGCGCAGATTGATCACCGCTTTCAGGCCAAGCCGGTCCTTGTAGCGCGCCAACCGCCAAGCCGAGGGCTGGTTTGACCGCCAGACGCCGGGCGCGATCTGGTCAAGGTTGGTCCACAGCACACGCAGAAAGGCATGGTCCATCAGCTGGAAATGCCACCACGCCGCCCGCCGCGCTTCGGGAGTCGAAATGTCGGTGCCATAAGTCCCCGCCATCCGCCTTTGCCAGGCCAGCATTCGCCGTTTCAATGCACCAGCCATGCGGTTCCTGAGGGTTGCCTGCGACCGACGCTATCTAACGGCTTTGCCCCAACTCTTCAAGGTCGCGGGCTTTGGGCCCAAGTCCCGGTTGACCCTGTCACCGCCAGCGTCTAGCCCTTGGGCAAAAGTGGAGAGTCCCATGCCCCTGTCACACGGCCGCACCTATCTTGCGATTCCCGGCCCTTCGGTCCTGCCGGACCGTATTCTGGCCGCGATGCAGCGCCCGTCGCCCAACATCTACACCGGCGCGCTGATTGATATGGTTGCGGGCATGTGGCCGGACCTGAAGGCCCTCGCCGGAACCACGGGCCATGTCGCGGCCTACATCTGCAACGGTCACGGCGCATGGGAAGCGGCCAATGCCAACCTGTTCTCTCGCGGTGACAAGGCGTTGGTGCTGGCAACCGGAACCTTCGGCTACGGCTGGGCCAACGCCGCGCGCGGTCTTGGGGTCGAGGTTCAGATGCTGGAATTTGGCGGTGCCACAGCGGTCGACCCGGCTCAGGTCGAGGCCGCCTTGCGCGCTGACCCGTCGATCCGGGCGGTCCTGCTGACCCATGTGGATACGGCGTCCTCGGTCAAATCCGATGTGCAGGCCGTCCGGGCAGCGATGGATGCGGCTGGAAGCGACGCGCTGCTTGCGGTCGATTGCGTCGCCTCGCTCGGTTGCGATGCGTTCCTGATGGATGCCTGGGGCGTGGATGTCATGCTGGGTGCCAGCCAAAAGGGGCTGATGTGCCCGCCCGGCATGGGCTTTGTCTGGTTCAACGACAAGGCGCGGGAAGCGGGCGCGCACAGCACCTGTCGCACGCCTTATTGGGATTGGACCGCGCGCGCCAACCCAGAGGATTTCTGGCAATACTGGTTCGGCACAGCGCCCACCACCCATCTGTACGCGTTGCGCGAAAGCCTGACGATGATTTTGCACGAAGAGGGTCTCGCACAGGTCTGGGCGCGCCACGCCACGCTGGCCCGCACCGTGTGGGCGGCGTTTGACGGCTGGGGACAGGGCAATCCCGCCATCCGCCTGAACGTCGCTGACCCGACCATGCGCGGCCACGCCGTCACAGCAGCCCGATTTGGCGCGCCCGACGCCACCCGCCTGCGCCAATGGTGCGAGGTGAATGCCGGTGTCACCCTTGGCATCGGCCTTGGCATGGGCACGCCCGATGACCCCAAAGCCAGCGGCGCCTTGCGCGTGGCGACGATGGGCCACGTCAACGCCCACATGACTCTTGGTGCGCTGGCGGTGATGCAGGCTGGACTTGTCGCCCTGAAAATCCCGCATGGTGCCGACGCGCTGACCGCAGCCACCGCCGTGATCGCCGCGGCAACCTGACCGGTCTGCGCGGGAGGACACCCAAGACGCTCCGCTGGGAGTATTTTTGCCTGAATGAAGCTGCAAGGAAGCTTGGTTAATCATCTAGGTCTAAATCCTCCACAAGGGGGCCCGGGGGCGCGTGAGCGTCCCCCGGCTGCCTCAACAGACCCGGACCCTGCCGCCTAAGCGAACAGCGCCGCCAGCCTGTCGCTGTCCAAAGCGCGCACCACCAGACCCTTGGGTTTGACGGCGGCGACATCCACGCCCGCCACCATCGCATTGACCACCGCCTCTTCGGTCGCCTCTACCGCCGCCAGATAGATCGGGTCGATGAGTTCAGAGTTCAGTTCGCTCCGTGTCACCACGGGATACGCATTGTGCGGCATCGGCCCGGCATTGGCGGTCGTGAAGGCCAGAAAGATATCGCCCGACGAATGGCCCGAAGGTGTTCCGCCCCGCGCCACCCCCATCGAGGCGCGGCGCGCCAGATGGCGCAGGCTTAGGGGCGACAAGGGCGCATCGGTCGCCACCACTACGATGATTGACCCCTGCTCTTTGTCGCGAAATTTGCCCTCGGGCATCAGCTGGCCGACCGGCTTGCCCAGAATGGTCAACCAATCGCGCCGCCCGTGATTGGCCTGCACCAGCACACCCACCGTGAAACTTCGCCCGGCCAGGCTGACCACCCGGGACGCGGTGCCGGTACCGCCCTTGAATTCATAGGCAATCATCCCGTTGCCACCACCAGAGGAACCTTCTTCAACCAGCCCGCCTTTGGCCGCACGGATCGCCGCTTTCGCATGGTCAGGTGTGACATGCAGCGCGTTGATGTCGTTCAGGATACCGTCATAGGTTTCGGCCACCACCGGCATCGCCCAGGCATGTTCCTCGGCAAACCAGGCGGCATAGTTCTCCATCATCCACTCGGTCGCCCCGTGATGCAGCGCGCCGATCGCGTGGGTGTTCGATATGCAGATCGGCCCGATGAAATAACCCGCGTCGTGAATCCAATGTGTCCCGGTCATCTCGCCATTGCCGTTCAGCGTGAACTGCCCGGCCCAGATGGGGGAGGGCGCATCCCTTTCCTCACGTGGCAGAATGGCTGTCACCCCGGTGCGCATCTTCTTGGCCGGATCGGTCAGCGTGCAAAAGCCAACCTTCACCCCCGCCACATCGGTGATGGCATTGAACGGGCCGGGCGTGCCGGGAAAGGGCAGGCCAAGGTCACGGGCGCGCGGTTTGGGCATCGGGCAAGCTCCTTAAATTCGGGCACTTGCCCAGTTTGGCGCAAGCCTTTCGCCCTGATCAAGTCATCTTGTGCCGATAGCCCTATTTCAAGGCTTTCCCATCAGGATTTGCAGGCTTACTGTAACGTTAAAACGACGCAGCAGCACCCATGACACGCTTCAGACCGATCATCGGCATCATTGGCAATCCTTACGTGATCAATGACCGCTATCCGACCCATTCCGCCGGCACGATGAACTCGTTGGCGGTTGCGGATGTTGCAGGCTCCATGCCGCTGATCATCCCGGCTGACCCGCGCCTTGTCTCAGTGGATGAACTGCTCGACGCCTGCGACGGCTTTTTGCTGACCGGCGGACGGCCCAACGTTCACCCGTCGGAATATGGGGAGGCAGAGACCCCCGCCCACGGTGCCTTTGACCGCGCCCGCGATGCGATCACCCTGCCGCTGATCCGCGCCTGTGTGACGCGTGGCCAGCCGTTCCTTGGCATCTGCCGTGGCTTTCAAGAGGTCAACGTGGCGATGGGCGGCTCGCTTCACCCCGAGATTCGTGATATTCCGGGCCGGATGAACCACCGCATGCCGCCCGACGCCCAGCTTGAAGAACAGTTTGCCCTGCGCCACAAGGTTACCTTCACCCAAAGCGGTGTGTTTCACCGTCTGATGGGCGCTGCCGAGGTGATGACGAACACGCTGCACGGCCAAGGCATCATGCGACCCGCCGACCGCATCGTGATCGACGGCAACGCGCCGGATGGCACGCCAGAGGCGATCTATGTCAAGGACGCGCCGGGCTTTACCCTCGCCGTCCAGTGGCATCCGGAGTGGAACGCAGCCGATGACCCGGTCTCGCGCCCGCTGTTCGCCGCTTTCGGGGCTGCAGCCAAGGAATGGTCTGAAGGCCGCCGCCCGCAGCGCAAGATCGCCTGATCGCCGGTTGCTCTGGATCAAGGTGGCGCAGGGCGCAGCACCCTACCATCGCGCATCCCAACCCGGAGACCGCGATGCGCATCCTGATCGCCTATGCCACCACCGATGGCCAAACCCGCAAGATCGCCCGCTTTGCCGCCGACCACCTGACGGACCAACGCACCTCGACCGAACTGATGAACGTCGCCTACGCCGAGGGCCTTGACGTTGCCCGCTTTGACTCCGTGATCCTGGCCGCCTCCTTGCACGTCGGGGGCTTTCAGACTGCGATGATCACCTTTGCCAAAGCCAATGCCACCGCGCTGAATGCCAAACCCACGCTGTTCCTGTCCGTCTCTTTGTCAGCCGCTGGCGATGATGCTGAGGATTGGACGGGCCTGAAAGTCTGCGTTGAAACGTTCCTGAGCCAAACCGGATGGGCCCCGTTCTGCATCCACCACGTCGCCGGGGCTTTCCGTTTCACCGAATATGACTTCTTCCGCGCTTGGGCGATGCGCCTTATCGCCGCGCAAAAGGGTGAGGTGGTCGATCCGCATGGCAACAAGGAATATACCGACTGGCCTGAACTTGCTGCGATCTTGACCGACTGGCAGGCGGGCCTCACCCACTGAAAACCCCATTGTTGACCGCCCGGCTTTCGCTATAGTCCGGCCAAAATGCCGCACGTCAAAACCGCGCGCACGGCAAATTCCCCGGGAGGACCTGAAATGAAACGCTCACGCGTCAATGACATCATGGCAGCGGCGGACGAGATGATCCGCCATTACGGCTTTGTCCTGCCGCCCTTCGCCAACTGGTCACCCGATCAGTTCAAGGCCAATGCGCCACGCGCCGCGCGGGTGATTTCAGGGCGCTGTGGCTGGGATATCACCGATTATGGCCAAGGCCGCTATGACCAGATGGGCCTGTTCCTGTTCACCCTGCGCAACGGAGAGCTCTCCGATCTGCAACGCGGTGGTGGGATGTGCTACGCCGAAAAGCTGCTGATCTCACGTCAGGATCAACTCTCCCCGATGCACACCCATGCCCTCAAGGCCGAGGATATCATCAACCGGGGCGGGGCCACGCTGGTGGTCGAACTGACCGGGTCCGACCCCGAGGGCAACTGTTCAGACCAACACGGCGGCATGGTGCGCTGTGACGGGATCGACGTGTCCTACACCCCGGGCCAAAAGCTGAAACTGGCACCGGGCGAATCGGTCACCCTGATGCCCGGCGACTGGCATGCCTTTTGGGGCGAGGGCGGCGACGTGCTGATTGGCGAGGTGTCTACCGTCAACGACGACGTCACCGACAACATCTTCCGCGAACCGATCGGCCGCTTTGCAAAGATCGAGGAAGACGTCGCCCCGACCCATCTTCTGGTCAGCGACTATGACGACTGGCTGAAATAGGGGCTTCACCCCCGGCCCAAACGGGCCTCACCCCAGATTATTTGGACCAATTTGAAAGGGCTGCCGGGTCGTGACCCCGGCAGCCCCAGGTCATTCACCCTGGTCAAAATACTCCCGCCTTAGGCACGTGCCGCGCCCAAGGCTCACCCCTCGGGCAATATTTCTCCCAAAATCCGCGTCGCTTCGGCACGCGGTTGGGAAAGCAGGGCGCGGTCCTCGCCGGGAAAGAACCGCGCTCTGGTGGCGGTCGGCATGGCTTTCGGACACGCGACCACGACCCGTGGCCCGATGCGCACCGTCTCGGCCTGCCAGCTTTTGACCAAAGCCATCTGTGCCGCTTTTGAGGCACCGTAAGCGCCAAAGAACTTCTCCCCGCCGCGCGGATCGTCAAAGAACAGGGCCGTCCCCTGACCCTCGCGCAGCAAGGGTTCCACCATCGGGATCAACTGCCCGGTGGCGCGGATGTTGGTCGCAAGGGCCTTGTCCCAATCCTTGACCGCCAAAGACCCCGCCGGGGCCAGCGGTGTCGCATGAATCGCCGCATGAGCCCAGAGGTCCAGCTTGCCCCACCGCTCAAAGATCGACAGGCACAGATGCCGCATCGCATCGTCGTTGGTGATGTCCATCGGCGCCAACGTCACCCCGCCAGCCCCCGGCAGGCCCAAAGCCTTGACCCGGTCGTCAAGGTCTTCCAAGCCGCCAACCGTGCGCGCCACTGCCACGACATGCCAACCCCGGGCCGCCAGTTGCTCGGCCAAAGCCGCACCCAAACCACGCGAGGCACCGGTGACAAGAGCGATTTTCTGGGTCATGCAAACCTGCCTGTTGATGGGTCGCGGGGGGGATAGTCCAGCACAGGGTCACAGGCAAGGGGGGCAGGACCTGCGACCCGCTGGGCTTGAATTTTCGCAGAAAATTCGTCGCCTGCCTGAATTTTCGCAGAAAATTCGTGGCCCGGCGCATCACCCCAAGGCAGCACTCACTCTGCCGCCTTCATCTCAAAGCCTTCTTCCACCTTGTCGGACGGCACGATCGGATAGTCGCCCGAAAAACACGCGTCGCAGAACTTCGGCGCTTTGGCATCGCGCCCGCCCGCTTCACCCGCCGCCCTGTACAGCCCGTCCAGCGTGATGAACTTCAGGCTGTTGACCCCGATCCACTCCCGCATCTCGTCTTCCGACATGTTGGCGGCCAAAAGCTTTGACCGTTCCGGCGTGTCCACCCCGTAAAAACACGGCCATGCTGTGGGGGGCGAGGCGATGCGGAAGTGCACCTCTGCCGCCCCCGCCTCAAGTATCATGTCCTTGATCTTGCGACTTGTCGTGCCGCGCACCACCGAATCGTCAACCAGAATAACCCGCTTGCCGCGGATCAGCGCCCGGTTGACGTTCAGCTTCAGCCGCACGCCCATGTTGCGGATGCTCTCAGACGGTTCAATAAATGTCCGCCCCATATACTGGTTGCGGATGATGCCCATCTCATAAGGAATGCCCGACTCCTGCGAATAGCCAATCGCCGCAGGGGTCCCCGAATCCGGCACCGGGCAGACCAGATCGGCGTCGACCGGGGCCTCTCGCGCCAGTTCCACGCCAATCTGACGGCGGGTTTCATAGACCGAACGGCCGCCCAGGATCGAATCGGGGCGGCTGAAATAGACGTGTTCAAAGATGCAGAACCGCGACATAGGCGCTCCGAACGGACGCGACGAGGTGATCTTGCCATCCTCGATCACGATCATCTCACCCGGCTCAATCTCACGGACAAAATCCGCGCCGATGATGTCCAGGCCACAGGTTTCCGACGACAAGGCCCAGCTTTGGTCGCCCAACCGGCCCAGCACCAAGGGCCGCACCCCCAACTGATCGCGAACGCCGATCAGCTTGGTGCGCGTCATCGCCACCACCGAAAACGCCCCCTCAACCCGGCGCAGCGCGTCCTTCATCCGTTCCGGGATGGTCTTCTGGATCGACCGTGCCATCAGGTGAATGATGCATTCGCTGTCCGACGAGCTTTGAAAGATCGACCCGCGCTCGATCAGTTCCTTGCGCAAGGCGGCGGCGTTGGTCAGGTTGCCGTTGTGGGCAATCGCCGCCCCACCCATTGAAAACTCACCAAAAAACGGCTGCACATCGCGGATCGCGGTCGCCCCTTTCGACCCTGCGGTCGAATAGCGCACATGGCCGATGGCCAGCGCGCCGGGCAGGGTGTCCATCACCTCTGGCCTTGTGAAATTGTCGCGCACATAGCCAAAGCGCCGGGCCGAGTTGAAGCCAGAGTTTGGGTCATAGCTGACGATCCCGCCCGCCTCTTGGCCCCGGTGCTGCAACGCGTGCAACCCCAAGGCCACAAAGTTAGAGGCATCCCCGACCCCGATCACGCCGAAAATGCCGCACTCTTCCTTCAGTTTGTCATCATCGAAAGGGTGGGACAGATAAGGGCGCATGGTTCCTCCGAAGCCTTCGGTGAATCTTGCCGTGGTTTAGGTCTTTGGCCGGGGGAAGTCACGCCCGGAATGGTCCCACCCGGCGCAATGCGGCATTGCAGCGATCAGTTGCCCGGCGCAGGGGCAGTCGCGGTCCCGGTTGTGGCATCAGGGGCCGAAATGGTCTTGGAGCCGGTGGTTGTGCAGGTCGCTGTCAGCCCGTTATAGCGGTCAACGATCATGTTCAGCAGATTGTCCGGCATAGCGCCCTGAATGCCGCCCTTGAAGCTGGCATAGACTTTGGCCGACCGCGACTGGTCCACCATATCAACCGACTGATGCGCCATTTCATAGATGACAAACGCCGCCCCGACCAAGGCAATGCCGCGCACAGCGCCGAACAAAAAGCCCAGACCCTGATCAATCCCGCCCAGAAACGACCGCTGCACGACCGAAGAAAACAACGGCGTGAACAAGGATGCGATGATCAGACCCACCGCAAACACCAGCGCAAACGCCGTGATGATCGACAATTCGCAATTGTCGCCGATCACCTTGCTGACCCCGGGGATTTCCTTGACCAACGGTTGGGCTGCACCGGCGAACAGGTAAGCCAGCGCTGCCGCCCCGACCCATCCGGCAATCGCCAGCACCTCACGCACAAACCCGCGCGAATAGGCGAGGATGGCTGACAGCACGATCACCCCGGCCACGACGCCATCAACGAGCGTAAATCCGTTCATTCTTTTCTCCCGCGCCGCTTTTCAGCCAGCCCCAAACATCTCGCCCACAAACGCCGTCAGATCAGCCATCTCGCGCAGGCGTATTCCACTTGCCTGTGTATACTTTGACAGACGCGGCGCAATGGCCTGTGAGAAACCAAGTTTTGACGCTTCTTTCAACCGGTTTTCGGTCTGCCCCACCGGACGCAGCGCACCCGACAGGCTGATCTCGCCGAAAAGCACCATATCTGGCGGAATTGCCACATCCTCACGCGCTGACAGAATCGCCCCGGCAATGGCAAGGTCGGCGGCAGGCTCGTTGACACGCAAACCGCCTGCAACGTTCAGGAACACATCCAGACCGGCAAAGGAAATCCCGACCCGCGCCTCCAGCACCGCCAGAATCGTCGACAGCCGCCCGCCATCAATGCCCACGACCGTGCGGCGCGGCGTTCCAAGGGTTGACGGGGCCACCAGCGCCTGAATTTCGGTCAGCACCGGCCTTGTCCCCTCAATCCCGGCAAACACCGCCGACCCGGCAGAGGCGGTTTCGCGGTCTGACAGGAACAGGGCTGATGGGTTCGACACCTCTGCCAGACCGCCGCCGGTCATCTCGAACACGCCTATCTCATCCGCCGGGCCAAAGCGGTTCTTCACAGCGCGCAGGATGCGGAACTGATGGCCACGCTCTCCCTCAAAATACAAAACAGTATCCACCATATGCTCAACCACCCGAGGGCCCGCAATCTGACCATCCTTGGTGACATGGCCAACCAGAATGACCGAAACGCCGCGTTTCTTCGCAAAGGTCACCAGTTCGTGGGCCGAAGCGCGCACTTGCGACACCGATCCCGGAGCGCTTTCGATGTTGTCCAGCCACATGGTCTGGATCGAATCAATCACCGCCAAAGCGGGGCGCTCACGGTCCAGCGTGGTCAGAATGTCGCGCAGGTTGGTTTCGGCCCCCAGTTGCACCTTGGCATCCTGCAAGCCCAGCCGTTGGGCGCGCATCTGCACCTGTGCGGCCGCCTCTTCGCCCGACACATACATGCACTTCAGGCCCGACCGCGCAAAGGCCGCCACCGCCTGCAACAGCAGCGTCGATTTGCCAATCCCCGGATCACCGCCGACCAGTATGGCCGAAGCCGCAACCAGCCCGCCGCCCAGCACCCGGTCCAGTTCCGCCATGCCAGAGGCGGCGCGGGGCGGTGCCTCGGCTTGCGTGGCAAGATCGGTCAGCGGGATGGTACGGCCCTTGGCGACCGGCCCCTTTGGACCTGCGCTAAGCGGGGCCTCTTCGACCAGCGTGTTCCACGCCATGCAGGCATCGCACTGGCCGTTCCATTTCTTGTGGCTTGCCCCGCAGGCGGTGCAGGTGAAAGTGGCGCTGGCTTTGCTCATCCCCGCTTGATGCTATGAAACCCGGCCCGCTTCAACCCTTGGCTGCGCCCAAGACAGTACCATCTGGCCCAGCACACAGGCAGTGAACAGCCAAAGACCCCACGCGACCTCGACCGTGGCATGGCCTATCCCCTTGGCCAGCACGATGTACAAGGCGGCCAGAAACACATCCGCCATCGCCAGCCGCCCCAGAATATGCAGGGCGGGCATCACGGCTGCAGACAACAGCCCGGACTGCACCAGTGCCAGCCCCACCGTCTTGGCATAGGGCGCAAAGACCGCCAGAAACGTGACCAGCAGCGCCAACCCCGCGTCAGAGGCCCACAGCGACTGCAACCCCGACACCACCGAAATCTCTGTCATCCCGAAGATAGGCAACAAAGCCGCCCGCATCAGGGGCGCAAACCACGCGACCGGGTACAGCACCAAAAGGCCAAGGTTCAGGTAGGGCAGGGTGCGGATCATGCGGCTATCCTTGCCAAGGTTAGCCCAAGGTCAAGCCTATTTCCCCGGCTTGGACAGGCTGACCACGTTGTCGGGATGCGTCTCGCCGATGTCGAAGTCATAGCCCAGCGTCGGCAAAATCTCTTGCAGGTCCGCCTCCAGACGCCGGATCTGGGTCTGCGCGGTCCGTTCTTCGCTTTCAATCTCGGTCAGCCAGCGGCGGAGTTCGTCACAGGTCCGGCGCGCCGCCGCGATGCGGTCGGCAACACCCGCCACCTCTTCCTGGCGCTGGGTGAGGAAGATCCGCGCCCGGCCCACCTTGTCATCGGAATAGACCCGGGCCAGATCGCGCGACACAAAGCTCATCTCGGCGGCGAGGTCCAGAAGTTCCGGTTCCAGATGGCGCAAATCGGGATGCTGGCGCAGATGGTCAAACCTTGCGCGCATCGATTCAAACTCACCCGACAGGGCAAACACACCCGACCGGTCCGCGGCATGGGCGATGCGGTAAGCGCGGGCGACATCCTCCATCCCGATGGCAAAGCTGCGGTGGCTGCGCTCCAGCCTTGCCATCCGCTGATTGGCAGGCAGAAAGATCATCAGGACCGTTAGCAGCACCGTCAGCCCGATCTGCAACGCCATCCCGGGATAGGGCACATCCTGCCCGCCAAAGCGCAAGGCAACCTCGGGCCGCGGGATCATGCCAAACGCGGCAGCCAGACATGCCGCGAGCAAGGCGACAGCGACCAGCACCACCAAAACCTCAACCAAACGACGGGCCGCGCCCTGAACCGTATCAAAAGTCTGTCGCGCTGAACTCGTCATGCCACCCCCCACGAATGTGGCAGCTTGAAGGCAAACTGACGCGCTTTTCCAATGATATCCGTGTGTTGCACGAAGTTCTTCGTGAAAAACGTGAGGATGCAGCGCCATTGTTTCCAAGCCAGAAACCGGCCTCAACCTGCAGGCGATTCCCGCGCTGCGGCGATTCGAAAGCCCCGTTTGATGCCACCGGAATAGGGGATTTGTCGGTGGATACTCGGGTGTGCAGGCTTGGATGTGGCTAAGGCGCCCAAGCTCACCATTGGCCCCTCAAAGGCCCGCCCGACGACCCAATCCCTAACGCACGCTTTCAATCGGCCCTTCGGCGCGGCCATGGATGAACTGTTGCAGGTAAGGGTCTGGTGCGGCGTCCATTTCGCCGACAGGCCCGGTCCAGCGGATCAGCCCGTCATGCAGCATCGCGACACGGTCGGCGATGGCGCGGACGGATGACATGTCATGCGTGATCGTCATCGCCGTCGCCCCCATCTCGACCACAATCTCGCGGATCAGGGCGTTGATCACGCCGGACATGATCGGATCAAGCCCTGTGGTCGGCTCGTCAAAGAAAATCACCTCGGGTTCGGCGGCAATCGCGCGCGCCAGACCGACCCGTTTTTGCATCCCCCCTGACAATTCGGCGGGAAACTGGTCGGCCACGCTGGGCTTCAACCCAACCCGGCGCAGCTTTTCGATGGCCACATCACGCGCCGCATCCTTGGTCATGGGGGTCGCACCGCGCACCAGACGAAACGCCACATTCTCCCACACCCGCAACGAGTCAAACAGCGCACCGCCCTGAAACAGCATGCCAAACCGGGCGAGGAAGGCATCGCGGTCGCCCTTGGTGACATCGACCCCCTCCAGCGTGATGGTGCCCGCATCGGGGGCAACCAGCCCGAGGATGCATTTGAGCAGCACCGATTTGCCGGTTCCAGACCCGCCAATGATCACCATGCTTTGCCCCTTGGGCAGCACCAGATCAACACCGCGCAACACGTGGTTCGCCCCGAAAGCTTTGTAAACGCCCGACAATGTGATCATGATGTGAAAAACAACCCGGTCAGCACATAGTTCGCGGCCAGGATCAGAACTGACGCCCCAACCACCGCCGCCTTGGTCGCAGCCCCAACCCCTTGGGCGCCACGCCCCGAATTCATGCCGAAATAACAGCCCATCAGCGCCACGATAAAGCCAAACACCGCGCCCTTGACCAGACCAGATCCGACATCCCAGACCTCAAGAAAATCGGTGGTGTTCTTCAGGTAAGTTGCCGAGTTGAAATCAAGCTTGGTGATCCCGACAATCCAGCCGCCCGCAATCCCGATGCTGTCGCCAACGCCCACCAATACCGGCACCGCCAAAGTTGCGGCCAAGACCCGCGGCACGGTCAGATACTTCATCGGATGGGTCGAAAGCGTGACCAGCGCGTCAATCTGCTCTGTCACCTTCATCGTGCCGATTTCCGCCGCAATTGACGAGGCGACCCGGGCCGCCACCATCAGCCCGCCCAACACGGGGCCAAGTTCGCGCGCCATGCCGATGGCGACGATCTGCGGCACCACAGCCTCGGCACTGAACCGCGACCCGCCCGAAAAGATTTGCAACGCCAGCGCGCCACCGGTGAAGAACGCCGTCAACCCCACGACCGGCAACGAGAACCAGCCGACCTGCAGCACCGCCTGAACAAACTCGCGCCAGTAAAACGGCGGGGTCAGCAGATGGCGCACGGTATCGACGGCAAACAGTGTCACCCGGCCAAACGCCGCCAAAGTCGCCAGAACCGGACGCCCGATCTGCGCCAGTATACGCGCAATCATCGAACGCCTCCCACATAGCGGCGGTCCAGCCGGGCGGCCATCCGCGTCAAAAGTTCATACCCATTGGTGCCCGCCACATCGGCCAGCTTGTCAATGCCTTGGTGCGGCCCGATCAGGTCCAGCGCATCGGGCACATGGCCCAGATGGGTGACATCCACTGTGATCAGGTCCATCGAGACGCGGCCCACCAACGGGCAGGCCACATCGCCCGCCCACAAGGTCGCGCGCCCCGACAGGCTGCGCAGGATGCCGTCCGCATACCCACCCTGCACCGTGGCAATCAGGCTGGGCTGTGTGGCTGTCCACGTGCAGGAATAGCCCACAGGCTCCCCCACCGCGACCAGACGGGTCTGAATGACCGGCAAAGTCAGCCGGATGACCGGCAAAGCCCCCTCATAGGGTCGCCCGCCATACATCCCGATCCCGGGCCGCGTCAGGTCGAAATGATAGGCCGGCCCCAGCAAAATCCCGCCCGTTGCGGCAAAACTGCGCGCCACGCCGGTGCCGTCGGTCATCGCGTGGAAATTCGCCAACTGCACCTCGTTCATCGCGTGATCGGGGTCGTCGGCACAGGCGAGGTGCGACAGCAGCAGGTCCGGCCCGGCCTCCAGCACAAAGGGGGCCGCCGCCTCCCATTCCGCCTCTTCCATGCCCAGCCGGTTCATGCCGGTGTCAAGCTGGATGCCGAACGCATGACCCGCCAGCGACTCAAGATGTCGGGTGACCTGATCCAGACTGTTCAGCATCGGCGTCAGATCGTGATCGCGGATCAGTGCCGTGTCGCCCGCCATATGGCCCGACAGCACGTTGATCTGCGGCCCCGGCCCAAGGGCGCGCCGTGCCCGCACACCTTCTTCGGCGGCCGCCACGAAAAACCGACGCGCCCCGGCTTGGGCAAGCGTGCGCACCACGGCCTCAACCCCAAGCCCATAGCCGTCCGCCTTGACGACACCCGCCGTCTGCACCCCGTTGGCAGAGGCACGGTGCAGCGCCCGCCAGTTGGCGGCCAAAGCATCCAGATCAATGGTCAGGGTTGCAACAGCCATGCGACGGGTTTTGACAGGCAGGCGCGTGGGGTCAAGGGGGAAAAGCAGCAACGCCAAGCTTGGCCCCCCGACAGGCGCTGCTTTGCGCGTTTACCGATCCGAAGTCCAAGCGAACGCCAGTCCCGGCAGCTTACAGTCTACCGAGGATCAAGCGGCAGGCAAACCCGACGCCAGTTACGATCGCCGCATTCGAAAGAAGCCCCACTGCCCACCGCGACAATCCGCTGTTTCTTCCCCATTCATCGGTCCGAAAATATCCCACGGGGGTCCGGGGGTGTGAAACCCCCGGCGTTGCCCCAGATTGACAAAACTTGAAGGAGATTTTTAGAATACAGCGATACCAATCACTTGAACAAAGTGTCACGCCCCCTTGCGCAAAACCTGCGTGATCTCGGCCAGGATCGACAGCGCGATTTCCGCAGGCCCCTTCGCCCCGATATCCAACCCCGCCGGCGCGTGGATACGGCCCAGTTCCGCGTCTGAAAAGCCCAACGCCCGCAGCCGCTCCACCCGTTTGGCATGGGTCCGTGTCGATCCCAGACAGCCAAGGTAATAGACCTGTGACCGCAGGGCAAAAGCAATCGCCGGGTCGTCCAGCTTGTCATCGTGGGTCAGGGTCACAACGGCACAGCGGCTGTCGAGGGCAAACCGGGGCAGCGCTTCATCCGGCCACTCTTCCACCAAAGCCTCACCGGGAAAGCGCGCCGCTGACCCGAAGGCTGATCTGGGGTCGATCAAGGTGACCCTGTGCCCCAAGGCGCGCGCCATCGGCACCAGAACCTGAGCGATCTGAACCGCGCCCACCACGAACAACCGCAGGCTTGGGTTATGCACGCCGACAAAACTCTGTCCGGCAGGGGTAGGGGCTGCAGAACCGAGACTGCCAGACCTTGCGCCCGCAGAACCTGAACCCGCAGATCCTGAAACGGCAGAGCCCAAGCCCGCCATGCCCAGTCCAGCAGACCCAAGGCCTGCCGGATTTTGCGCCATGGCCGCTGATCTATCGGCGGCCATGGCCCGGTCGACCGCAGGATCGTCTCCCTTGGCGACAAGACGGCGGGCGAAACTTGACAGGTCAGTCACCAAAGCCACCGGCCGCGCCGCAGCCTTGGCCTGTACCAGATCGACCAAGACGGCAACGGGCAGGGCGGTCGCACCCTCACCCACCGGTTCCAGCAGCACCCGGATCGTACCACCGCAGGCCAGCCCGACCGCAAAGGCCGCTTCGTCGGCAACGCCGTAGGTCAACAGCCGCGCAAGCCCGCCCGCCATCGCCTCCGCCACCAACGCGCCCTCGACGCAGCCGCCAGAGACCGACCCCATCATCGCCCCGTCGGCGTCGATCACCATCTGACTGCCGGGCGAACGCGGGGCCGAACCCCAGGTTTCGACCACCGTGGCCAACCAGACCTGACGTCCCTCTTTGGCCCAGGACAGGGCGATTTCGGGGATCTGATCGGGCGAGAAAACCTGCGGAGAGAATACGGGGTCAGACATGGGGCACCTCTGCCAGCATCATGACCCAAACCCCACCAAAAGAAAACGCCACCAAGGTGCCCGGGCGGCGTTTCGTCGCGTTTCGCTGGTCAGGTTACTGCTGGCCACCCGAATCCCTATAGGAAGGCGCCACCGGATCACCCGGGTCGTGTTTCGTCGCTTTGAAGTGCCAATTCACGGCCAGCCATTTCCACAGCGCCAAAAGAAAACGCTGCCAGATCATCCCGGCAGGGCTTCCACGCGTTTCGCCGGTCAGCTTACGACTGGGCACCGACCGCATCCCCAAAAGAAAACGCCGCCAGGTTGCCCCGGCGGCGTCTCCTCATGTCATTTGGTTCAGTTCGCGGCGACAGTCTGCTGCAGCAGCGGGGTGATGATCCGCACAGCGACGCGGCGGTTGGTGCGTTCGTCACCGGCCGAGTCGACCAGCAGTTCGCTTTCGCCGTAGCCCTGTACCACCAGGTTTTCCGGCGGCACACCGAAGTACTCGCTCAGCGCCTTGGCCACCGATTCTGCACGGCGGTCTGACAAAGCGAGGTTCGAAGCGGCAGAGCCCACAGCGTCGGTGTGGCCTTCGATCAGGAAGACTTCACCGGGGTTGCGATGGATCAGGTCCAGAATGAACTTGCCAAGGCTGTTCAGCTTTTTCGCTTCGGTCGGCTGGATCGCGGCAGAGCCGGTCTCGAACGTGATGGGCGTCACGTTGATCGAGGGGGCAAGGTCGCGCACTTCCCGAACCGTACGGATCTGGCGCAATGAGAACCTGCGCCCGACATCTTCGGCATCCGCCGCAGCCATCGCCGCCTGCATTTCAGCGTCATTGCCTTCGATCGAGATCGCGGTCTGCGTCGGACGCGGCCTTGGCAGAGTTGCGATATTGATCGGGGTTTCGCGCTGAAGGTCGTCGATCAGCACGGTGGGACGGCCCGTAGTGTCATAGGCCACGCGTTGCAGAACCCGGCCCGAAGCGTCACGCACGGTTGAGATCTGGCTGCCATCTTCACGCACCACGATGGTGCGGGTCGAGCCGTCCTGGAAGGTCTGTGTGGTGACCTGCGAGCCCGGCTGGCGCAGCAGCGCGTTGTCGTCCTTGTAGACCTGATACGTGCCGTCGTCCTGACGTACCACCACCCGGTCGCCGGTGTTCGAGACGACCTGCTGGCGGTTGTTGTTGATCATCGCCCCGATGACCAGCGCGCCAAGGGCCACAAGTCCGACTTTTTCCAGATCGGAAAGGCCTGACTTCTTGCCCGGAGCCACCGCGACCGGTGCCACGGCAAAGTCCTGCGTCGAGGTGCGGGTCTCGTCCTTGGTGACGGTTTCGGTAGTGACGACCGCATCTTTCGGTGCGGGTTGATCCGGCGAGGGGGCCTTGGTCAGATCAGCCTGAACAGCCGCAGCCGGGGCCACGATCAGCGGAGAATGTTCTTTCTCGGTGGTCGTGTCGGCGGCGGTCGGTTCGGCCAGAACGGTTGCCAAAGTGTCGACAGCCTGTTTGTCAGGAACCGGGGCTTCAACCGGTTTCATGTTCGGGTCAGCAGCGGCTGCCTTTTCGGCCTTTTTCTGGGCCTTTTTGGCGGCAAGAATGGCTGCTTCGTCCTGAGCGGCGGCTTCTTTCGCAGCCTTGTCATTGGCGGTCTTGTCAGCGGCGACCTGATCGGCATTGGCCTGATCGCCAGCTGCCTTGTCGGTTGCGGCTTGGTCAGCAGCGGCTTGATCCATCGCAGCCTTGTCAGCAGCAGCCTGATCGGCGGCAGCTTGGTCAGCGGCAGTTTTGTCCATCGCTGCCTTGTCGGCAGCAGCCTGATCGGCGGCAGCTTGGTCAGCGGCAGTTTTGTCCATCGCTGCCTTGTCGGCAGCAGCCTGATCGGCGGCAGCTTGGTCAGCGGCAGTTTTGTCCGTCGCGGCCTTGTCCGCGGCAGCTTGATCAGCAGCAGCTTGATCGGCAGCAGTCTTGTCCGTCGCGGCCTTGTCCGCGGCGGCCTGGTCAGCGGCTGCTTGATCGGCTGCGGTTTTGTCGGCATCAGCTTGGTCAGCGGCTTGTTTGGCAGCGGCTTTGTCGGCTGCGGCCTGATCTTTTTCGGCTTGTTTGGCAGCGGCCTTATCAACTGCAGCCTGATCAGCGGCAGCTTGGTCAGCAGCGGCCTTGTCAGCGGCTGCTTGATCGGCAGCAGCTTTGTCAGCAGCGGCTTTATCGGCGGCAGCGGCCTTGTCGGCGTCGGTCTGTTCTTTGGCGGCCTCTTTGGCTACCAGCTTTTCGGCATTGGACTGGCACGCCTCGGGGGTCTTTGCGATCGTGCAAAGGGCACCGTCCGGGCAGGCAGTCTTTTTGTCGGGCAGGCAGATCACCTGCTTGTCGCCCACGGTGACCGACTGCAAATCCTGCGCCTGAACGGCAAAGGGTGGCACTATGTAGAGCGCCAGCGAGAGGGCCGTCGTCGTGTTGATCAGTCTTTTCATGCATACACCTTTCAAAGTGAAGCCAGCGGCGGGCCGTCGCAACCTGCGCATCCGAATCTGGCCATGGGCTAGGACCATGTGCCGCGTTCCGGTGTGATATGCGATAGCGCGGCCCTGTCAGGCAATGACGTCATTGCCCTTAGGCAAGGATGCGCCACTTTAGACCTGCGGTTGAGGGGCGGTCCTGATGTAGGTTAATCCGCCCGGCTGTCAGCCGCCCTCAGCGCGAGTGTGCGGGCGATGTTCTGGGCATGAACCACATCATAGGGCGCAAAATAGTGCATCGTTCCGGCATCGGTATCGGACTTGATCACCTCGGCCAGCGGCAGGGCTGCGCGGTCAGGGTCGCCCTCCAGACCTTGCAACCAACGAATGTAACGCTGCGTGGCCGGTAGAATCTCTGGACTGTAGCCACCTTGGGCGATCACTTCTGCAGCGCCATGATTGGGCAGGACATGGGCGGCGGACAGGGCAGCCAGACGGTCAAGATCGGCCAGATGAACGGCGAAGTCTTCGGGTGCGCCCACATAGGTCACACAATCTTCAACCGTATCACCGGCCAGAAGGATGCGCTCTGCGGGCAGCCACAGGACGGCGGCGTCATCCGAGTGGATGTTTGCCTCGATCAGCACCACCTCAACCGTGCCGATCTGCAGGCGCATCTGGCCGGAAAACACCTGATCGGGCAGGATCAAGGGGGAGATGGCCGGCGCGCCGTGAAAGCTGCCATCCTCGATGCCCGCTTTGTGTTCGCTCAGGTGGGCCAAGGTGCGGGCGGTGCTGATCACTGGCGATCCGGCAAAGGCCGCAGTTCCCGCCACGTGGTCCAGATGCCAATGCGACAGCACGACAGTGAACCGCCTGGCCCCGCGCGCCTGCAAGGCAGCTTTTACCGCCTGCGCATGAGGGAGACTGACATGGGTGTCATACACCAAAGCCTGATCACCGCTGACAATGGCATAAGACGCGATGCCCGGCGACAAGGCACCGTCATCGACCCAGTTGTCTTCTGGCGCAAAACGGTAGCCGGGGATGCGGCCGTCGTAAAAGGCCAGAATGCCGGGATGGGGTTCAAGGATGCGCAGATGCTGGGTCATGCGCGAAAGCGTGCGGCCTATGCTCCGCAGGGTCAAGCAGTTTGCCAGTGCGGGTGTGGCCTGCTAGCACTTGGCCCATGCGCGCAACCTTGGTTCTGACCGTCAAGAATGAAGCGGCCTTCCTGATGGAATGGCTGGCCCATCACCGTGCCTGTGGCTTTACCGATGTGCTGGCGTTTTCCAACGATTGCAGCGACGGCACCGACGCCATGCTGGACCGGTTGGCGGCGCTGGGCGGTGTGACCCATATCCGCAACAACGGCCCGCAAGATGAAGGCCCGCAATGGGCAGCGTTGAAGCTGGCCGATAAGCACCCGCTGGTGCGGGGCGCTGACTGGGTGCTGTTCGCCGATGTGGACGAGTTTGTGAACATCCATGTCGGCCAGCGCAGACTTGCCGACCTTTTGGCCGCTGTTCCGCAGGCCGATGCGATTGCCCTGACATGGCGCATGTTCGGCAATGCGGGGGTGGTCGAATACCGCGATCAGCCGGTCACCCGGACTTTCACCCGCGCCGCCCCGGTCACGCTGTCATGGCCGTGGCGCGCGCAGATGATCAAGACGCTGTTTCGCCCCTCACACTTTCGCAAACTTGGGGTTCACAGGCCCAAAAGCCCGGTTCCGGGCACAGAGGCGCGCTGGTTTGACGGGTCGGGTCGCCCGGCAGCACTGGGCCAACGCCTGTTCTCGGATTACCGGGTCGACAATTACCGGTTGGTGCAGATGAACCACTACGCGCTGGGCGCTGCCGAAAGCTATGTGGTCAAATGCGACCGGGGCCGGGCCAACCGCGAGGCGCAGGCCTTTGACGTCGGCTATTGGGTGGAACGCAACCTGTGTGAGGTCGAGGATCGCTCGGTTCACGCCCTGAACTATGACGAGCAGCTTGCCGCCCTGCACGCCGACCCGGTTCTGGGCCCTTTGCATCAGGCGGCGGTGGCATGGCGCAAAGCCCGGTTTGCCGCGCTGATGGCAGACGAACCCTGGCGCGCCTTGTTCGGGCGCTTGTTGATGACCGGGCCCAGCCGCACCCTGACGGCGGCTGAGGCGGCGCTGTTACAGGCGCACCGAACGCAATAGGTTGGGGTTGAAACAATGGCGCGGGATTGTCTTGTGGATGCCTGCAATATCGCGGTGAATTTCCTTGCCAGCTTGGCTGCGGCTTGGATACTGCACCTTGTGGGTTTCCTTGGTCTGTCGTTCTGCGGCGGACTGCTTTTGCGACCAGAACGGGCGGACGCCAATGACGGACCTTGACAGCGATGTGATGCTGGATGCCTCGCAGGCGCGTGACCGTGGGACGTGGCTGCGTGTCATGGAAGACATTGCCGAGGATGGCGGATCGCTTGAAAAGCTGGGCGCAGGGCACCGGGCCTTGTATCTGGACAATGCGCCCACTCTTTTGGTGACCTTTGACAGCTATGCCGGGGCACGCCACAGGTCCAAGCAATTGCCGGTCGGCACCGAAATGGCCGATGAATGCGACTGGTCGCAACTGTGCCTGATCTCGGAGGCCGGACCTTGGTACCGCGACCCGTCCGTCTACGCCTATTTTGACCGGCTGGTCGATGACGGCTTTTTTGAAGGCTTTGACCGCGTGCTGTTTTACGGAGCAGGGGCTTCGGGCTATGCGGCGGCGGCTTATTCGGTCTGCGCGCCGGGGGCACGGGTCTTGCTGTTGAACCCGGTGGCAACCTTGGACCCCGCGATCGCCGGTTGGGACACCCGGTTTCGCAGTGCACGGAGGTTGGATTTCACCACACGCTACGGCTTTGCCCCCGACATGCTGGAGGGTGCCAAAGCGGCCACGCTGATCTGCGATCCGGCCGTCAGTCTGGATGCCATGCACGCCGCCCTGTTTCGCGCCCCCCATGTGCAGCGCCTGTCCGCCCGTCTGGGCGGCCCGGATCTTGAGGCGACCTTTGGGCGGATCGGCATTCTGAACCACCTGATCAGTGCCGCGATGGAGGGGCAGTTGCCGCCCGACCGTTTTGGGACGCTGTGGCGCAACCGGCGCAACGATCTGGCCTATCTGCGCCAATTGCAGGTCGCCACAACTGCGCACCCGGCACGTGAGATCATGCTGTGCCGCAACGTGGCGACCCGGCTGAACCAGAACAGGTTCAAGAAACGCTTGTCCGATCTGATCGAGGCAAATGGGCCGGTGACTGCGCCGGGTCGTGTGCCTGTGCCGAACGCGCAGGCTGACAAGGCCGGTCAGAGCGCTAGACCGAACGATCCGCAGACAGCGACGCTGAAATCCTCCTGACCTTGGCTTTGGCTCAGTCGCCAGCAGTCATGTTGTCCAACTCGTCCACGCGCGACGCGGTAACGCGGGCACGGCAGCCATAGATCACCATCGGCTCGGCGCTGCCGCCGTGCATCGCCCAAGCCTCGGCCGCACAGGTGTTGTCGCGGTAGGTCACCCAGACGCGCTGGGCGGCGCGCAAGGCAGCCTCGGCCCCTTTGTCGCCAGCGTCCAGATTGGCGTCGATGCCGAGCATCGCAGCAATCGCGGTCTTGTAAGACGCATTCAGGCGCGCATCGGCGGCATTCCAGTCCTGTTCAGCACAAAAGGTCATCTCGACCTGCGTCTGGGCTGTCGTGCAGTTAACATCCTGCGCTGCGGCAGCACTGGGCAGGCTGGTCAGAAGCAGGGCAAAAAGGGCAAAGCGGGTCATGAAAGCCTCCGAGGAACTGTTAGGCATCCTAGACCAGGCCGAATGCGCCGTGCAATCCCACTGGAAAAGGGGACGGTGCACAGCGATGCGCGTTGGAAAACGCACTCCACGCGGCCAGACCCTCTGGAAAAGTGCTCCCCGTTCAGCTAGGCGAAACCATGAGCACAACGATCACCCTGCGCCGCCCGGACGACATGCACCTGCATCTGCGGGATGGCGCCATGCTGGCCGCCGTCGCCCCGGAATCCGCCCGCGATTTTGCCCGCGCGATCATCATGCCCAACCTTGTCCCGCCTGTGGTGACGCTGGCCGACGCGCGCGCCTATCATGCGCGCATCATGGCAGCGCTGCCCGCCGGGTCGGACTTTGAACCCCTGATGACGCTGTACCTGACCGAAGGCACCGACCCTGCCGATGTCGCCGCAGCCGCCGCCTCGGGCCTTGTGAAGGCAGTAAAACTGTATCCGGCCGGGGCCACAACCAACTCACACGGTGGGGTGCGCGATCTGGCCAAGGTGATGCCGGTGCTGGAAAAGATGGCCGATATCGGCCTGCCCTTGTGCACCCATGGTGAGGTCACAACGCCCGAGGTTGATATCTTTGATCGCGAGGCGGTGTTCATCGACACCGTGCTGGACCCGTTGCGCCGCAAGCTGCCCGACCTGCGCGTGATCATGGAGCATATCACGACCGAAGAAGGCGTCGCCTATGCCGCCGAGGGGGCCAATCTGGCAGCCACGATCACGACGCACCACCTGATCCTGAACCGCAACCATATCCTCGTTGGCGGGATCAGGCCGCATTACTACTGCCTGCCGGTCGCCAAACGCGAAAAGCATCGGCTGGCGCTGGTCGGGGCCGCAACTTCGGGAAAGCCGTGCTATTTTCTGGGCACCGACAGCGCGCCCCATGTCGATGCGCTGAAAGAACAGGCCTGCGGTTGTGCCGGGTGCTTTACGGCCACCAACACGATGCCCCTGTTGGCCCATGTGTTCGAGGCGGCTGACGCTTTGGATCGGTTGGAGGCTTTCACCAGCCTGAACGGCGCTGCATTCTATGGGCTGGCCCCGAACGAAGCGTGGATGACCTTGGTGAAATCGGTAGACCCGGTGACCTTTCCGGCCAGAATCGTGTCGGGTGCCGGTCCGGTCACCGTGTTTGATCCGGGCTTTGCCGTGCACTGGCATGTTCGGGCCTGACCCTTTTCGCGCCACAAATCTTCTGCGAAGATTTAGGGTCGCACCAAGCTGAAATCGTTGTGCAGGATGTGCGACCCCTGACTTTAACGCCTGACCCTGACTGGAGACGCCGATGATCCCCGCCGCATTCCCGCCCAAAGAGGAAATCGCCCGCCTGACCGCACGGGCGCTGCTGGAGATCAAGGCGGTGCATTTCAATGCCGAAACCCCGTTCACTCTGGCGTCGGGTCTGCCAAGTCCGACCTATATCGACTGCCGCAAGTTGATCTCTTATCCGCGCATCCGGTCAGTGCTGATGGACTTTTTGTGCGTCACCGTGCTGCGCGATGCCGGGTTTGAGGCGTTTGACAACATCGCGGGTGGTGAGACGGCGGGCATTCCGTTTGCGGCCCTTGTGGCGGACCGTCTGGCGCTGCCGATGACCTATGTGCGCAAAAAGCCCAAAGGTTATGGCCGCAATGCCCGGATCGAAGGTGTGATGCGCGAAGGCCAGCGCGTGCTGCTGGTCGAGGATCTGACGACCGATGGCGGATCAAAGCTGTCGTTTGTGGATGCGATCCGTGAAACCGGAGCCACTTGTGCCCATACGGCGGTGATTTTCTACTACGGCATCTTCCCTGAAACCATCGGGCGGCTGCAGGATCACGGGCTGGCGCTGCATCATCTGTGCACCTGGTGGGATGTTCTGGCCGAAGCGCGCGCGCAAAATGCGTTTGATGCGGCGACCTTGGCGGAGGTTGAAGCCTTCCTCCACGATCCGCGGGGCTGGCAGGCCGCACGGGCGAAGTAGCCCGGCCCGACGGCACGGCACAATTGCCTGCGTTCCGATTTGCCCCAGCTGAAGGGGGGCCGTCTGCCCCCCTTCACCCCCCGCGAGTATTTGGCAAAGAGCAAGGGAAAGCGGGGGAAAGGTCTGGGGATGCTTTGGGGACAAGTCGCCGGGCGAATCGCAGTTTTAGAGTTTGCGGTGCCCTCCCTTCGCAAGATGTGGTAGAGTAGGGTTGCGATCTGCGTGCGCGGTTCGTGTGCGGCGCGGCTTGTCCACAGAGTTGTGCGTGGCTTGCCGTGGGTCGGGTTCGCGGTCTATGTGGTGCCTTTGATGAAGCATTGGGGACAAGCATGAATGAAGTGGCCACGCTGCGGCAGATGATGCCTGCCTTGCCCGAAACCGAAACGATGCCGCACAACATCGAGGGTGAGCAGCAGCTTTTGGGCGCCATCCTGACCAACAATGAGGTTTATGACCGGGTCGCAAGCCTGGTGCGCGCCGAGCATTTCTTTGACCCGGTGCACAGCCGTATCTTTGAACGCATGGCGGCGCGCATTCAGAAGAACGCTCTGGCCTCTCCGGTGACGCTGAAACCGTTTTTTGAGGATGATCCGGGGCTTAAGGAGCTGGGCGGACCGTCTTATCTGGTGCGTCTGGCCGGGGCTGCGATCAGCGCTTATGCCGCGCGCGACTATGCGCAGATGATTTATGATCTGGCCGTCAGGCGCGAACTGATCGGGCTGGGGCGTGACATTTCGGCGCGGGCCGGCAAGGTCGAGGTGGATTCTGAACCGCGCGACCAGATCATCGAGGCGGAGCAGCGGCTGTACAAGCTGGGCGAGCAGGGGGTGGCAGAGCGCGGCTTTCAAAGCTTTCTCAAAGCGGTCACCGATGCGGTCAACATGGCCAATGCGGCCTATCAGCGCGACGGCGGCCTTGCCGGGATTTCGACAGGTCTGGTTGATCTGGACAAAAAGCTGGGCGGTCTGCATCCGTCTGACCTGTTGATCCTTGCCGGGCGGCCCTCGATGGGCAAGACGTCACTCGCCACCAACATCGCCTTCAACATCGCCAAAGCCTACAAGCGCGGGCGGTTGCCGGACGGGTCAGAGGGCACCATCGAAGGTGGGTCGGTCGGGTTCTTTTCGCTGGAGATGAGTGCGGAACAACTGGCGGCG
>JBBRKS010000028.1:0-31952 GCA_038231775.1 Rhodobacterales bacterium | reverse complement strand
CACACCGCCGGTCAGCGCCAGCTTCATCTCTGCCCAGGTCTTGCCGACACCGGAAAACACGATGCGGTCACCGGGCACGCCGGCCGCCTTGGCGCGCAGGTATTCCCCGGCTGAAACCACATCCATGCCTGCGCCCAGATCGCCCAGCAGCTTCAGCACGGCAAGGTTGGACAGCGATTTGATCGCAAAGCAGACTTGATGTGGCAGGGGCGACAGGGCCTCAGAGAATAACTGATAATGCCGGGTCAGGGTGGCTGCGGAATACACATAAAACGGCGTGCCGACGGCGGCTGCGATATCGGCAATCGACACGTCCTCGGCCATCAGGTGACCGTTTTTGTACACGAAATGGTCCATCCGTCTGAAACCTCATAGAAAGTGCCGAAGCGCAGCTATAGCAGAAGACCCCCGGCGCGCAATTGGCCGAACGTGCTGTGGGCGGAGGTGGTAAAACGTGCGCCAGCCCGTAGGCGGGGCACCGCTTTTGCGCCGGGTTTTGCGGGAAGGGTAAGGTTAAGCCATTTTTCACCGCGCCCGGGACAGGCGGGGTCTCGCACATGCGCCTGCCTTTGGGCCAATGGGTGCGGACGCGGCGGCGGCGCGGCACGAGGGAATAATCGGCTGTAGCCGTGCCCCGCAGCGGAAGTACAGGTCTATTGGGCAAGCGGCTGCTCAGATCTGTCAGGCCGCCAACCCAACCCCTTCTTTCCATTTCATTGGTCTGCAAATATCCCACGGGGGGTCTGGGGGGTGTGAAACCCCCCAGCCGGGTCCGCCGAGCGTCCCGGTTCAGAACCCCGCCTTGCCCTTTTGATAGGCTTTCCGGCGCGACTGTATCTGGTTCAGCAGGCGGGCGTTGCGGGCGTAGACTTCGGCAAAGCGCGGCAGGAAGTTGGCGTTCAGGATGCCCTCGCCGGAGGCCAGTTGATACATCGCGTGGCCGGAGTTTTCGTTGCATTCAATCAGGCAGGCGCCGCCGGGCACCAGCGCGATATCCCAACCCAGCATCCCATTGTCGGGCACCACAGCGTGGGCGGCTTTCGCCAGTGCTATGGCCGCGTCAAAGTGCGGCAGGGTGATGCCTTTCAGGGGCGCCCCCGTGACCGGGTGGGTGTCGCGCCATTCCGTGTCAACCGCTTCCCCCATGCGGACCTTTTCGACTATGCCGGTTTCAGGGTTGATCAGCGCAATCAGGCTGCCCTTTTGCCAGAAGTTGTCAGACATGGCGCCGGGCGAGGGCAGTTTCCAGCAGGTATACAGCACCTCTGGCGCATCGTTGCGGTTGATCGTGACCACGCGCAGGGTCGAAACGGTGCGGCTGCCGGTCAAGGCCATGATCTCGGGGGCGACCTCGACAGCATCCTGAAAGACATAGCCGAACAGCGTGTTGGCGGCGACTTCGGCGCTCAGTTGCGCTATCGCAACTTTCTTGCCGTTCGACAGCAGGGCCGCGTCGCCCTCAAGCCCAAGAATCATCACCGATCCCATCGCCTGACTGCCGCGGATCGGTTTGCCGAACAGCGGAAAGCGCGCTTGGGTGCGCAGGAAGGTTTCAACGTCGGCGGCGTTGCGCAAGGTCGGCAGCGTGCCAAAGCCGCGATAGGGCGAGAACGCGGCTTGCGCCTTGGTGGTCGGCAAGCCCATCGCCCCCATCAGCGTGGTCAGTCCCAGCTTGTCGGCCAGAAAGTTGCGCATGTTGGTCAGGTTGGGTGGAGAAAGCCGCAGGTTCAGGGCAAGGTTTCCGGTTTCGCCGACGAACTCTTTCTTCGCGGCCAGCGACAAATCGGGCCGGTAGAGTTCAAACTCGTAATACTCACCCGAAGTGATCTGGCACGCACCGCCGCGCAGACGGAACATTTCGGCGAATTGCTTGAAGGGTGAAACTTTGAAGCGCTTGGCGACCGCGACCATCAGGCTTTGTCCAGCGCCTGCCGGGGCCGTGTGCGATGGGGTCAGCGCGTTAGGAGTGGAGATGTCGGCCATGTGTTTCCCTCGCCCGATTGTTGCGAGTATGGAAACTGACAGCCGATCATGGGCGAATTATGGCAAGATCGTGCAAAATGCGGGCTATTTTAGCGGGGCATGTTTGGTGGTGACCCCGGCCTGAACCTCTCCGGTGATGGTCACACCAGGTGCGGGGGTGGCGGCGGGCGGTTGTGGCAGGCCAGCGGCACCGCAGGCAGCGAGGGTCAGTAGGATCAGAACAGCGAGGCGCGGCATGGGGAACCTTTCGGGGATTGGCAGGCGTGCGACAGGTGAGGGTTTAGATCAGGCCAGCGTGGCTTTCCAGCGGGCAATCTGGGCGCGGACCTGGTCGGGCGCGGTTCCGCCGTAAGACTGGCGCGAGCGGATCGAGTTTTCGACACCTAGCACCGAATAGACCTCTTGGGTGATGTCCGGGTGGCCCGTGTGCAGTTCGGCCAGCGAAAGTTCGGGCAGGTCGCAACCTTTTGACTCGGCCAGCGCGACCAGACGCCCGGTGACGTGATGCGCCTCGCGAAACGGCAGGCCAAGGGCGCGGACCAGCCAGTCGGCAAGGTCGGTCGCTGTGGAAAAGCCGCTTGCGGCGGCGGTTTTCAGGGCGTCACGCTGGGCCGTCATGTCGGTGACCATGCCGGTCATTGCGGCCAATGACAGCATCAGGGTGTCGGCGGCGTCAAACACCTGTTCCTTGTCTTCCTGCATGTCTTTGGAATAGGTCAGCGGCAGGCCCTTCATCACGGTGAACAGCGCCACCGTTGCCCCCAGAATACGCCCGATCTTGGCGCGCAGCAGTTCGGCGGCGTCGGGGTTCTTCTTTTGCGGCATGATCGACGATCCGGTCGTCCACTTGTCCGACAGTCTGACAAAGCGGAACTGGGCGGTGGACCAGATCACCAGTTCTTCGGCAAAGCGCGACAGATGGGTGGCACAGATGGCCGACGCCGACAGGAATTCCAGCGCGAAATCGCGGTCTGAAACGGAGTCCAGCGAATTGGCGGTGGGCCGGTCAAAACCCAAAGCCTTGGCGGTCATGTGGCGGTCGATTGGAAAGCCGGTTCCGGCGAGGGCGGCTGCCCCAAGCGGACACTCGTTCATCCGTTTGCGGGCATCGGCAAAGCGTGACCGGTCGCGGGCCAGCATCTCGACATAGGCCAGCATGTGGTGGCCCCAGGTGACCGGCTGGGCGACTTGCAGATGGGTAAAGCCGGGCATGACCCAATCGGCCCCCAGTTCAGCCTGGGTCAGGAAGGCTTGCATCAGGTCCGTGATGCTGGCGTAAGCCGCATCGCACTGGTCACGCACCCACAGGCGGAAATCTGTGGCGACCTGGTCATTGCGGGACCGGGCGGTGTGCAGGCGCTTGCCGGGTTCGCCGATCAGGTCGGTCAGGCGGGATTCGATGTTCAGGTGGATATCCTCAAGATCGGTGCGGAAGGTGAAATCTCCGCTCTCAATCTCTGACAACACCGTGAGGAGGCCTTCCCGGATCGCCTGCGCATCGCTATCGCTAAGGATACCGGCGGCGGCCAGCATTGCAGCGTGGGCGCGTGAGCCTGCGATGTCTTGTGCGTACAGGCGCTGGTCAAAGCTGATGGAGGCGTTGATGGCTGTCATGATCGCATCCGGCCCGCTGGCAAAACGCCCGCCCCACATGCTGTTTGCGTTTGGGCTGGTGGCGGCTGGGGCTTTGGCGGCGGGCGTTTCGGACTGGGTCATGGTGGCCCCCTTTTGCGAGGTGTGATGCGGATCATTCGGGCTTTTCTTTATACATGTGTGCTGGTGGGCGCAAATGCGGCCGTGGCAGGTGCGGTCGATCCGGTCTTGTTGACCGGGCCGATGGCCAAGCTGATTTTGGAGGAGCCTAAGGTGGTGCCCGTGGTCGGTTTGGTCGATCTGGCGGATCAGCCGGCTGGGCTGGAGAGCACCAAGGGCAAGTGGCTGGTCCTGAACCTGTGGGCGACGTGGTGTGTGCCGTGCCGCGAAGAGATGCCTGCGCTGGACAAGCTTGCGGCCGATATGCCCGGTATGGCGGTGGTGGCGGTGGCGACCGGGCCAAACCCGGTGCCCGCGATCAAGGACTTTCTCGGCAAGGTCGGGGTTGCATCGCTGACCGTGCTGCGCGATCCGCATCAGGAATTGGCGCATCAGATGGGGGTGTTGGGGTTGCCGGTGACGGTGATCGTCAACCCCGAGGGCATGGAAGTGGCGCGGCTGATCGGCGGGGCAGACTGGTCTTCCCCCGAGGCGGTGGCGGTGTTTGCGGCGTTGCAGAAGTAAATGGCTGGTTGCAAGCGGGGGGCTGCCGCCCCCCGCACCCCCTGCGTCGGGGGCGGTTGACACCCCCCCGCCACCCCCAGTCGAGTATTTGAGCCTGGATGAAACGGGTTAGGGGAGGGGGCTTTTTGGCCAGATGTGGTGCGGGCGGGTTCGCGGGAAGGTCACGCCGACGTGATCTGCGGTTGCAGGTTTGCCGAGGGTTGGCGGGCGGCTTTCGGATTTGCGTTCCAATCGTTGAACTTGCTGTGACCTGCCGTCCGGCGTTCAGGTCAGGTTTGGCTGAGCCGCTGCGGCAGGCCTGCGACGTGGGAATGGGCGAGGCAGGTGATCAGGTGGTCGTTGATCAGCCCGCAAGCTTGCATGAAGGCGTAGACGATGGTGGGGCCGACGAAGGTGAAACCGGCTTTTTTCAGCATCTTTGACATGGCCACCGATTGCGCACTTTCGGTCGGGATATCGCGCGGGGCGGCGGGGCGGTTCTGGCGCGGCGCGCCATCGACAAAATCCCACAGGAGGGTGGCGAAATCGCCCTTGTCCTGTAGCGCAAGGTAAGCGCGGGCGTTTTTGACCGTGCCCTCTATCTTGCCACGGTGGCGGATGATGCCGGGATTGGCCAGCGCCTGCAGGACCTGGGGTTCGCCCCACCGGGCCACGCTTTCGGGATCAAAACCGTCAAACGCCGCCCGGAAATTGTCACGCTTTTTCAGGATCGTGATCCAGGACAGACCGGCCTGAAAGCCGTCAAGGATCAGCTTTTCCCACAAGGCGCGCGCGTTCCATTCGGGCACGCCCCATTCGGTGTCATGATAGGCGACATAAAGCGGGTCTTGGCCGCACCATGGGCAGCGGTCGGTCATGGCAGGCTCCTGTCGAGGTCAATTCGGGGCATCAAGTGTTTGGTGGGACATTTGGTTCAAATGCCCGGGTTCACTGATGCTTTACCCTTTGGGGTCAGCTTTGTCACCGGCAGTGGTCGCGCGCTGCCAAAAGGACAGGGGACGAGGATGCCGCCAGACAAGATGCCATCAGACCGGGGCAAGCCAAGGGTTGACGCGCAGGCCGGCATCGCAAGCCCGCTGGGCGTGGCGATCAGTCATGCCGATCATGACACGATGCGCATGGTGGATGAGGCGATCCGCACCCGCAGACTGGCCTTGGCCTATCAGCCGGTGGTTCTGGCGCGTGACCCCGGGCGGGTGGCGTTTTACGAAGGGCTGATCCGCGTGCTGGAACCCAATGGCCGAATCATCCCGGCCAAGGACTTTATCGACGCCATCGAGGGTCATGAACTGGGGCGCGAGATTGACTGTGCCGCCTTGGAATTCGGGCTGACTGCCCTTGCGCGCCATCCCGAACTGCGGCTGTCAATCAACATGTCGGCGCGGTCAATCGGCTATCCACGCTGGCTGCGCACCCTGAAAAAGGGGCTTGATTTCGGGCCGACCGTTGGTGAACGCCTGATCCTTGAGATCACCGAAAGCTCTGCCATGACGGTGCCGGAACTGGTGACCTCTTTCATGGACGAGGTGCAGCGCAAGGGGGTGGCCTTTGCGATGGACGAATTTGGCGCGGGAAACTCGGCGCTACGGTATTTCAAGGACTTCATGTTCGACATTCTTAAGATCGACGGCCAGTTCATCCGCAAGATCACCAAGGACCCCGACAATCTGATGCTGGTGAAAGCCTTGTTGGGGATCGGCAAGGCGTTTGAGATGTTCACCGTGGCAGGATCGGTCGAAACCCCGGCAGAGGCGGAATGTCTGCGCCTGCTGGGGGTCGATTGTCTGCAGGGCTATCTGTTCGGCGCGCCCTCTGTCCGCCCGCCCTGGGTTCAGGCGGAAACTGACCGCAAGTCGGGTTAGGGGCGCTGTCGCCTCCTGCCCCTGCGGCACCATGGACCGGTGCCCCCGTTCATCGCAAGTTGCTTTTTCAGGCGTTCCCGTCTAGGTCATGCTGCAGAGCGGCGAGGATGACCTTGGCGCATCGGACATCTGAAAGGGCGTGCAACCATGACCAATGTTGTAATCGTTTCGGCGGCGCGGACTGCTGTTGGCAGCTTTAACGGAGCTTTCGCGGCGACCCCGGCGCATGAGTTGGGCGCTGCGGTGATCGAGGCTGTGGTGGCGCGGGCGGGCATCGACAAGGCCGAGGTCAGCGAAACCATCCTCGGTCAGGTCTTGACGGCGGGGCAGGGCCAGAACCCGGCACGCCAGGCGGCGATCAAGGCAGGTCTGGCCAAGGAAGCCAGCGCGTGGAGCATCAATCAAGTGTGTGGGTCGGGTCTGCGCGCTGTGGCGCTTGGGGCCATGCATGTGCAACTGGGCGACAGCGCCATTGTCGTGGCCGGTGGTCAGGAAAGCATGAGCCTTTCCCCCCACGTTGCCCATTTGCGGGCAGGCACCAAGATGGGTGACATGGCCTTTGTCGATTCGATGATCAAGGACGGCCTGTGGGACGCCTTCAACAACTATCACATGGGCCAGACGGCGGAAAATGTCGCCAGCCAGTGGCAGATCAGCCGCGAGATGCAGGACCTGTTCGCCCTTGCCAGCCAGAACAAGGCGGAAGCCGCGCAGAAGGCAGGCAAGTTCAAGGATGAGATTATTCCCTTTGTAATCAAGGGCCGCAAGGGTGACACGGTTGTGGATGCCGACGAATACATCCGGCACGGTGCCACTTTGGAGTCGATGCAAAAGCTGCGTCCAGCCTTTGTGAAGGACGGTTCGGTGACGGCGGCCAACGCCTCGGGTCTGAACGATGGGGCCGCAGCGGTTCTGTTGATGACCGAGGATGAGGCTGCAAAGCGCGGGCTTAAGGTTCTGGCGCGGATTGCGTCCTATGCGACCGCTGGCTTGGACCCCTCGATCATGGGCGTCGGGCCGATCTATGCCAGCCGCAAGGCGCTGGACAAGGCCGGTTGGTCGGTGGCCGATCTTGATCTGGTAGAGGCGAACGAGGCGTTTGCCGCACAAGCCTGCGCCGTCAACAAGGACATGGGCTGGGACCCGGCAATTGTGAACGTGAACGGCGGGGCGATTGCAATTGGGCACCCGATCGGCGCCTCGGGCGCGCGCATCCTGAACACGCTGATCCACGAAATGGGGCGGCGCGATGCGAAAAAGGGTCTCGCCACACTTTGCATCGGCGGCGGAATGGGCGTTGCGATGTGTCTGGAACGCGCCTGATTGCTGCGCTTGCGTAGAATTGCTGCGAAATCGACACGCCGCGCAATAAAGTTGCGCGGCGTGCGTATTTTGACTACGGCTTGTTGAGGAAGTCTGGGAGGACAGAATGTCGAAAGTGGCTTTGGTGACCGGCGGGTCGCGTGGAATTGGGGCGGCCATCTCTGTCGCACTGCAGGCGGCCGGCTATACGGTTGCCGCCAACTATGCCGGCAATGTTGCAGCGGCGGCGGCGTTTACTGCTGAAACCGGGATCAAGGCGTTCAAATGGAACGTGGCGGATTATGAAGCGTCCAAAGCCGGGATTGCGCAGGTCGAGGCGGAGTTGGGGGCAATTTCGGTCGTGGTCGCCAATGCCGGAATCACCCGCGATGCGCCGTTTCACAAGATGACGCCGGACCAGTGGAATCAGGTGATTGGCACCAATCTGACCGGGGTGTTCAATACGGTCCATCCGATCTGGCCGGGGATGCGCGAGCGCAAGTTTGGCCGGGTGGTGGTGATCTCGTCGATCAACGGGCAGAAAGGCCAGTTCGGTCAGGTGAACTATGCCGCCACCAAGGCGGGCGATCTGGGGATTGTGAAGTCGCTGGCCCAAGAGGGGGCGCGGTTCAACATCACGGCGAATGCGGTGTGCCCCGGCTATATCGCCACGGAAATGGTGATGGCGGTGCCGGAAAAGGTGCGCGAGGGCATCATCGCCGCGATTCCGGCGGGGCGGCTTGGCGAGCCGGAAGAGATTGCGCGTTGCGTGGCGTTCCTTGTGTCGGACGATGCGGGCTTTATCAACGGGTCGACGATTTCGGCCAATGGGGCGCAGTTTTTCGCCTGAATGACCTGACATGACCGAAGGCCCGCCACGCTCGGCGGGCCTTTTCCTTTTCGGCGGGGGCGGTTAGGCAGGCGCCATGACACGCAACCGCGCCACGCTGATCGGGTTTTGCGCCATCCTCAGCTGGGGGTTGCTGGCGCTTTTGACCATCGGGTCAGCGCCGGTGCCGCCCTTGCAATTGAACGCGGTGTGCTTTGCGATTGGCGGCGTGATCGGGCTGATCTGGACCGGCTTTGGCACGGGGTTCGGCGTGCTGCGCGCTGTGCCGTTCAAGGTCTATGCCTTTGGCACGCTTGGGCTTTTTGGCGCGAACCTGTTGTATTTCACTGCAATGGGTCTGGCACCGATGGCTGAAACCGGGCTGATCGGCTATCTGTGGCCCTTGTTCATCGTGCTGCTGTCGGGCCTTTTGCCGGGTGAACGGTTGGGTGCTTTGCACATCCTTGGCGCGCTGATCGCGTTTGGCGGGGTTGCGGCTTTGGTCTTGCGTGGCGGTGCATCGCTGCCCATCGGTGCGCTGCCGGGGTTTGGCGTGGCCTTTTTGTTTGCGTTCAGTTGGGCGGGCTATTCGGTCGGCTCGCGCCTGTTTGGCAACCAGCCAACAGAGGCTGTGACGGTGTACTTCATCGCGGCAGCGGTGTTGTCGCTGATCGCCCATCTGGCACTGGAAACAACAGCTTGGCCGGAAACGACTGCCGGTTGGGTCAGCCTGATTGGGCTGGCAGTTGCGCCGACCAGCCTGTCATTTTTTGCCTGGGACATCGGCATGAAGCGCGGCAATATCCAGCTTTTGGGGGTGGTGTCCTATGCGGCACCGCTGCTTTCCACGCTGGCCTTGGTGGTTGCGGGAAGTGCCAAGGAGACACCGATGCTGGGCTTTGCAGCCCTGGCAATCACCGGCGGGGCGGCTTTGGCCGCCCGCGCCAGCCGAAAAGTCGCTACTGCGTCAGGCGGTTGATTTCTTCCTTGAGCCTGAGTTTCTGTTTTTTCAGATCGGCAATTTCCAGATCGTCGACTGCGGGGCGGCGTTGAGCCGCTTCAACCGCGGTGGAGAGGTGATCGTGCTTCCGCTTCAACTCGGTGATGTGCGAAGCAATGCTCATGTAGAACCTCCTATGACCGTTTCCAGGAACTGCAGTGCAGCACGATTTCCTGAGTCTGTCACGAATTCTTCACAGAGCCGTCCGTCAAAATAGAGTCAATTCAGCCAAACTCAGCCGAAAGTGCCGCGCCATTGCGCAGAATCTCGTTGGCGCGCGGGGTATAGCTTTCGCGGTCCCCGTCATGGGCGGCCCCTTGGTGGGTGATCAGCGGGGCCAGCAGGCGAAACGCGGCCTTGCCCCCCTTGCGCGCCCGAAGAATGACCCGCAACGCCGGACGCCCCTCACGCGCGGCCAGCGGCAGAACGGTGGCAGAGCCCAGCCGGGGCGACAGCGCGCCCAGAACCTGCGGCAATCCATCCGTGCCAAGAATCATGGTCAGCCAACCGCCCGGGTCCAGCCGTTTTGCGGCGGCGGCGACCCAGTCGGCAAGCGGCAATTCGGCGCGCAGGGCCGTGTCGCGGTCGGTCACGGGTGAGGGCGTGCCGGCCTTGGGATACCAGGGCGGGTTGGCGATTACATGGTCAAAGCCACGGCGTAAATCGGCAGGCATGGCGGTCAGGTCGCCGGTCACCACCTGGAACGCGACGCCATTCTCAGCCGCGTTGCGACGGGCGAGGGCGGCATAATCATCCTGCAGTTCAAGGCCGGTTTGCAGCAGGCCGGGCACTCGAACGGCCAGACACAGGCTGGCAGCGCCCACACCGCAACCAAGGTCCAGCACCGACTGGCCCGGTTCGGCAGGGCAGGCGGCGGCCAGCAGCACGGCATCCGTGGCCGCCCGGTAGCCGCGCCTTGGCTGCCACAGGTGCAGTTTGCCGCACAAAAAGGCGTCTTGGGTGACGTCAGCGGTCAGGTCTTCGGTCATATGGGCAGGGCGTCGGCGGGAAAGTCGTTGTCCACCAAAACCGCGCGGGCGATGAAATGATCGCGGTCGGCAACCATCACGCGGCGCGGCAACAGAAAGCTTGACCCCTCAAGGACGCTCATGTGGACGTCCATTTCAAACGCCGCTATACCCTCGCCCGCAAGCAGGGCTTGGGCGAAGGCGATCAGGGTCGGGTCATTGGTGCGTAACAACAGGCGCATGGGCCAGACTTACGGAACCCTGTGCCCCATGTCGAGACGCGAAGGAAGTGGGATGAACGCGATGGACAGACCGGCAGATGCCAAACCGGAGGATACCAGACCGCAAGACACCCTTGCTGTGGCGTTGGCCGAGGATATGGCGGCGGTGAACGTCCTGATCCGCGACCGCATGGCCTCACGTCACGCGCCGCGCATTCCGCAGGTGACAGCGCATCTGGTTGAAGCGGGGGGCAAACGGTTGCGCCCGATGCTGACCCTCGCCGCCGCCCGCATCTGTGGCTATATCGGCGATCATCACATCAAGCTGGCCGCGACAGTAGAGTTCATTCACACCGCGACCCTGCTGCATGACGATGTGGTCGATGAAAGCAGTCAGCGGCGCGGGCGGCCGACGGCGAACCTGTTGTGGGACAACAAATCCTCGGTTCTGGTCGGCGACTATCTGTTCTCGCGCAGTTTTCAGTTGATGGTCGAGACCGGGTCGCTGCGAGTGATGGATATTCTGGCCAATGCCAGTGCGACGATTGCCGAGGGCGAGGTGCTGCAACTGACCGCAGCACAGGATTTGGCGACAGATGAGGCGATCTATCTGCAGGTGGTGCGCGGCAAGACGGCTGCACTGTTTTCAGCGGCAACCGAGGTGGGCGGTGTGATTGCCGGTGCGGATGAGGCGCAGGTGCGCGCCCTGTTTGACTACGGCGACGCGCTGGGCATTGCGTTTCAGATTGCCGATGATTTGTTGGATTACGGCGGGTTTTCAGCCCAGATTGGCAAGAACACCGGCGATGATTTCCGCGAGCGCAAGGTGACGCTGCCGGTGATCCGCGCTGTTGCCGCAGCCGATGCCGAGGCGCGGGCGTTCTGGGTGCGGGTGATCGAAAAAGGCCAACAGCAGGACGGCGATCTTGAGATGGCGCTGGCCTTGATGACCCGGACCGGTGCCTTGCAATCAGCACGGGACGAGGCGTTCATGTGGGCCGAAAAGGCGCGGGCCGCCTTGCAGAACCTGCCCGATCATCCGCTGCGCCAGACCCTGTCGGACCTGACGCATTACGTGGTGGCGCGCGTCAGCTAGGGCCGATCACAAAGACCTCATGCAGGTTAGGTTCAGGTCAGTCAAACGTCCCTGTCACCCGGCCAAACAGCATGAAGGCGCGGGCGGTGCGGGTGTCGGACAGGGTGGTCAGTTCGGTATCGGTGGCGCGGGGTTCAAGCTCCACCATCGCCTTGTCAAAACTGCGCAGGAAATGGTGGGCGGCGTCGCGGAAGACGGCATCTTCCCGCATTCTCGCGGCGGTCAGGGCAAGGCAGGACCGGTCGCGCAGACCGCCAAGGCCTGCGATGGGACGGCCCCGTTCGCCTGCCGCAAACTTGCGCCACAGTTCGGGGCGGGCGCGGTCGGGCGAAAGGTCATCCATATAGATGCCCTCTTGCGCCAGAAGGGTCAGCACATCCTGTGCGGCCCGGATCAGCTTGGCCATGGTCCGGTCGGCCAATGCCAGACGCAGGGCGCGAAAGCCTTCGATGTCATCGGGGCTTTCGGGGAAATGCAGGGCGCGCACCACGTCGGCCACAGCCAGCGGGGCGGGCGCATCCTCCAACGGCGTGCCAAGTGCCAGACCGGGCTGCTCTTCCATCAGCATCGCGGCGCGTGGGGCGGCGAGCACGGTCTTGCGGTCGGCAGAGGCGACGGTCAGGCCGGTGTCGCGGCGCGAGGCAAAAGCCAAGGGAGTATCGTGGCCGGCCTGTTTGCGGTCAGCCTGACGTGGCGTGGCCTGCGGCGGGTTGGTGGATTGCGACTGGCGCAGGTTTTCCACAGCATTTTGCAGCTGTGCCGCCTCGGCCCGCAGGTGGCCGATCGCGGTCAGGTTGGCCACGACGAACCAAGCTAGTGCGATGGGCAGCACGGTCACAAGTCCGGTTACCCCGATGCCAAGCGCCCCCGCCGGGCTAAGACCGGACCAGACATAAAGCCCGATGCCCAAAAGCCAGATCAGGGTGAACAGGCCTGCGCCCGCCTGCAACAGGCCAAAGCGGGTCTGGCCCTGAGGCTGGCCTTGCAGGGGGCGTGTCAGGTCTGGAACCTGGACTGGGTTGTTTGGCATGGTGCCCCGCACTTTGACCAGGAAAGGCCCGCAGAAAATTCAGCAGAAAGTTTGTCGATTGGCTGAGTGGTCGGTTTTACTGTCAGATTGGTTCCGGAATGCCAGTCACACAAGCGATCAGATTGGCCGTCAATTCCGACATCAGGTCCGCCGCCGGAGTGACCGTTCGACTGCCCCTGTGATCATTCGAACTTGACGCTCATGATCTCATAGCTTTTCTGGCCACCCGGCGTTTTGACTTCGACCGTGTCGCCTTCATCCTTGCCGATCATGGCGCGGGCGAGGGGAGAGCGGATGTTCAACAGGCCGCGCTCCAGATCAGCCTCGACCTCACCGACGATCTGGAAATGCTTTTCCTCGCCCGTCTCTTCGTCAGCCACCACAACCTTGGCACCAAACTTCACCGATCCGGTGAATTTGGACGGATCAATCACCTCGGCCCGCGACAGGACGGCTTCCAGTTCCTTGACCCGGCCCTCGATGAAGCTCTGCTTTTCGCGGGCGGCGTGATATTCGGCGTTTTCCGACAGGTCGCCGTGTTCACGCGCCTCGGATATGGCGCGGATCACGGCGGGACGCTCCACCGACTTCAACTGCTTGAGTTCGCCATCCAGCAGGGTGAACCCTGCGCGCGTCAACGGAATCTTTTCCATAGCCCCACTCGCTTAAACAACAAGGTCACAGCCCTTGGCGGACCATGACCTTGCACTAAGCTTAGACAAAGCGCGATGGGACGCAGAATGCAAGGGGTAGGGCGCGCGTTCGGGCGCGAATAATCGGCGCTGCGCCGCCCACGGGCTAGAATTTTGCGGCTGACCTGCGCGGACGGGACGTTTCGGTGCGGTTTGGCCCCGGTGACGTTGACCACGGGCGGCAGTTCGGGCAAGGACAGGCTACGGTTTTGCAGGGGATGGCCATGGCACAGGACACGTCACGCGAAGAGATGGAATATGACGTGGTCATTGTCGGCGCGGGTCCGTCGGGCCTGTCGGCGGCGATCCGGCTGAAGCAGTTGGATGCCAACCTGTCAGTGGTCGTGCTGGAAAAGGGGTCAGAGGTTGGCGCGCATATCCTGTCGGGTGCCGTGCTGGACCCGGTGGGATTGGATGCGCTGCTGCCCGACTGGCGCAACATGGGCGCGCCGATCAAGACGGCGGTGACCGAGGATAACTTTTACATCCTTGGGCCAGCCGGGCATATGCGCATCCCGAACTGGCCGATGCCGCCGCTGATGAACAACCATGGCAACTACATCGTCTCTATGGCCAACGTGTGCCGCTGGATGGCGCAAGTGGCCGAGGGGCTTGGGGTTGAGATTTTCCCCGGCATGGCCTGTTCGGAACTGGTTTACGGTGCCGCTGGTGAAGTGCGCGGCGTGGTGGCGGGTGAGTTTGGCAAGCTGGCCGACGGGTCGCCCGGCCCAAGCTATGAACCCGGGCTGGCGCTGATCGGCAAGTACGTCTTCCTGTCAGAAGGCGTGCGCGGCTCGTTGGCCAAAGAGGTCATGGCGAAATACGATCTGTCTGCTGGCAAAAGCCCGCAGAAGTTCGGCCTTGGCATGAAAGAGATCTGGCAGATTGATCCCGCCAAACATCACGAAGGCCGGGTGACCCACACGATGGGCTGGCCCTTGGGCAAGAATGCCGGGGGTGGAAGCTTTATCTATCACCTTGAGAACAATCAGGTTTACGTTGGCCTTGTGGTTCATCTGAACTACGAAAACCCGCATCTGTATCCCTATATGGAATTTCAGCGCTTCAAACATCACCCGATGGTGGCTGACCTGCTGAAGGGCGGCAAACGGGTCGCTTACGGGGCAAGGGCGATATCTGAAGGTGGCTGGCAGTCGATCCCCAAGATGGTTGCTCCGGGTGTCGCACTGTTGGGCTGCACCGCAGGCCTGGTCAACGTGGCCCGCATCAAGGGCAACCACAACGCGATGCTGTCGGGCAAGGCGGCGGCAGAGGCGGCGTTTGGCGCGATCCAGGCGGGCCGGCGGGGTGATGAGCTGACCGCATATGAGGCAGAGGTGCGCGGCGGTGCCATCGGGCGCGACCTGAAAAAGGTGCGCAACGTCAAGCCGCTCTGGTCGAACTACGGGCTTGTCGCCTCCCTTTTCGGCGGCGGTCTGGACATGTGGCTGAACACCTTTGGCCTAACCGCCTTTGGCACGATGAAACATCGCAAGTCCGATGCGGCGGCGACCGGCCTTGCGCGCAAGTTCAAGCCGATCGACTACCCCAAGCCCGACGGCGTGCTGTCGTTTGACCGGCTGACCAATCTGGCCTATTCGGCCACCAACCATGACCCCGATCAGCCCGCACATCTGAAACTGCGCGACCCCGGCGTGCCGATACTGGTGAACCTGCCAGAGTATGACGAACCCGCACAGCGCTATTGCCCGGCAGGGGTGTACGAGGTGATCCGTGAAGCGGGCAAGGACCCGCGCTTTCAGATCAACTTCCAGAACTGCGTCCATTGCAAGACCTGCGACATCAAGGACCCCAGCCAGAACATCACCTGGACCACGCCGCAGGGTGGCGGCGGGCCGAACTATCCGAATATGTAGGGGCGGACTGCCGATCTGATGCGCCATGCCACGGTGGGTTGGGCAGAACTTTGCGAACGGGTGCGACTGTCCGTTGGGCCGGTTTGCCGGGTGCGATGTGCGGGAAGATTCAAGGCGCTTGCCCGGGGGCTGGCGCACGGCGAACCCGGTCGGACGCCTCCGGTCCTGTTTGGCCGCAGGTGTTTTGCGGTTAAACCCTGCGCGCCCTCACTGAAACGTCATAGAAGGGCCGTGCAGTTTAGCGCGGGCCGGATTGCCCTTCGGCCCGCGTCCCTTTAGCGTAGCACTATCGCAGAAGGAGCCCTGCATGCCGCGTCTGACTTTGAGCTATGCGTTGATCCTTGCCCTTGGTGTGACCGGACTGCCTGCAGTGGCGGGCACCACAGCCACGACTGTCGCGGCAGATGTCACCCCGGTGACCGACAGCGCGGGGGCGTATCTTGCGGCGCGCTCTGCCAGTGCGGCGCATGATTTCGCGCAGGCGGCACATTGGTATGACGTGGCCCTGCAGGCCGATCCAAAAAACTCTGACCTGTTGCAGGGCGCTTTGACGGCGGCTTTGGCGCAGGGTGACATGGCCGGTGCGGCCAAACTGGCGCGCAGTTTGGCGGCCTCTGGGTCAAAAAGTCAGGTTGCGGTGATGGTTCTTGTGGCCGACAATGCGGTCAAGGGCGATTTTGACGCGATCCTGAAGGATCAGGCCAATGGGGCGTCCATCGGGCAGTTGATGGACAATCTGGTCACCGCCTGGGCCGAGGTGGGCACTGGCAAGATGTCGGACGCCGCCACCACGTTTGACAAGATCGTGGCGACCCCGGGGATGGAGGCGTTTGGTCTGTATCACAAGGCGCTGGCACTGGCACAGACCGGCGACTTTGAAGGCGCTGAAAAGCTGTTGTCGCAACCCGGAGCCGAGGCGATCAAGGGTCTGCGGCGCGGTGTTCTGGCGCAACTGGAAATCCTGTCGCAACTGGAACGCGGGCCAGAGGCTGTCGCCCTGATCGACAAGATTTACGGCCCCGTGCTGGATGAGGGCATGACCGACCTGCGTCGCAGGCTTGCCGCCGGCGAACCGTTGCCGTTTGACGTGGCCCGCACCCCGCAAGAGGGGCTGGCCGAGGCGTTCTTTACCCTTGCCACCGTGCTGGCCGATCAGGCGGATGACACCTTTACCCTGTTGAACACCCGCATCGCGCTGGCCCTGCGCCCTGACCATGTCGAGGCCATGCTGATGACGGCGCGCGTGCTGGACAAGCTGGGTCAGTATGACCTTGCCATCAAGGCCTTTGCCCAGGTGCCAGAGGGGGATGCCGCCTATATCTCTGCCACGGTGGGTCAGGCGGGGTCGGCCATGTCGGTCGGCAAGCTGGACGATGCGGTCAGCCTGCTGAAGGGTCTTGCCGACAAGAAGCCGACCAATCCGGGCGTCTTGATGGCCTACGGCGATGCACTGCGCCGTCAGGGGCATTGTGACACGGCGGAAGGTGTGTATGGGCAGGCCATCGCGCTGACGCAAAAGCCGGGGTCAGGTGACTGGACGATGTATTACCGGCGTGGCGGCTGCTATTACACACAAGGCAACTGGCCCGCTGCCGAGGCGGATTACAAGGCTGCCCTCGCGCTGTCTCCGTCAGAGCCGCGCCTGTTGAACGAGTTGGGCTACAGCTATGTCGACCGGGGCGAGCATCTGGACGAGGCGCTGGCGATGATCCAGAAGGCAGTCGCCGGGGCCCCGGATCAGGGCTATATCATCGACAGTCTGGCCTGGGCCTATTTCCGGCTGGGCCGCTATGCGGATGCGGTGGCACCGCAGGAAAAAGCCTCGCTTCTGATGCCGGTCGATGCGGTGGTGACCGATCATCTGGGCGATGTCTACTGGAAGGTGGGGCGCAAGCGCGAGGCGCAGTTCCAGTGGCACCGCGCCTTGTCCTTTCACCCCGAAGACGCCGACGCCACCCGCATCAAGCTGAAGCTGGACAAGGGACTGGATCAGGTGATGCAGGACGAAAAGACCCAAGGCAGCAATGGCGGGTGAGGGACGGGTAAAGCTGACCCGGCAGTCGAACGGGCTGGCGGCGGTTGGTCTGGCTGCACAAGCGACAGGTCAATCGCCACGGCAGATGAAGGTGAGGCCGCCGGTCAACAGGGTCATGCGGTCGCAGGTCAGACCTTCCACACATCCGTCAAACCGTACGCTCATTGGGTCGCTGGTTCGTCCGATCTCGCTGTCACCGGTCAAGCCTAACGCGCAGTCGCTGGTCGATCTGACATTGCTGTCGCCAGTCAAGCAAACCGCTGAGTCTTCGCTTCGGCAACCTCCGTTTCAGCGACCCTTTTAGACAGCCGTGGAATCGTCCCTCCAGCCACCCGACCGCCCACCGATCCAGCGTTTGGCGCGGGCCAAGATCAACCTTGCTTTGCATGTCACCGGACGGCGGGGCGATGGGTATCATCTGCTGGACAGTCTGGTTGCCTTTGCCGACTTTGGCGATCTGATCACGGTTGAACCGTCGGACACATTTGGTCTGCATATCACCGGGCCGATGGCGGCTGGTCTTTCGACCGGCCCCGACAATCTGATCCTCAGAGCCGCCGTTGCGATGGGGCAGGGGCGCGGCGCAGCGATCACGCTGGACAAGCGGCTGCCGGTTGCCTCGGGCATCGGGGGTGGGTCGGCGGATGCGGCGGCGACGTTGCAGGCTTTGGCGCAGATGTGGGGCTGTTCCCTGCCGGGGCCCGACGTGGTTCTGGCTTTGGGCGCCGATGTGCCGGTGTGCTTGGCCGGGCAAGCGGCGCGGATGGCGGGCATCGGGGAACAGATCACTCCCTGCGCCTTACCGCCCGCCTATGTTGTGCTGGTCAACCCCGGTTTGGCGCTTGGCACCGCCGCCGTATTTGGCGCCCTGGCCAAGCGGGACAACCCCGCGATGCCCAAGCCCGGGGCTTTGACGGATGCGCAGACTTTGGCGCGCTATCTGCACCAGTGCCGCAATGATCTTGAAGCCCCCGCGTTGACGCTGGCCCCGGTGATCGGCGACGTGATCGCCGCCCTGTCGACGCAACAAGGCTGCCTGTTGGCCCGCATGTCAGGGTCTGGCGCGACCTGCTTTGGCCTGTTCGCTACAGCGCCTGCGGCAGATCGGGCGGCGGCCATTCTTGCGGCCAATCCGGGCTGGTGGGTGAAGTCGACAGCACTGGCAGAGTAGGGCTCTGTCCACATCGACGGACCCCGGCTTGCCCGACAAACCCCCGCCGTGCTTACAGCCTGCGCACCATAGTGATCGTGCTGGCAAAGCCGAACACATAGCGGAGCAAACCGATGCTTTGCCGCCGGGTCTCGACAAAGCCCAGACGGCGGTACAGGTTCTGCGCGCGCCAGTTGGCGTCGATCACGTCCAGCCGGACCGCCGGATAGCCGCGCCGTGCCGCCTCGACGCAGATGGCGTCCAGAAGGGCAGAGCCAAGGCCCATGCCGCGAGCGGGTGATGCCACGCAGATGCCGTCCAGCAGGAAGTTCACATTGTCGACCTCGTTCGACAGCATGCCCAGCAGTTTTGACCGCCAGTAGCCACCGACCAGCCCATAAGCGCTGCGCATCGCGGCTGCATCGCCTGCGGCGAAACTGCCCTGCCGCGATTTGAACCCGGCAAGGCCCAGCAAACCGCCGTCGTGCGCCAGCGCAATGATGACGTGATCGGCCCGGATCACTTGCGCCAGAAAGGCCACGGCCCGGGGTTCGGGCCCCATGACAAAACCCAGCTTGCCGCCAAACGCCTGCCAGTACAGCCGCGCTGCGTCATGGCGCAGATGGTCGGGCAGGCCGAGGGTCAGGGTGGGGACAGGGGGGGGGGTCACAGGGCGGCCATCAGGGTTTCGGCTGCCCCGGCGCCCAAAATCCAGCCCTCTTCGCTACGGGTTTCGGGCGGTGCGGCGGCCAGGAGGCCACCTAGCAACCCGGATTGACCAAGCCGCCACAGGGATTGTGCCAGAAGGCGGACCTGAACCTCGTCCTTTATCGCGCCAGTCGACAGGGCAGCCGTGACGGCAGTGGCGAGGAGGGATGGGTAAATCTCTGCCAGCGTGATCTGTGCGGGTGCGTCAAACGGCCAGACCGCCACGGCGGGATGCTGCGACAGGCGGTGGATCATTGGCAGCCCGGTCAGGCTTTGGCTGCCGACAGAGCCTGTGGTGAACAGCTTCCACACCGGTTGGGCGCGGGGCACCAGGTGTTCGACGCGGCGGCGTTCACCCAGGCCAAGGGCTGAGTAGTCGACCGTCTTTTTGGGGCCAAGATCGGGGAAGACTTGGCCGTGCGGGCAGCCCCAGAACGGGCCGTTGCCGCCAAACTGCCGGTTGATTGCATCGGCGACGGCAAAGCGGTTGTTGCGGTTGTCGGGGCCATCGGTGATCGCATCCTCCAGCCAGCGCCAGACGGCGGCAGCGCGGGCTGTGCCTGTCAGACGCTGCGCAAAGCCGTCAGGGTAGCCCATGGGACAGTCGAACCCCACCAGCAGGGTTTGCCCGTCCGCCAGCGTCCGGGCCATCAGCGCGGCAACCGCCTGTTCGGCGGCATGTCGTGAGGGCTGATAAAAGGTTTCCACGCCCTGCGCCGAGGCGATGCCGATCCAGATCGCATCGGACTGAGGGCGCAGCCGGGGTGCGGCGCCAGAGGCCGACCAATCCACCACAGCGACAAGGTCAAACGCGGTCATGAGCGGTTTGCCAGTGGCGTGGCCGGTGCGGCAAGGTCAAAGCCGGTCATGTAAGGTCTGAATGACGGGCCACTGCAGATCATCAGCGGTCCACCAGACGAGCTTCCAGTGCGGCAAGGTCTTCGGGCGTGTTGGCATTGGCAAAGCTGCCGGACGGGAAGTGGGCGATGGCCGCGTCCTGCGCAAAGGCGAAATCGCGCAGGCGGGGCACGGCGTCTGACGCCAAAAACGCCTCAAGCGCGGGCAGCAGGGTCACCGGCCACAGGCCATAGGTCGGGTGCAGATCGTCGTCACTTTGGGCCAGCGCGGGGCGGTTGCCCTCTGCCGCCAGACACAGCCGCGGCACCAGATCAGGCGGAAGGAACGGCCCGTCACAGGGCACGCAAACCAGTGCCGTCGCCCCAAGCGGAGCTGCCCAGCGCAAACCCGCCAACACTCCAGACAGCGGGCCTTGGCTTTGGGGGCGGGGGAAGGGGGAGGTTCGGCTTGCGGAGAAGAGTCCAGCCGAGGCATCGCGAGTGGAGGTTTGGCCACCCGTGGTCCCGCTGGACGCGTCATCCCTTTTGGCGGCATGTATCGTGGAGTCATGGCTCAAGGGCAGTGGGCTTTCATCCGCCAGCACGGGCAGGTTCATAGCGTCAAAGCGTGCGCTGTCGCCATTGGCTGAAAGGGCCAGCGCCTCGACCTGTGGGGCAAAGCGGTCGGCCACCCATTGGATCAGTGGCTGACCGTCCAGCAGCATCAGGGCCTTGTCGCCGCCCATCCTGCGCCCCTCGCCCCCTGCCAGTATGACACCGAATATCCGCAAGAGGTTCCCGTTGGGTTGCGAGGGCCTGAAATGTGGTTTGGGCCGGGTGGTTTGGGTCCGTGTGGTAGGGGGACGTGTGCTTCAGAGCTGTGTGGTTTTGGGCTGTATGGTTGAGGGCCGTTTGATCAAGGGGCAGTCTGGTCTATCGGCCTTCTGGTTAAGAACGCGGCGGTTTGCGGCATTCTGGTTGATCGCCCTCTGACGGTAGGCCCGTTGATCGTTGTCCGATTGGTCGATTGCCCTCTGGTTGCGGCGCAACTGCCAACCTGCCGTCTAGTTTGTCGCCACGCGAGGGGCGGTGGTGGTGCCGTCGATCCGGGTTTCGACGACGCCGGGCAGCTTGGCAAACTCTCGCTGCAGCGCTGTCGGGAAGAAGGTGCGGCCCAGATGCTCCATTCCCGGCAGTTTGCCCAGGATGGTCGAGGTGGAGTTGGCACACAGCGCCTTGGGCGTGGCACCTTGCGCCTTGGCCGCCGCGATGGCCTGATCGGCAACGGCAAGCGGAACCTCAAGCGTCTGTTCGGTCACATAAAAAACTCCAGCGCTTTGAAAGGCGACGAAATTATCCACCGCGCCGGGGAACATGCCAAAGTGCATGTCATAGCGTTCCGGGGCTTGGCCATCAGCCAACTCCCACGAGCCGGCCGGATCGTACAGCACCCGTTCAGAGCCGTTGATCAAGAGCGCGCTGTGCGCCCCGGCCTTGGTATCCCCGTTGATCGAGGTGATCAGGGTCAGCGTGGCGGGCGGCCCCATGACGTAGCGGGCCTGCGCCACCTCTGCGTCGCTGGCCCATTTGTGATCCGCGCCACAAGCGGTCAGAAAGACCAGCGCTACAAGGCAAAAGAGGCGGCTCAGCATCGGGTCACCTTTGGGCGAAATGGTTTCAGGACAAACAGGAAGTGCTTGGGTCGGGTGGTGCACGGCGGGGGCAGGCTGTCGGCAAGTCGGAAGTCATCGGGCAAGGCTGTCAGGCGGTGGTAAGTCTGTCCGCCAGTTTGGTGGTCGTCAGTCGTGGGGCTGTCAGGCTTTGATGCGTCAGATCGTCCGTCGGTCAGGCAACCGAAAAGTGAGACTGTCAGGCTTTGGTGAGTCAGACCACCAGTCCCCGGGTAGTCAGGTTTTGATCAATCACGCTTTGGCACATCAGTCGCCGGAAAGTCTGGCGTCAAGTCATCAGGCGTCGGCGAGTGCCATCACGATCAGGATCAGAACGCAGATCACGATGCCCCAGGTCGCCATGCGGATAAACCCGGCAAAGGCCTTTTCCTGCGCGCGGATGTCCATGCTGCCCGGGGTGGCCCCTTTGGTGTCAGATGTGGGGTCGTCCATGTCGCAAGCCTCCGAATTGCCAATCGGTTGAGCGGCCCAAGACCGGGTCCTCAGCCCTTTGCAGTGGCATTACCTGATAAGTCCGGGCCTGTCACGAGGGGTTCTGTCATGGATCGAGGGTCAGTCCAGTAGGCGCGCGCTGGGTCACAGATAGGGTGGGCTGTGCGTGGGAAAGCGGCGGAGTGCCTGAAGAAGGGGCGCAGGGCTTTATGAGGCGGGTTGGTTTGATAGGGCGGCTTGGCATGAGCGCGGCGCTACGGGCAAATGTGGCGGTTTGGGCGTGCCTGAAGTTGGGCAGGCGAGGTCGATTGAAGACGGGCGGGGGGACCATTAGGCAAACAGTCCTGTACGCGCCACACAACGCGTGAGTGCTTAACCGGCCCCGGTAAGCTCCAAAAGCCTTGTATGAGCCATCCGTTCAATAATCGCCAACAGACGTGTATCCGCCACCAGACCCCAACGCGCTGCTTTGATCTTTCAGCCGTCAGGCAGGCGGTGCCACAGCCATGCTCCGTTGGGCGACAAGTGGCGGGTGATGCGGCCTTGGGCCAGAAGGCAGTTCAGGTGGGCGACAGTTTCGGCAAGGGCAAGGCTGAAGTCAGCGGAGCCGATGGCGCGGCGGTACAGGGCGGCGAAACAGTCCACCGCCCGCAAGGGGTGCACCAGAACCTCCAGCAGGCGGGTCAGGCCATTTTCGTGCGAGGCGATCATCTGGTCCAGCCGCAAGGGCAGGCCGGTGAAGGGCAGTTTGTGGCCGGGCAGGACAAGGTGATTGTCATGCGCCAACCCTGCAAAGTCCCGGCAAGAGGTCAGAAATTCGCTGAGCGGGTCGGCGTCGGGTTCGGTGGCATAGACGCCGATGTTGGGCGTGATGGTGGCCAGAAACTGATCGCCGCCAAGGATCAGCGGGTCATCAAGGCTCCACAGCGTCGCGTGGTCGGGCGCGTGGCCCTGACCCAGCCGCACCTGCCAGCGCCGCCCGCCTGCCGTCACAACCCTACCTTCGTCAAGCCGGGTAAAACCCAGGGGCATCGTTGAGACCACATCGCAAAAGTTGAACGGACGCTCACGCAGAGTATGTGCCAAGGTGTCGTCGTCCACCCCGGCCCTTCTCTGAAACTGCAGCGATTCGGGGGAATGTTCGCGCTGTTCGTCCAGCGTCAGCATGCGGGCATAAAGCCAGGCGGTGCGGGTCATCAAAAGCTCTACCCCTTGCGCCTGAAACCAACCGGCAAGGCCGACATGGTCGGGGTGGTGGTGCGTGACGATCAGCCGGGTGACCGGCTTGCCCGACAGGGGGGCGGCCAACAACGCCTGCCAGATCGCCTTGGTTCGTTTTGAGGACATGCCGGTGTCAACCAGCGTCCAGCCGTCGCCGTTGTCCAGCGCATAGACGTTCACATGGTCCAGCGCCAGTGGCAACGGCAGGCGCAGCCAGCGGATGCCCACAGCGACCTCGATCGCCTGAAACTCCGCAGGGGCGTCTGGGAAGGGGTAGTGCAGGGTTTGGGTCATGCAGGCACCGTCAACGGCAGGCGTGACCAGCGGACGCAGGGGGTGACCCTTGTCGCCTGAATCGCGGCGCAGGGGTGGTATCGGGTTTGGGTCACGCGTACTCCCCAATTTGCAAACTCAGGCGCACCCAGCCGATGCAGGACAAGACCTTTGTCGCCTTTAGCCCGGCGGAGTGGAGGGGGTATCGCAAGGACTGGGTCACGCGTGCAGCGCCTCTGGTGTCAGGTCGTACAGGCCTTGCGCGCCGTGCGATGCCTCGGCCAGCCAAGCGGTATGGCGTGGCAAAAGGCGGGTCAGGGCAAAGCGGGTCAGGGGCAGGCGGGTCGGGTCGGCCAGTGCGGCCAGCACATGGAAATGCGCGCCCAGCACCTGCGCAAAGGCGCGCTGATAGGCGACGGCAGCGCCGCCGCGGTCTTGCGCATCCTGCGCCATCAGGGTTGCGGTTCCGGCACGCAGAGCTGCGATGGCGTCCAGAAGGGGCGCGGACAGGTCTGCCGGGGCTTTGACGGCAGCCATCGCCATCTCGTCCAGCAGAGCATAAGCGGCTGCGCCGCCATCCATCATCTTGCGGCCCACAAGGTCCAGCGCCTGAATGCCATTGGTGCCTTCGTAGATCGCCGTCACCCGGACATCGCGCGCGAATTGCGCGGCCCCGGTATCCTCGATGAACCCCATCCCGCCGTGCACCTGAATGCCCAACTGCGCCACGTGGTTGCCGGTGTCAGTGCCATAAGCCTTGGCGATGGGCGTCAGGAACGCGGCCCGCGCCTGCCAACTGGGGTCATCCGTTGCACGCCCCATGTCGATGGCCACCGCACAGGCCAGGCCGATGGCGCGGGCGGCAAAGGTTTCGGCCTTCATCTCGGCCAGCATCCGGCGCACATCGGCGTGGCCGATGATGCCCGCCTCACCCGAGGTGGTGCGGCCCTGCTTGCGCCCCTCGGCATAGGTCAGGGCCATCTGAAAGGCGGCTTCGGCGACCGAAACGCCCTGCATCCCGACACCCAGCCTTGCGTTGTTCATCATGGTGAACATGGCGGCCATGCCTTTGTGCGGTTCGCCGACCAGCCAGCCGGTCGCCCCTTCATAGGCCATCACGGCGGTGGGTGATCCGTGCAGGCCCAGCTTATGCTCCAACCGTACCACGTGCAGGGCGTTGCGTGCGCCGGGGTTCCCGTCCGGGTCGGGCAGAAACTTGGGCACCATGAACAGGCTGATGCCTTTGGTGCCCGGGCCTGCGTCAGGCAGGCGGGCGAGCACCAGATGGCAGGTGTTGGCGGTAAAGTCGTTGTCGGCCCACGTGATGTAAAGCTTGTCGCCGGTGATGACGTAGGTGCCGTTGGCGTTCGGTTCGGCCTTGGTGCGCAGGGCGCCCACGTCCGAGCCGGCCTGTGGTTCGGTCAGGTTCATCGTGCCGTTCCAGTCACCCGAGGCCAGCTTGGGGATGTACAGGGCCTGCAGTTCTGGGCTGGCGTGATGCTCCAACGCCTCGATCTGGCCTTGGGTCATCAGGGGGTTCAGTTGCAGGGCCAGACAGGCCGAACCCGTCATCTCGTTGACACAGGTGGCCAGTGTAATCGGCAGCCCCAGCCCGCCGTATTCCGGCTGGGCCGTCATGCCGATCCAACCACCGTCAGCCAGTGCGCGAAACCCCTCGGCAAACCCGGGTGAGGTGCGAACAACGCCGTTTTCCAGCCGGGCCGGGTGCTGGTCGCCAACCCGGTTCAGCGGAGCCAGAACCGTTTCCGACAAACGGGCCGCTTCAGTCAGGATCGCCTCGACCGTCTCGGGTGTCGCATCGGCAAAGCGGGGCGTGCCTGCGACCTGATCAAAGCCCATGACGGTCAAAAGCAGACGATAGTCCGAGAGGGGGGCGGTATAAGGCATGGGCGCTCCTTCACAAGGGCGGCGGCGCGGGATAGGACAGCATGTCTTAGGCTTAACCCCGGCAGAATTTCCAGCAAGAAAGACGCTGCGTCACGATGGATGCGACAGAAGATACAGGGGGCGCGGCCAATGGCGGGTCAGGCGGGGATGCTGGCGCGGCGTCGGGCGTAGAGGCTGGCGGGACGATAAACGCCGAAACAGGCGCGCAGACCAGCCCGGCTAAGGGCGCACAGACCGGCGCAGTGGCTGGGGTGGAGATCGGCGCCCAGACGAACGTAGAGACAAGCGTTGAAACTGGCGCTGAAACAACTGTCGTCCTTCACGCGGATGCGGCTGGTCTTGCATCGGCTGTAGCCTTGCTGCGGGCCGGTCACTTGGTCGCGTTCCCGACTGAAACGGTTTATGGCCTTGGCGGTGATGCCATGTCTGATCTTGCGGTGGCGCGGATTTATGCGGCCAAGGGGCGGCCAAGGTTCAATCCATTGATCGCCCATGTCGCGGATATGGATATGGCCCGGCGGCTGGCGGTGTTTGATGCGCGGGCAGAGGCACTTGCCGCCCGCTTCTGGCCCGGTCCCTTGACGTTGGTGTTGCCGCTGCGGGATTCGGGGCTGTCGCCCTATGTTACTGCCGAACTGCCCACTGTGGCAATCCGGCTGCCCGCGCATCCCGTCGCCCGCGCCCTGATCGCGGCGTTTGGCGGGCCGTTGGCGGCCCCGTCGGCCAACCCCTCGGGCCGTGTCTCACCAACCCGTGCGGGCCATGTGCTGCAGGGTCTGTCGGGCCGCATCGCTGCGGTGATTGACGCTGGGCCGTGTGCTGTGGGCGTGGAATCGACAATTGTCGGAGTGTTTGAGCAGATCGAACTTTTGCGGCCCGGTGGTGTGGCCACCGAAGAGATTGAGGCGCTGTTTGGCCCCTTGGTCATCGGTGGCGCTGGTCCCCGGCCCAACGCGCCCGGCCAACTCGCCAGCCACTACGCGCCTGACGCCCCGGTGCGGCTGGACGCGTTTGATATCAGACCCAACGAAGTGCGCCTTGGCTTTGGTCCCGGGCCAAGCGATCTGAACCTGTCGCCCCTTGGTGACCTTGTCGAGGCTGCGGCCAATCTGTTTCATCTGCTGCGCGAGGCGGACCGGATCGCTCTGGGTCGCCCCATCGCGGTGGCGCTGATCCCCGAAACCGGGCTGGGCCGCGCGATCAATGACCGTTTGCGCAGAGCGGCTGCGCCCCGCTGAGGCCTACGAATTTTCTGCGAAAATTCTGGTGCTTGCCTTGGGGCGCAGAGCAACAGTGCCAACGGCCGCGAGAAAAGGGGGCCCGCACGTGAAACGCGGCCTTCACCTGAAACAGGTCCCGCAACGGAAACACGTCCCGCACGCGAAACAGGTCGCGCACGTCAAACAGGTGTTGAGCCTGCCCGTCCTGCCAAGGTAAAGCGGCTGGGCGACGTAAGCCGTCGCGGCTGGACCTGTTCTGCCCGCCGCTTCGCCTTATCTCAGCGCCGAGTTTACACAGGAATGCGCATATGGCCTATCTTCTGGGCGTCGATACCGGCGGCACCTACACCGATGCGGTGATCCTTGACGAGGCGGCGGATGCTGTGATCGGCAAGGCCAAGTCATTGACGACGCGGGGCGATCTGGCCATCGGCATCGGCAAGGCGGTGGATGCGGCTTTGGCGGGGGCCGGGGTGGCTCCGTCGCAGATTGCCATGGTGTCCTTGTCGACCACTTTGGCGACCAATGCGCTGGTCGAGGGGCAGGGCGGCCGGGTCGCCCTGATCTTCATAGGCTTTGACGCCGATGATCTGGAACGTGGCGGTCTGGTTGAGGCGCTGAAGGGTGACCCGGTGGTGCGCCTGACCGGCGGTCACAACCATGCAGGGGGGGAGGCCGCTCCGCTGGATCTGACCGCGTTGGAACAGGCGGTCACGCTGCTATCGCCCGATGTGATGGGCTTTGCCGTCGCCAGCCGTTTTGCCACGCGCAACCCGGCGCATGAGGTGGCTGCACGTGATCTGATCCGCCGGATTTCGGGGCGTCCGGTCACCTGCTCCCACGAACTTTCCGCCAAGCTGAACGGGCCGAAGCGGGCGCTGACGGCAGTGCTGAATGCAAGGCTGATCGGGATGATCGACCGGCTGGTGGCAGCGTGTGAACGGCATTTGCTGGCGGTTGGCATTGCGGCCCCTTTGATGGTGGTGCGCGGCGACGGGGCGCTGATCTCTGCCGCCATGGTGCGCGAACGGCCGATTGAGACGATCCTGTCAGGCCCTGCGGCCAGCATTGTCGGCGCGCGTTGGCTGACCGGAGCGGCCGATGCGCTGGTCAGCGATATTGGCGGCACCACCACCGATGTGGCCCTGCTGCGCAACGGCTTGCCAGAGATTGACCCCGAAGGCGCCCGTGTCGGCGGTCTGCGCACAATGGTTGAGGCGGTCGCGATGCGCACCACCGGCCTTGGCGGCGACAGCGAGGTGCATGTGCTGACAAACGGGCTGACCACGGGCCTGCGCCTTGGTCCGCGCCGTCTGATCCCGCTGTCCTTGCTGGCGATGGATCACGGCCCGATGGTGCATGCCGCCCTCGACCGCTGGCTGTCATCTGACACGACGGGTGAGTTTGACGGGCGTTTTGTTTTGCCGATGCAAGGCCAGACCGGCGGTCTGACACCCCGGGAAGCCACGGTTCTGGCCCGCGTGAAACAGGCGATGCCCGTGGCGCAGGCCCTGTCCTCACGCCTTGAGGTTGCCGCGATGGAGCGGTTGGTGGCGCGGGGCTTGGTGATGATCGCCGGGGTGACCCCGTCAGATGCTGCGCACGTTTTGGGGCGGCAGGATGGCTGGGATGGGACAGCCTCTGTCAAGGCGCTGAAACTGCTGGCCAAACGGCGCAACGGGTCGGGTGACCGGATTGCACCAGACGGTGAGGTTCTGGCGCAGGCGATCATTGACCAATTGACCAACCAGACCGTGGAATGCCTGCTTGAGGCTGCGTTTGACGAGGATGGCGGGTTTGATGAGCCTTCCGAAACCCTCGCCCGCCACCCTTTGACCACCGCCGGCCTGAACCGCCACCGCGGCGTGGTAGAGGTGACGGTGGCGCTGGGCGTGCCGGTGATCGGGCTTGGCGCGTCAGCCTCCAGCTATTACGGCGCGGTGGGCGAACGGTTGGGGTGTGAGATGATCCTGCCCGAACATGCAGGGGTGGCCAACGCCATCGGGGCCGTGGTCGGACAGGTCAGCCAGCGCGCGCAAGGGCTGGTGTCCAGCCCCGGCGAGGGGCGCTTTACCGCCCACCTGCCGTCGGGTTTGCAGACCTTCAAGGACCGGGATGCAGCGTTGCAGGCGTTGGAGGCGGCGTTGGTGGATGACGCCAGTGCGCGCGCCCGCCAAGCCGGGGCCGAGGATTTGCGCGTCACCAAAACCCGCGACATCCGCGAGGCCAAGGTGGAAGGCAACGCCATGTTCATCGAGGCGACGGTGACGGTGACAGCCTCTGGCAGGCCAAGGGTTGCGCATTAGGTGGCGATTTGGGACTGCAACACCTGGTTCACGCTCCAGTTGCGATAGCCCCAGTCGCGCCAGCCCTCCCACACAGGAAACTCAACACCGTGGTCGCACTGCGTGGGGTACTGGTGCAAAAGCTCTGCCGCAGCGGTCGGGCCGAGGTCGCAGATATAGGCCCAGTCGGGATCAGTAGTCTGCACATCATACCGCGCGATCAGGGCGGCAAAGTTGACAAAGGCGCACAGGTACAGCGTGACCCCGGCGGCACCAAACCTGCGCACCAGCAGCCAGAAGTTGGATTTGCCCGCCGCAACCTGCACCAGCGTCAGCGCCAGTACAAAAGCCGCCAGCAGCATCCATATCACGGCATAAATGCGCAGATAGGTCAGCCCGAACGCGCCGACATACAGATCAAGCCGAAACGCGGCTGACAGCGCCAGCACGACATTCTGCCCGATCCACAGCAGCAACAAGGGCTTAAGGCGGCTTTGCGCGGCCAGAAACGGGCGGGCAACCAAGGCAAACGCCCCGGCCAGCAGCGCGGTCGCCAGCAACGGGTAGGCTCCGCGGTGCACATAGGTCGCCATGGTCATCCCCGGCGGCAGCGCAGCGCCCGTCCACAGACAGACCGCATCCAGCACGTTCTGCACGCCAAGGATCAGGTTGAACACGAGCAGCGCGTTGCCGACAGCGGTGGCAGTCAGGCCCAGAGTCCAGGCTTTGGGGGCCTTGGCTGCACGCGGCACCTGCGATAGGGGCCGGGCCACCAGCGCTCCCCAGACCGGCCAGATTAGCAGCAGCCAAAAGCTGAACCGTTGCACAGCAGCAATTGGGTCAAGTTCAAAGGTCGTAAGGCTGTCGAGCCAGTCGCTAAGAACCGGATTGGCGTCAGACAGCAGCCAGATCAGCACCAAAGCCCCCAGAACCGGAAACCCCCAGTTGCGCAGCAAACGCCGGGCAAGCCCTTCGCTGCCCGAGGTTGCGGCGATACGAATAACGGCGCGCACCGCATCAACCGGCGCCCGTCGTACCAGACCCAGCGCGATGGCTGCGCCTGCCCGAACAAGGCCGCTGCCCGGATACAGGCTGGCCAGACTGACGCACAATCCGGCCAGCAGGATCGCCACCGACAAGGGCTGCAGATGGTCGATGACCGGCAGAATCGACAGCGCCAGAATTCCAAGAGGCCGCACCAAGGCCCGCTTGCCCGCCACAAAAGTCGCCCCGCCCAACAGCGCGACCGCAAAGACTGCCAAGGAAATCCCGACGCTTTGGCCGTAAAACAACACATCGCTCAAGGCGACCAGCACGATCAAGGGCCAAAGTGCCGCCAACTGCGTGGCGATGTCCGGCGATGGGGCAGCAGGCGCTGGGATTGCGGGCGCAGGAATTATGGGCGCGGATGGCGTGGCGCTTGTCTGATCAATGTCGCTCAATATCGTCCCCTTCAAAGCCTTTCCGGTCAAGGCCAGACCGCAGAGCAGGCGTTACCTTCGAACCGGACCAGCGCCGAGCAAAGCCTGCCAGACCACAACCTGCCACACCACAACCGTAGCAAGAATGAGCCATCCCACAGCAGCCGTCGCTTGCCAACCTAGGCTTGATTTTCCCCCGTAAGTCAGACCACATCCCCCGATGACCGCCCGCCGCCTGCACATCACCGGAGCCAGTGGAACCGGCACCTCGACCCTTGGCCGGGCGATGGCCGGTGCTTGGTCGGTGCCGTTCCATGACACCGATGACTATTTCTGGCAGCCGACCGAGCCGCCCTATACTCATCCGCGCGACCCTGCCGAGCGCTTGGCGTTGATCGGCCAGATGTTCTTGCCGCGACGGTCGTGGGTTCTGGCGGGCAACCTGATGGGCTGGGGCGAACCGATCCTTGCGCATCTTGATCTGATTGTCTTTCTGCGCCTTGACCCCGCGTTGCGCCTTGACCGTCTGCGCCTGCGAGAGGCCAACCGCTACGGCCCGCAAGCCATAGCGCCGGGCGGTGCCTATCACGCGGACCATCTTGCCTTTATGAACTGGGCTGCCGGCTATGACGACCCGGCCTTCAACGGTCGCAGCCTGTCACGCCACCGCCTTTGGCTGGCGCAAATGAAATGCCCGGTGATCGAACTGGATGCCGCCTTGGCCGTTCCGGACCTGATCCAAGCGGTGCTGACCGCCTGCACCGAGGCCATTCCGACGATTTCGCCTTGACGCCTTGGGTGACGTCCAGTACCCCGGCGACCAATGGCTAGGTAGCTCAGTTGGTTAGAGCATGCGACTCATAATCGCAGGGTCGAGGGTTCGAGTCCCTCCCTCGCCACCACTTTCACATCCAATGTAGTCTGATGACATCCACGAACTCCTCGTTTTTAAGGGATTTATGGAAATCGTTTTTCCGATGCGATCTGGCCGCATCCGCCACGATACCCCCACCATGCCGTTAAGCGATGCGCCGATTCGAAATTTGAAGCCCAGGGAAAAGACCTACAAGGTTTAGGACTTTGACGGGCTGTTGCTAGCCGTGAAGCCGACAGGCTCACGTCTGTGGCATTTCAAATATCGGGTGAATGGCAGAGAGAAACTGCTGTCGATCGGCATGTATCCTCAGGTGACTTTGGCGCAAGCCCGTGCGGCCCGAGATGCCGCACGCGCGCTCTTGGCGAATGGCGGTAATGCGGGGCAAGCGAAACAGGAGCAAAAACTGGTTGAACAGGAGCAGCGTGGGCAGACGTTTTCTGTGTGGGCCAAAGCTTAAATGGAGAAAGTCGCCAAAGAAGGCCGGGCCGAGGTCACACAGCCTAAGAATCAGTGGCTTCTTGACCTGGCGATCGCAACTTTCGGTGGTCGCCCCATGACCACCATTACGTCTCAAATGGTCCTTGCCTTCGTGAAAAAGGTTGAGGTAAGGGCAACCACGAAACTGCGCACAGGCCTTCTGGACCTGTCACGGTTCTGTTCCGGTCAGGTTTTCATGTTAAGCGGCCTTTCGTTCAAAGGCTACGGGGCTTTTCCAGCCTAATGCTGAATGCCGACGGCGCGGGTTGTAGAAGCCGTTG
>JBBRKS010000027.1:0-32802 GCA_038231775.1 Rhodobacterales bacterium | reverse complement strand
CTTCCGGTTTCGTAACGAATTGCGCCCAAGATGCGGGCGGTTGCGGATGGGTTGGGGATGCAGGCCAAGGAAATCGGATTTTGCGCAAGGCTGCGGCCCTTTGTCCGCTGGACCTCACCTCAAACCTTGGCTAAAACCCGCCGTGAAAGACCGCGTCCGGGCTTCGGTACAGTGTAAGACGTGGTCTGATCAAATTTAGAGGCTTGCCCACAGGGCGGCCAGCGGAAGGGAGAAGCGTTCGTGTCCCATGCTGACGATACCTCAGGAAATCGGCGCGATTTTCTGTACTATGCAACTGCCGGGGTTGGCATTGTGGCCACCGGTGCGGCGGTCTGGCCGCTGGTGAACCAGATGAACCCCTCTGCTGACGTTCGGGCACTTGCCTCGATCGACGTTGACATCAGCGGCATCATCGAAGGCAGCCAGCTGACCGTGCTGTGGCGCGGCAAGCCGGTGTTCATCCGCTACCGCACTGCGGACGAGATCAAGGCCGGGCAGGACGTCGCGATGACTGATCTGGTCGACGTCAATGCCGAGAATGACAACCTTCCCGCTGGCAGTCAGGCAACCGACGCCAACCGCGCGCTGGACAAGGACGGCAAGTGGCTGGTGATGATGGGGGTTTGCACCCATCTGGGTTGCGTGCCCTTGGGTGACGGGGCTGGCGACTTTGGCGGCTGGCTTTGCCCGTGCCACGGGTCGCAGTACGACACGGCAGGCCGCATCCGCAAAGGACCAGCGCCGCGCAACCTGCCGGTTCCGGTTGCCGCTTTCACCAACGACACCACAATCAAGCTCGGGTAAGGAACACACAAGATGGCCGGTATCCCGCACGACCACTACGAGCCGAAGCCCGGGTTTCAGACCTGGCTGCACGGCCGTCTGCCCATTGTCAGCCTGTTTTATGATGTGCTGATGCTGCCGACGCCCAAGAACCTGAACTGGATGTGGATCTGGGGCATCGTTCTGACCTTCTGTCTGGCGTTGCAGATCGTGACCGGCATTGTGCTGGCGATGCATTACACGCCGAACGTCGATCTGGCCTTTGGGTCAGTTGAACACATCATGCGCGATGTGAACGGTGGCGTGATGTTGCGCTATCTGCACGCCAATGGCGCCTCGCTGTTCTTCTTTGCCGTCTACTGCCACATCTTCCGGGGCCTGTATTACGGCAGCTACAAGGCACCGCGCGAAGTGACGTGGGTGATCGGCATGATCATCTATTTCCTGATGATCGCGACCGCATTCATGGGCTATGTCCTGCCTTGGGGCCAGATGAGCTTTTGGGGTGCCACCGTGATCACCGGCCTGTTTGGCGCGATCCCGGGGGTTGGAACGGCATTGCAGGAGTGGCTTCTGGGCGGCTTTGCCATCGGCAACGCGACGCTGAACCGCTTTTTCAGCCTGCACTACCTTTTGCCGTTCGTGATTGCCGCACTGGTTGCCGTTCACATCTGGGCCTTCCACACCACCGGCAACAACAACCCGACCGGGGTTGAGGTGCGCCGCGGATCGAAGGCCGAAGTTGAGGCAGACACCGTCCCGTTCTGGCCCTACTATGTCATCAAGGACCTGTTTGCGCTTTGTCTGATCCTGATGATCTTCTTTGCCGTCGTGGGGTTCATGCCGAACTATCTGGGCGACCCGGACAACTACATTCAGGCCAACCCTCTGGCAACCCCGGCGCATATCGTGCCGGAATGGTATCTGCTGCCGTTCTACGCCATTCTGCGCACCTTTGATAACACGGTTTGGGTCGTGCAACTGGCGCACTTCGTGACCTTCGGGATCGTTGACTCCAAACTGTTCGGGGTCATTGCGATGGCCGGGGCGATTTTGGCGATGGCGCTGGCCCCGTGGCTGGATACATCCTCGGTCCGCTCGGGCCGCTACCGCCCGATGTTCAAGGCGTGGTTCGCCGTGCTGGTGATCGACTTTGTCGTGCTGATGTGGTGCGGCAGCCAGGTGCCGTCGGCGTTCACCGGTTGGGTGGGGCTGATCGCCTCAACTTACTGGTTTGGCTATTTCCTTGTGATCCTGCCGCTGCTGGGTGTGCTTGAAAAGCCGCTGCTTGCCCCGGCCTCGATCGAGGAAGACTTCAAATCGCACTACGCGGTCCCATCCCCTGGGCCAGCCGAGTGAAAGAAAGGAACTGACTGAGATGTTTGGTAAAATCGCAATCAGCGCCGCTTTCGCTCTGACCGTGGTGGCAGGGTCTGCTCTGGCCGCTGGCGAGGGTGAGACGACCGATGTGGCGTTTTCGTTCGAAGGCCCGTTCGGCCAGTTTGACGAACACCAACTGCAACGCGGCCTTCAGGTCTACACCGAGGTGTGTTCAACCTGCCACGGTCTGAAGTTCGTCCGCATCGGCGCGCTGGCCGATGAAGGTGGGCCGCATCTGCCGGAAGACCAGGTCAAGGCCTATGCCAAGGCCTTTCCGGTCAATGACGAGGCCTCGAATCCGCAGTTCATCGACCCGGCCACTGGCACGGCCCGCACCTTGCTGCCATCCGACCACTTCCCGGCCAACGCCTCGCAGGCCGCGCCGGATCTGTCGGTGATGGCCAAGGCCCGCAAGGGCTTTGAAGGCCCCTATGGTCTGGGCACCAACCAGCTGTTCAAGGGCATGGGCGGACCGGAGCATATCTATTCGATCATCAACGGCTTTACCGGTGAGACCAAAGATGTGGGTGCCGTGACGCTGTATGAAAACAAGGCGTTCCCGGGTGGTTGGATGGCGATGCCGAATACCGCGATTGCGGCCGATCAGGTCACTTATGCCGACGGCACCGAAGCCAGCCTTGAAAACGAGGGCAAGGATGTCGCGGCGTTCCTGATGTGGGCGGCAGAGCCGAAGATGATGGTCCGCAAGGAATCCGGCTTTAAGGCGGTGTTGTTGCTGGGACTGTTGTCGGTGCTGTTGTACCTGACCAACAAGCGCTTGTGGTCCAAAGTCAAAGGCCCGAAGCTGGCCGCTTAAGGTCGCTGCTTCTGTCAAATCATTGATTTCAAAAGGCCCCGTGTTCGCATGGGGCCTTTTTCACGTGCCAAGATAAGACTTCAGCGCCGCTGGCGGGTTGGCAAAAATCGCCTCGGTCGATTCGGGCGGATCGGCCACACCGTCATGCACCAGCACCACCTGATCGGCAAAGCGGCGGGCATCTTCCGGGTCGTGGGTGACCATGATCACGGTCGTGCCGTTGTCGGCTGCCAAGTCGCGGACCAACGACAAAAGCTCTGCCTTCAGGGCAGGTCCAAGGGCTGCAAAGGGTTCATCCAGCAGCAACACCGGGCGCGCCTGCAAAAGGACCCGGCCCAACGCGGCGCGGCCAAGCTGGCCACCAGACAGATTGGCAGGCTTGCGCTGGTCAAACCCAGTCAGGCCAAGGCGGTCAAGCACGGCCAGAACCCGGATGCGGTCGGCATCGGTTAGCCGCAGCCGCGGATTGATCGCAAGGCCAAGGTTCTGCGCCAGGGTCAGATGCGGGAACAGGTTTTGATCCCGAAACAGGATTGAGATGGGCCGTTTGGCGGGTGGCAACGGGTTAAGATCGACGCCGTCCCAAAGAATGCGCCCCGCCTGTGGCGCGATAAAACCCGCCAAACCCATGAGAAGCGTGGACTTTCCAGCACCCGATCCGCCCAGCAGGGCCAGCTTTGCGCCTTTGGTCAGGGTCCAGTTGGCGGTCAGGGTAAAGCTGCCCTGTGCGAGGGTCAGGTGGTCAAGCTGCAGCACGGCGGCCCCCTAAATCGCAGAAGGCGAACAGGGAAAAGCTCAGTGCGACCAGAAGCAGGGCAGCGGCAGCGGCTTCGTCCATCCGGTAGGCTCCGGACAGGCGCTGCACCATCAATGGCAACGTCGCCTGATTCTGTCCCGCGAACAGGGCCACCACACCCAGATCGCCCATCGCCAGTGCGGCGGCCAGACCGCTGCCCAGACCCAGCGGGCGGGCAAGGCGCGGCAGGGTCAGCCAGCGCAGGCGGGCGATGCCCTCAAGGCCCATGGTTTGCGCCAGTTGGTCGTAGATGCGGTGCAGATTGCGCGCCTCTGGCAAAAGCAGGCGGAACAGAAAAGGCAGCGCCATCAAGGCGTTGACCAGTATGGTGACGGTGAGGGCAATGTCTTCGGGGCGCAGGTAGCCGCGGGTCAAAAGGAACAGGCCGGTGCCCAGAACAAGGCCGGATGCGGCCATCGGCAGCATGGCAGCCGCCTCGACCCAGCGGGTGCCTGCGGCGGTGGCTTGGGTCAAACTCAGCGCCGCCGCCGTGGACAGTGCCGCCGAGGCCAGCGCCATCAGGACAGACCGCAGGGCGGCATGCCAGACCGCCGGACCCAGACGCAGCAGGGCCGGCGCGCCGTCTATGACCACGGCGGCGAGGGGCAGCAGCAGGAAACTTGCGGCGAAGATCAGGATGGCGGCATCGACTGCGCCGCCCTTGGGGCCTTGCGGGGCGCGGTCAAGACCTGCGCCAAGGCCGTCTGGCAGGACAAAGCGGGCGGCGATTGTGACGGCCAGTCCGCAGATAACGAATTGCAAACCGGCCAGAACGGCGGCGTGACCCGGGTCGAAGTCGAACCTAAGTGCTTGATATATTGCAAGTTCCAGTGTGGTCGCCGCCGGACCGCCGCCCAAAGTAAGGGCCACGACAAACGAGGTCAGGCAGACAAGGAAGATCGACAGCACGGCACCGGGCAGGACGGCGGCCAGCATCGGAAGCTCTATCTGGCGGAAGGTAGAGGGCAGGCCGAGGGTTTCCGCAAGACGAAACCGTTCTGCCGGGATGGATTGCCAGCCGTTCAGCAGCATTCTTGTGGCCAGCGGCAGGTTGAAAAAGACATGGGCGAGGACGACGCCTTGCAGGCCGTAGATCGAGACGGTGGGCAGGCCCAGCACCTGCAATGTCTGGTTCAGGATGCCGCTGCGCCCGTAAATGCTAAGCAAGCCAAGGACGGCAACGATGACTGGCAGCAGGAACGGCGCGCCCATGGCGACAATCAGCGCCTTGCGCCCGGGAAAGCTGTTGCGCATCAGGGCGCGGGCGACGGGGATGGCAAGGGCGCAAGAAAACACTGTGGAAATAACGGCTTGCGTTAGGGTGAAGCGCAGCGCTGACCAGTCTGCCTGGCGCAGGGACAGGCCTTTGGCGTGGACGGCCAACGCCAGTGCCGTTCCCAGCACCAGCGCGGTTATGCCCGCCGACAGCGCAAGCGCGCCTATTTGGAGAGGACGTTCTGCCATTCCTCCACCGCCGCCTGACGAGCCGCTTCAGCCTCGGCAGGGGAAAAGAGGAGGGATTTTTCCGGTTTGATCAGGGTTTCAAAGCCAGCGGGCAGCCCCTGCGCAGGGGTTTTTGCAGGGTACATCCAGTTGGTTGTCGGGATCACCGCCTGTGCCGCATCGCTGGCGAGGTAGGCAAGGAATTGGTCGGCGAGGGTCTGGTTCTTGGACGAGGCCAGCTTTCCAGCAACTTCGACCTGCATATAGTGGCCTTCGCTGAAGGGGGCGGCAGATTTGGTGGCATCCTTTTCGGTGATCAGGTGGTAGGCCGGTGAGGTGGTGTAGCTAAGGACCATGTCCGCCTCACCTTTCAGGAACAGGCCGTAGGCTGCGTCCCACGCCGGGGTGACGGTCAGGATGTTGTCGGCCAAGTCCTTCCAGATATTGGCAGAATCGGCTCCGTAAGCGGCCTTGACCCACATCACGAGGCCAAGTCCGGGGGTGGAGGAACGCGGGTCTTCGATCACAATTTTCAGATCGCTGGCGGCCAGTTCCTTGAAGGATTTCGGGGGGTTGGTCAGTTTGGTGTTGTCATAGACAAACGCGAACCAGCCCCAGTCGAAGGGTTCGAAATCGGCATCGCTGTAGGGGACGGGCAGGTCGTTCGGCGCCAGGGCGGCGAGGGGGGCCAACAGGCCGGTGGCGCGCGCGGTTTCGGTCAGGGTGGTGTCAAGGCCAAGGACGATATCGGCGTCAGACCCCGCACCCTCCATCTTCAGGCGGGACAGGACGGCGGCACCGTCACCTGCGGTTATGTAGTTGATTTTGCAGGCGCATGTTGCCTCAAACCCTTTGGCGATTGCCGGGCCGGGGCCCCAATCGGCGGCAAAACTGTCATAGGTCAGCACGTTCAGCACAGGGGTTTCGGCCATGGCCATCGGGGCCAAGGACAGGAACGCCAGTGCAAGATGGATGGGTTTCATGGTCTTCTCCATTTTGCGACGGGCGGGAATGGAGAGGCCGAAGCCAGCACCTTCCCTCCGCCGGTATGATCCGGTTCAGGTTCGACGGGTCCGCTTGCGCATCTCAGCCTGTGGTCAGGCACCCCGAGGTAAGGCTGAAAATACGGATTTGGGTGACAGGTGCAAGAACAATGCGCAAAGGCTTGAGAACGTTGTATTAATCTGGCAAACTGCCGCTTGGCAGCCGTCTTTTACCCGTCTTCTTTCTGTCTTCATTTTGTCTTTACGGGCGGTGCGGCGATGGCGTGTTAACCTTGTTTGGCGAATCAGGAGGGGCGGATATGAGCGGCCTACGCGACGTGATCTTGCGGGTGGTGGCCGTCTGTCTGACGGTTGGCCCGGCGTTTGGCAAATGCGTGGACAGCGTGGACCTGACGCGGGGCATCATGGTCAAGCTGGAGGACGGGTCGGTGTGGAGCGTGCGGCGTGCGGCGCATGATGGGATGCGGCTGGACCAGATCAACGCAGCGGAGACCTATGCGCGCTATGTTGTGGGGCCATTTGGGGTTTATCCGACAGAAAGCACGCGCAACGGGCATGGCACGATTTCGGAATATGCCTATGCCCGCACGCCGAAAGAGCCGGTGGCGGGGATGAACTGGACCTCGAACGTCAGGGCGGTTTTGACGCCGATCGGGGCGGTGGCGGAACCGGAGCGTCGGGAAAAGGTGCATGTGACGGCGGGCGCAGTTGAGGCGGTGAAGATCGGGACGTGTGCGTACAATGTGCTGGAGATTGACATGGGGCACCTGGGCGGACCCAATCCGACTGTGCAGCATTTTACCTATTTTCCCGATCTGCGCTTTGGCATTCAGACGCGGATTACCTATCCAGCCGACACCGTAAAGAAATCGGCGGTCCTTTCGATGACCGCGCAATAGGGGGCACGATTTTTTCCGCCACGATTTTTCTGCGAAAAATCTGTTGCTGGCGGCGCGATTGTCTTAAGGGAGGCTGAAGTCGGGAGACGCCGCATGAGCCTGAACACCTTTGGACATCTGTTTCGCTTCACCACTTGGGGCGAAAGCCACGGGCCTGCGATTGGCGCAACGGTGGATGGTTGTCCGCCGGGCATTGCGTTGAGCGCGGCGGATTTGCAGCCCTGGCTGGACAAACGCAAGCCGGGGACCTCGAAATTCACCACGCAGCGCAAAGAGGCGGACGAGGTTCGCATTCTGTCAGGCGTGTTTGACGGGGTGACGACCGGCACGCCTATCCAACTGATGATCGAGAATACCGACCAAAGATCAAAGGATTACGGCGAGATTGCGCAGGCGTTCCGGCCCGGCCATGCCGATATCACCTATCATCAGAAATACGGGGTTCGGGATTTTCGCGGCGGCGGGCGGTCTTCGGCGCGTGAGACGGCATCACGGGTTGCGGCGGGGGGTGTGGCGCGGGCGGTGCTGGCGCATATGGTGCCGGCGCTGAAGATCACCGGCTATATGGTGCAGATGGGCGCGCAGGGGATTGAGCGGAGCCGGTTTGACTGGGCCGCGATTGGTGAAAATCCCTTCTGGTGCCCGGACCCGGTGGCAGCGGTGGAGTGGGCGGACTACCTGAACGGGCTGCGTCTGGCGCATGATTCGGTCGGCGCGGTGATTGAGGTTGTGGCGACGGGGGTTCCGGCGGGCTTGGGCGCGCCGTTGTACGGCAAGTTGGACAGCGATCTGGCCAGTGCGATGATGTCGATCAACGCGGTCAAGGGGGTTGAGATTGGTGACGGGATGGCGGCGGCGTCTTTGACCGGCGTTGCGAATGCCGATGAGATGCGGATGGGTCCGGACGGGGTGGAGTTTTTGTCCAACCATGCGGGCGGGATTTTGGGCGGCATCAGTTCGGGGCAACCCGTGGTGTGCCGGTTCGCAGTCAAGCCGACCTCTAGTATTCTTACGCCGCGCCGGACGGTGAATGTGCAGGGTGAAGAGGTCGATCTGGTCACCAAAGGGCGACATGACCCGTGCGTCGGCATCCGCGCCGTACCGGTGGGTGAGGCGATGATGGCGCTGGTTCTGGCCGATCACCTGCTATTGGACCGCGGGCAGACCGGTGGCATACGGGGCCAGATCGGGTAAGTTCTTGGCGCGGTACAGCTTGGTCAGCGCGTTGGTCAAGGCCGCCTGTCCGCGCGCCATCGCCCAGCGGTGATTGGCGGCCATCAGCCAGCCGAACAGCGGCGTCAGCAACCGCACCAACGGGTTGTTTGAGGTAACCTGCCAGTCATATTCAATCTCAACCACCTCACCGGCCTGACGCAGGTGCCACGTGCCGCGGCCATTGATGTCGCCGGACGCTTCGATGACCCAGCGGTGCGGCAGATCAGCCTCGATCAGCCGCGCCTTCCAGTGCAGCCGGTAGCGCAGCCAACCGCGTGATTTGATCGAAACGGTGTGGCCGATGCCTTGCGCGTCCCCGGGGGCCATGGGTTTGACGGCAAGATAAACCTCACTCCACCAGATCGGGAAGGTTTCAGGTGTGGTTAACAGCCGGACCACATCGGTCAGCCGTCCCTTGACGCGCCAGTCTGTGATAATGCGGAACGGGACGGGTGAGAACATTCTGGCCTCCGGTTACCTAACCTTTGATACGGTTTTGACCGGAACTGGTTTCAGTCCGTTTAAGGATTTCCCTCGCTTTTTACGGATGATTTCAATTCCGCCAGAAAGTCGCGCAACAGGGGCACGCGGCGCGGGCGGAAGCTGTCGGTGGTCAGGGTGACGTCGGACATCGCGTCAAGGTGAAAGCGGCGAAAGCCCTGACGCAGCGTGCAGAAGGCCAACAGCAGCAGGGTGCGGTCCAAAAACACCACCGACAGGGGCAGGACGCGGCGCTGAGTGCGGGCGGCGCTGCGGTCGCGGTAGGTGATATCCAGCGCGCGCTCGTCCCAGCATGCCTCGCGGATCAGGGCAAGGTGGGCGGGGGCGGGCGGGCGACGTTCGAAGCGGTAGGTTTGCTGGACGGCGTGGATCGCCTGCCGTTGAACGCGTTCGGGCAGGGTGGCGATGATCTTGGCCTGTGCCGCCTGTGCGGCCTTGGCGAGGGCCGGATCACCGGCAAGGCGAACCTCGGCGAGGCCCAAAACCAGCGCCTCAACCTCCAGCCTTGTGAACATTTGCGGCGGGAGGGCGGGGTCCTCTGTCAGGGTGTAGCCAAGACCCGCCTCGCCGTCGATCAAGGCTCCACCAGCGCGCAATGAGGCGATGTCGCGGTACAGCGTGCGGGGGGAAACCTCGGTTTCTTCGGCCAGGCGCGCAGCGGTGACGGGCTGCGGCAGGGTGCGCAGGGCGGTCAGCAGGCGGAACAGGCGGTCGGGGCGGGGCATGGCGTGCGGGACCGGGTTTTTGCGGGGTTGGGTCAGGATAGAGCGGTGGGGGGCAAGCGCAATGGGGCGCGGGATGTGTGATGTTTGGTCGTGCTGGGTGCTGACAGGTTTTGACAGGAGGCTGGGCGCATAAGGGGGCATCGGACAACACAAGGAGACACCCATGCTGACACTAATTCACGCCCCACAGTCGCGGTCCTGGCGGATCATCGCGCTGATAGAAGAGATGGGGATCTGGGACAAGATTGACGTGCGCACTGTGGGCGTGCTGCGTCAGGATGGTTCTGGTGGGCTGGACCCGACCAATCCGCACCCAGAGGGCAAAGTGCCTGCGCTGATGCATGACGGCACGGTGATCACCGAAAGCGGGGCGATCATGCTGTATCTAACCGCGTTGTTCCCGGAGTCGGGGTTGGCGCCCAAGCCGGGACCTGCGCAGCACGGCGCCTATCTGACCTGGCTGTTCTGGTATCAGGGCGTGATGGAGCCGGTGATCTGGATGAAGCGCTTTGGCGTCGATCACCCCGCGATGGACCGCAACTTTCGCGGCGTCGAGGCGATCAATGCCCGGCTGCACACGGCGCTGAAGGCCGGGCCGTGGCTGTGTGGCGACAGCTTTACGGCGGCGGATTTGCTGTGCGCCTCTGTCTACAGTTTCATGCCGGATTTGCTGCCGGATGATGACTTGATCAAGGATTGGGTGGCACGGGCGCAGGCGCGGCCTTCGACGGCCAAGGCGAAAGCATTTGATCAGGCTTTGATGGCGGCTTGACGGCGGTTTCGCAGAGTCGGGGCTTGCCCCGACCTACGGGGCCTTCAGGGTCTGGCGGGAAATTTGCACCGCTAGGATGCCGGCCATGGCGATCATCACGCCTATCACATCGGTGAGGGTGATTTCCTCGTGCAGCAGGACGGCCGCGACGGCGACACCGAAGAACGGGTTCAGGAAGTGGAAGGTCGAGGCGCGGATCGCCCCGATGCGGCCAACCAATGAGAACCACAGCAGGGTCGCGGTCAGGCCGGGGATGAAAATCTGGTAGGTCAGCGCCAGGATCAGGTGCGGCGTCAGGTTCAGGCGTGGAATCTCAAACGCCATCGCGGCTACGGCGAGGATGGCGGAACCGACCAGCATTTGCAGGCCGACCACCATCAGAAGGTTGCCACCGGCGCTGACCGATTTCACCAACCGGGTCGCAAAGGCCAAAGCTGTGGCACCGATCACGCACAGGGCCACGCCGGTCGGGTCAGCGCCATGGGTGATGCGGCTGGCCATGATCACGGCGACACCGGCAAAGCCTGCGGCCAGACCCGCAAGGCCAAGTTTGGGCAGGCGTTCACCCGTCGCAAAGCCGATGGTGGCGACCAGCAGCGGCATGGCAGAGGCGATGACCGAGGCGAGCGAGCCTTCAACCCATTGCAGCGCTATGAAATTCAGGCCGAGGTAAAGCGCGTTCTGGCACAGCCCGAAGACTATGACCGAACGGGCCACCGGGCGCGACAGGCGCCAGCTTTGGCCGCGCAGCCGGGCGATGGTCACAGCGATACAGCCAGAGATCAGAAAGCGCAGCGCCAGCACCAAAAGGGGTGACGCATCGACCACGATGATCCGCCCGGTTGCAAAGGCCGAAGACCACATGAACGAAAAGATCAGGCCCATGAACAGGGCTGTCAGGTCGATCTTTGCGGGAATGGCGGTCACGGGGCTGCTGGTTACCGGGGCGGTGGTCATGAGGCGGATGGCGACGGGGCGGGGTGTTGCCACAGTTCGACCGGGTTGCCCTCTGGGTCATGGATGCGGGCAAAAAGACCATAGGGGCCGTCCCATTCCGCACGGGTTTCGGTCGCAATGCCTGCGGCGTTCAGATCAGCGATCAGGGCGGGCAGGTCATCCACACGGAGGTTCAGCATAAACTGATGTGTCGCGGGGAAATAGTCGGTGGCGGCGGGGAAGGGGGCAAACACGGTCGGGCCAGCCGCCTGATCCCACGGGGTGTGTCCGGTGACCATGCCCAGATGGGTTGCGTACCATTCGCCCAAAACCGTGGGGTCAGTGGCCCGAAAGAACACGCCGCCAATGCCGGTTACTTTTGCCATCAGAGGCCCTTTCACCGCTGTCGTGGGGAACAGGGCCGCCGCTGGGGCGACCCTGAGATGCGATCAGGCGTTGACGCTGTCTTTCAGCGCCTTGGCGATGGTGAACTTGACCTGCTTGTCGGCAGCCTTGGTGACACTTTCGCCAGTGGCGGGGTTGCGGACCATACGCTCGGGGCGGGCGCGGCAGGCGATCTTGCCAAGGCCGGGCAAGGTGATGGCGCCACCGGCAGCAACTTCACGCGCAACGACGGCCGAGATGGCGTCAAGGGCTGCGGAGGCGGTCTTTTTGTCAGCGCCCATCGCATCGGCCAAGGCGGCCACAAGCTGAGTCTTGGTCATCGGTTTGTTCATGTCACTGTCCCTTTGGTGTGATCCCGGTTGCGGGTATCTTTACTTGCGCCTTGACGGCTGTGGCGCTGGCTACACAGGTTTTTGGTCGCCAAGGCAAGCTTTTTTGCGCGTTTTTGGTGAATTCTACCCTAAAGGAATGCGGTTTCGTCAAAGCTGCGCAATTTGCGGCTGTGGATGCGGCCCAGCGGCATTTCCCGCAGACGCTCCATCGCGCGGATACCGACCTGCAAATGGCGCGAGACCTGGGTTTTGTAGAAGTCTGACGCCATCCCGGGCAGTTTCAACTCTCCGTACAGGGGCTTGTCTGAGACACACAGCAAGGTGCCGTAGGGCACGCGGAACCGAAAGCCGTTGGCGGCGATGGTGGCCGATTCCATGTCGAGCGCAATGGCGCGTGACTGGCTTAGGCGGCGGACCGGGCCGGACTGGTCGCGCAGCTCCCAGTTGCGGTTGTCGATGGTGGCGACCGTGCCGGTGCGCATGATGCGTTTCAGCTCGTAGCCCTCAAGCTTGGTCACTTCAGCTACGGCGTCCTGCAGTGCAATCTGAATCTCGGCCAGTGCGGGGATCGGCACCCAGATCGGCAAATCATCGTCCAGCACGTGATCTTCGCGCAGATAGGCGTGGGCGAGGCAGAAGTCGCCAAGGTTCTGGCTGTTGCGCAGGCCCGCACAGTGGCCCAGCATCAGCCAGGCGTGCGGGCGCAGCACGGCGATGTGGTCGGTGGCGGTTTTGGCATTCGACGGGCCGACGCCGATGTTGACCAGTGTGATCCCGTTCCCGTCGGCGCGTTTGAGGTGATAGGTCGGCATCTGCGGCGTTTTGCTGGACGGGGCAAGGATGCCGTCACCGGATGTGATGCTGGAATTGCCGCCCGCAACAAACTCGGTATAGCCGTTGTCGGGGTTGGACAAAGCGGCGCGGGCCATGAATTCAAACTCGTCCACGTAAAACTGGTAGTTGGTGAACAGGACGTAATTCTGAAAGTGGATCGGGTCGGTCGCGGTGTAGTGGCTCAGGCGGGCCAGCGAATAGTCCACGCGCTGTGCCGTGAAGGGGGCCAAGGGGTACGAGCCGTCGGAGTTGCGGGTGCGCTGGCCGTTGACGATGTCGTCATTGGTGGTGGCAAGGTCGGGCACGTCGAACACATCGCGCAAAGTAAAGTCCAGCACACCCTGATGCGGTACGGTCATTTCCGGGTTGCCAGCGACGGCAAAGTGCAACGGGATCGGCGTGTCGGACAGGCCGATCTGAACCGAGACTCCGTGGTTTTCCATCAGCAGGCTGATCTGCTGGATCAGATAGTTGCGAAACAGGTCGGGCCGGGTGACGGTGGTGGCATAGCTGCCGGGATGCGACACATGGCCAAACGACAGGCGGGAGTCGACCTTGTCATGGCTGCTGACGGTCAGGCGGATTTCGGGGTAGTAAGCACGCACGCGGGACTGGGGTTTGCCGGACTTGACCGCCGCAGAAAAGCTTTCGCCCAGAAAGGTGGTCGCCTGCGCATAAAGCGCCTCTAACTGGGCCACGGCTTTTGCGGCATCGGTGAACATTTGCGGTTCGGTGGCGGCAGGGGTCAGGCAAATCTCGTCATGCATCACGGGCGTCCCATCACTTTGATCGGGCATGTAAAGGGGCGTATGGGTCTTAGGCAAGTGAAGTTCTGATGAAGGCGTGTCAGGCGGCTTGCGGGGCGCGGTGTGCAAGGCGATAAAGCGGGCATGAAAACATTGCTGTCCATTGGTCACGGCTATTCGGCGCAGGCGCTGGCGGCCAAGCTGTTGCCGCAAGGCTGGCGCATCATCGGCACGACGCGGACCGAGGCTGCGGCTGCCGCATTGCGCGGTTCCGGGGTTCAGGTGCTGGTTTGGCCTGACGCCGATCTTGGGCCTGCGCTGGCGCAAGCGAGCCACCTTCTGTCTTCGGTGGCGCCCGGCGACGCCGATCCGGTTCTGGCCGCCTGGGGCCCTCAGATCGCGCGGGCCGGGCTGGACTGGGTGGGCTATCTGTCGACCACGGCCGTCTACGGCCATCACAACGGCGATTGGGTGGATGAGACGACGCCGCTGGCCCCCACCACCGCACGGGGGGCCGCGCGCGCCAAGGCCGAGGCGGATTGGGCGGCACTGGGCCTGCCGCTGCATATCTTCCGGCTGGCAGGCATTTACGGACCCGGTCGCGGCCCGTTTGAAAAGGTGCGCGACGGCACGGCACGGCGCATCCACAAACCCGGTCAGGTCTTTTCGCGCATCCATGTCGAGGATATCGCCAATGTGCTGGAGGCGGCGATTTCGCGGCCCTGCCCCGGGGTCTACAACGTCTGCGACGATGACCCCGCCTCGCCCGAGGATATCCTTGGCTTGGCCGCCCGGCTGCTGAACCTGCCCGAACCTCCGATCGTGCCCTATGAGGATGCCGAAATGACCCCGATGGCGCGGTCGTTTTATGCCGAGAACAAACGGGTGCGGAATGACCGGATCAAGTCGGTTCTTGGGGTGAAGCTGGCCTATCCGACCTACCGCGAGGGCCTTGCCGCCATTCTTGCCGCTGAAAGCCGACATCCTGAGGGTTGAAGTGCCGCCCGGCCTTCCCATCTTGGGTGTGCAGGCCGGGCCCCTCTGACGTTCCCTGACGGATCGTGATGTCGGATCGCATCGAGTACGCTCGATGTGGGGCGAACCCATTTCGAGCCTTGTCAGAGAGGTCGAGATGGATATCACAACACTTTTCATGGGCACACCGGTCTGGATGTGGCTTAGCTTTCTGGGCGTCGTGGCGCTGTTGCTGGCGGCCGATTTGGGCCTGTTCCACAAAACCGCCAAAGAGATTGGCGTGGGCGAAAGCCTGCGGTTGTCGGCGGTGTATATCTCGCTGGGCGTGGCGTTTTCGGGCTTTGTCGGCTGGCAGATGGGGGCGGGGGCGGCGTCAAGTTACCTGACGGCGTTTGTCGTCGAAAAGTCGCTGTCGATGGACAACGTTTTTGTCATGGCGCTGATTTTCAGTAGCCTCGCCATCCCGCGCGCCTTGCAGCACCGCGTGCTGTTCTGGGGCGTGCTGGGGGTGATCGTGCTGCGCGGGGCGATGATCGCGGTGGGGGCTAAGCTGGTGGCAGAATACCACTGGGTGTTGTACGTCTTTGCCGCCTTCCTGATCCTGACCGGGATACGGATGCTGTTTGCCAAGGATGACCATGCGCCACAGGACAATACCCTGATGCGCTGGCTGAAAGCGCACCTGCGGCTGACCGAGGGGCTGGAGGGGTCTGCCTTTTTCGTCAGGCGCAGCGGAGTTCTGTTTGGAACACCGCTTTTGCTTGCCCTGATCATGGTCGAAACCGCCGACCTGATCTTTGCGGTCGATTCCGTTCCGGCGGTGTTTGCCATCACGGCGGACCCGTTTCTGGTCTACACGTCAAACATCTTTGCGATCCTTGGCTTGCGGGCGTTGTACTTCGCGCTGTCGGCCATCCTGCACCGCTTTGCCTATCTGAAATACGCGCTGTCTGCCCTGCTGATCTTCATCGGATCAAAGATGTTCATCGCCGACTGGCTGGCGTGGGACAAGTTGCCAGCCAGCCTGTCCTTGGGCATCACCGCCGCGATCCTGACCACGGGCGTTGCAGTCTCGCTGTGGAAAACCCGAAACACGACGCAACTGCCATGACCTTCGTCCTGCAACTTCATCCAAGCACAAATACTCCACAGCGGGTCTGGGGGGTGTGAACCCCCCCCAGCCGGGTCCGCAGAGCGCGTTCGTGTCAGACCGGGTCGACCAGCCGCCCCAGAGCCCGTCCGGCCAGAATGTGCAGGTGGTAATGGGGAACCTCTTGCATCCCGTGGCCCCCGCTGTTGGTGATGGCGCGGTAGCCGTAGCCCGGGGCGATGTTCAGCATCGTGCAGACTTGCGCTGCGGTGCGGTGAAAATCGGTCAGCTCTTCGGGCGAGGCCACGGCCGCGAAATGGTCGAAGGTCACGTAAGGGCCTTTGGGGATGACCAGCACGTGAACCGGCGCTTGCGGGTGGATGTCGTGGAAGGCCAGCGTGTGGGCGGTTTCCAGCACGGTCTTGTTCGGAATCTCGCCCCGCAAGATGCGGGCGAAGATGTTTTGCGGGTCATAGGTATAGGTCATGGGTCAGTCCACAAATAGGTAATGGGTGGCCGCAATCTCACGGGCCTTGTCGGCAGGGATATCCAGAAACTCTGCCAGTGGCACGGTGTTTTCATCGACCGAGGCGGTCTGGCGCAATTGGTAAAAGCCTGCAAAGCCCGCGTCGCGGATGCGGTCAGATTCAAAGCGCACATCGTAGCGGATCGTCGGCAACAGGCGGTCCAGCACCTCTTGCGGGGTGCGGTCGGCGGCAAGGCCCACCCGTTTGGCGTGGCCGATCAGGTAGTCGTCGGTAAACTCACACTCAATTTCCAGCAACCGGACCTTGGCCTTGTCGTTGTAGAAATCCTGCATCAGGTCGGTGTTGGCCGGGTCGATGCAGACGACCAGACTGTCGGTCTGCCAATAGTCAAACAACATCCGCACCAGCGCACGCCGGTGCCGCGTGCGTTTTTCCAGCGTGGTCTGGATGCCGCCCAGATCGGGCAGGACGGTGGCAGCCTCGTTGAACAGATATTCCACGGCCGGCAGGTTGGTCACCTGGCGGATGCGGTCCACCAGACGTTTGGCCACGTGCCATTTCTTGCAGGTCACCATCAAAAGCGTGCGGTTGCGTCCGAGAGAGCTTTCATTCTCCCAGAACCGGGGTGAATAGCGCCGACCGATGCGGCCCCGGTTGGCGATGAACTGAAACAGGATGCGCCCTTCGTTCGAGATGCCGAAGTTCACGCCTGTCGCCGAATACAGCGCGCCAAGGCGTTCTTTCAGGTCCTTGGCATCCGGGCTTATCTTGCGGGCGAACAGGTAATCCTGTGACAACAGCAGGTCGTAGTGGTCGTTGTAAAACGTCACAGGCAAGCCGTAATCGGTGAACATCAGGAAAGTCAGGCTGCGCGGTTTGATCTCTGCTTCAGGCACCAGATGGCGCACGATGGTCTGAAAGAACGTCTCATCCGGAATCCAGGTGGTGCGGAAAAACTGCATCACATCGGGACGCCCCTTGCAGAAATCCAGCAACTTTTCGATCGTGCGGCGGCGCAGGCACCACCACTGGCTGCCGATCATCATCTGGATGTCCTGCGGCACCTTGCGCGTCAGTTTCAGGCGGGTCTGCCAGCGCATCGAGGTGTAAAACCACCATTTTTGCGTGCGTTCGTTGAACCAGTGCCGGTAGATCAGGCGTTCATCCTTGATGCCGGTCTTGATCCAGTCCGAGGCAAAGAAATCGAAGCTTTCGATATAGTCGCACTCGGCAGTGTCCAGAAACTCATGCGCGTATTCCGCGGTCTTGGCGGGCATGCAATCGCCGGACAGCATGTAAAAGTGGGTGGCGCGGGGAAACGCCTCGACGGCAGAGGCGACAGCATTCAGCGTGGCTTCGACCAGGCTCCACTCTCCCCAGCCGCATTTGACCCGTTTGGCGGCGAAGGTGACGGCGGGGTTGGCGGCCAGCGCGCTGCGGATCTTTTCAAAATCCTCACGCTTGGCACGGGCATCAAAGTGGATCGCGATGAAATCGCCCGCCGCCGTCAGACGCTGCGCCTGGGCGATGATGCCCTCTGCGTCCTTGTGGCACAGAAGAATATAAGCAATTTTTGCCATCCGGTGCACATTCCACAGATCAACACGGTCTTTGTTGCCATAAATAGCTTTATCGGACATTGAAAAGACAGAGTTTCTTTGTTCTTTTCGCCGTAGAATTACCGCGGGATCGTGCGAAACAGGCGCGAGCCGCTTCAGGAGGCAGCAGCAGATGGGTTTTCCCGGTACCTGGATGACGTCCAGTGAAAGTGTTGTGTACCGTGTGGTGCCCAAATGTGCCTGCTCGACCATCGGGCAGATCATGTACTTCGCCGATCATGGCGTGTTTTTCGACGGCGACATTCACGACGCGCAATCGGGCATGCACAAATGGTCGATGGAGGCGAGCCAGCCTGTCATCGAAAAGGTGGTCAAGGCGCGCAAGACCTATGCCTTTACCTGCGTGCGCAACCCCTACACGCGCATCCTGTCCAGCTTTTTCGACAAGGTCTGCGGCATACAGCGCAACGGCAAACGCTATCGCGGCAACATGGTGCCGATGCTGATGCAGAAATATGGGATCGACGTGGGCGGCGATGACGGCAAGGCAGAGTTTGACCAGATCGCCTCGTTCCGCCGCTTTTTGCTGTTCGCCCGCGACACCATCCGCTTCAAAAAACCGATGGAGCCTGACATTCACTGGTCAGCGATGGCAGGCCATGTGTCGACCTTTATCGTGAACGGCGGGCGTTACAACAAGATCATCTTCACCGAGAAGTTCGATGAAGGCATGGCAGAGGTCATCCGCAAGATGAAACCAAAGCACATGATCGACATAAAGACCATTCCGCGCTTTAACGAAAGCGAAGGCCATGGGCCCAAACGGCTGCACCCGGTCGAGGATTATTTCGACGGCCTTTCCAAGCACTTGATGTGGGAAATCTACAAGCGCGATTTCCAGCTGTTCAAATACGATTTCGATAATCCGGCCAACAAGATGCCGATGGGCGAGGTTGATCTGGACGAAGTGCACGCCAAGCTGGGTGACTAAGCGCGCGGCGGCTGCGCCCGTGGCGGGGCTGGGCACCCCCTCCAGGCCGCCCGTTGAGTATTTCCAAAGGAGCAATTGGAAGGGGTCAGATCAGGCCTTCTTTGTGGAACAGGGGTTTGAGGTCGGATTCCGGGCGCGCGCCGTAGTGGCTGATCACCTCGGCGGCGGCGACACAGCCCATGCGGCCACAGGTGGCAAGGTTCTGGCCGGTGGCTACGCCGTACAGAAAGCCCGACGCGAACAGGTCGCCTGCGCCGGTGGCATCGACCGGAATGATGCGGTGAACCGGGACGACAGCACTTTCGGTGCCGCGCCGGATGATCACCTCTTGGCCCGAACGGGTGCAGGCGACCATCCCGGCATCCTGGGTGGCCTGCTCTAACGCCGATGCGAGGTCGGTCTGGTAAAGTGAGGCCCATTCGTGTTCGTTGCCGATCACATAATCCAGATCCTTGACCAGACGGCGAAAGTCGTCGCGGTGGCGGTCAACGCAGAACGGGTCTGACAGCGCGATGCCAGCCTGACCGCCCGCCTGCTGGCACAGCTTGGCGGCACGCTCAAACGCCTGTTTTCCCTTGGGTTTGTCGTAGAGATAGCCTTCAAGGAACAGAAGTTGCGTCGCACCCGCCACATCATCAGACACATCCTGCGGGCCAAGTTCGGAGGAGATGCCGAGATAGGTGTTCATGCTACGCTCCCCATCCGGGGCGACAAAGATCATCGAGCGTGAGGTGGGCAATTCGCCGCCCGGCACCGGTGGGTTCACGAAATCGGTGCCGCCTTCGACCATGTGCTGCGCGTAAAACCGCCCCAGAGCATCATCATGCACACGCCCGATGAAGGCGGTGGTCAGGCCCAGATTGCCAAGCCCTGCGAGGGTGTTGGCGACCGAACCGCCCGGCGCCTGAACGCGGTCTTTCATCGCACCGTACAGCATCTCTCCGCGGTCTTTTTCGACCAGTTGCATGATGCCTTTCTGAATACCCATCAAGTCCAGAAAGGTGTCATCGGCGGCGCAGAACACATCGACAATCGCGTTGCCGATGCCGACGACGTGGTATTTCTTCATGTCTTATCCTTGAACAGACAATAGGGGCGGATCGGGCAGAGGCTGCATTTGGGAGAGCGTGCGGTGCAGATATAGCGGCCATGCAGGATCAGCCAGTGATGGGCGTGGGATTGGTATTCGACCGGAACGTGGTCTTCCAAAGCGCGTTCCACCGCCAGTTCGTCGCGGCCCGGAGCGATGCCGGTGCGGTTGCCGACGCGGAACAGGTGGGTGTCGATGGCTTGGGCAGGGTGGTGGAACCACATGTTCAGAACGACATTGGCGGTTTTGCGCCCTACGCCGGGCAGGCTTTGCAACGCGGCGCGCGACGAGGGCACCTGACCGTCGTAATCGTCCAGCAGCATCTGGGACAGGCGGATCACGTTCTTGGCTTTGTTGCGGTACAGGCCGATGGTTTTGATATGACCGATCAGCGCCTCTTCCCCCAAGGCCAGCATCTTTTCAGGGGTGTCGGCGACCTCAAACAGGGCCTTGGTCGCTTTGTTCACGCCGATATCTGTGGATTGGGCCGACAGGGCGACGGCGACCAGAAGGGTGTAGGCGTTGGTATGGTGCAACTCCCCTTCAGGGGCGGAGTTTGCGGCCTGAAAGGTCTGAAAGATGTCGCGCAGCGTGGCATAGGGCAGTTGTGGGGTCATCAGGGCGATATGCCTTTTCAGGTGCCAAGGAGCAAGCATTAGCGCAGGATCCGGGTGTTTTTGCCAAGGTTTGGTGCCTAGATTGGCGGTATGGAGGATGCGATGGAAGACAACTACCATTACAGCGTGATTGCGCGGGCGTTGCAGGCGATTGACGACGCCGGGCCCGGCCTGACATTGGAGGCTTTGGCGGACCGGATGGGGATGAGTGCGGCGCATTTTCAGCGGGTGTTTTCGGCCTGGGTTGGCGTGTCGCCCAAGCGATATCAGCAATATCTGACGCTGGATCACGCCAAGGGACTGCTGGCTGACCGGTTCACCGTTCTGGATACGGCACTGGAGACCGGGCTTTCGGGGCCGTCGCGGCTGCACGATCTGTTCCTGACATGGGAGGCGATGTCGCCCGGCGATTATGCCCGGGGCGGTGCGGGGCTGACGATCTGCTGGGGCTGGTTTGACAGCCCGTTTGGCCCGGCTGTGGTGATGGGAACCGAACGCGGCATCTGTGGTATGGGATTTGCTGCGGATATGGGTGAGGCGGCAGCGCTTGACGATCTGAGGCTGCGCTGGCCGCAAGCTACGTTTGTCGAGGACCCGGCGATGTTGCGTCCTTGGGTTCAAAGTGCGCTGGGCGGCAGGTCGGCACCGATGTACCTGATCGGCGCGCCCTTTCAGATCAAGGTGTGGGAGGCTTTGCTGCGCATCCCGTCCGGTCAGGTCACGACCTATTCGCAACTGGCAGGCGCGGTGGGGCATCCCAGGGCGGTCAGGGCGGTGGGGACAGCGGTCGGGCGCAACCCGATCAGCCTTCTGATCCCGTGCCACAGGGCCTTGCGCAAGTCGGGCGGTCTGGGGGGTTATCATTGGGGTTTGCCGGTCAAACGCGCCATTCTGGCATGGGAGGCGGCACGAAAGGATGCGGCGGCCTGACCGCAGCGTTGTGACGCCAAAGTGATGCGCTAAAAGCCGCGCAGGCTGTCCTAGGTATGTGCCCTTGCCATACAGCTTGGTATATGCAGCGGCAGGGCCGGAACGACGGCCTGTCCATACGAGGCAGTAAAACCATGAAATTCAATTCCCCTATCACCTTTGCCGTGGTGGCGAGTTTGGGCCTTGCGGCCTGTGAACCCAGCACAACCCGCATTCAGGACCCCAATTACCGCGCGCAAAACGGCGCTTTGGCCGGGGCCGCCGGCGGTGCCATTCTGGGTGCCGCATTTTCAGACCACAAGGGCCCGGGCGCGCTGCGCGGCGCGTTGATCGGCGGCCTGCTCGGCGGCGGCATCGGTGCCTCGCTTGATGCGCAGGCGGCGGATATGCGTCAGCGCTTGGGCAACCCGAACGTCACGGTCACCAACATGGGAGGTTACCTGCTGGTCAACCTGCCCGATGACGTGCTGTTCGCCACCGGCAGCGCCACCTTGCGCCCGGAACTGCAGAACGAAATCCGCTCGATCGCTGCGAACCTTGTGACCTATCCCAACAGCAACATTGAAGTCGTCGGCCACACCGACAACGTCGGTACAGCCGCGCTGAACATGGACCTGTCGCAACGTCGCGCCTATTCGGTGTCCAGCATCCTGATCGGTTCGGGCGTTCCGGCGGGCCGCGTGTCGTCATATGGCCGGGGCTTTGATCAGCCGGTTGCGTCGAACGACACCGAGTCCGGTCGGTCACGCAACCGTCGCGTCGAAATTCTGGTGCGTCCGCGCAACTGATCTTCGGATACAGCAAAACAAAAGGCCCGGAGGAAACTCCGGGCCTTTTTGGTAAAGTCACGGTTCAGGTCAGTGCAGCTTGGCCGCGACCTGCGCAATAGAGGCGTCAATCGCAGCGGCAGCCTGATCAGCGGTCATCTGGCGTTTCAGCACGTCAGCGGCCACAGCCACCGACACCGACACCGCCTGATCGCGCACCGCACGTTCGGCGGCTTTGACCGATGAAGCGATCTGATCGACCGCCGCAGCCAGACGGCGTGCAATCGACGCTTGCAGATCGGCCTTGGCCTTCACGGCAGCAGCCTCTGCCTCTTGCTTCGCCGTGGCGACGATGCGGGCGGATTGCTCTGCCACTTCACGCTGCTTGGCTTCATAGGACGCCAACAAAGCACGGGCCTCGTCACGCAGCAGGCGCGCTTCGTCCAGTTCGTTCTTGATGGTGTTGGCGCGGTCATCCAGCAGGTTGCCGATCTTTTTCGGCACCCCCATGTAAATCAGCAAACCGATGAAGGCGATGAAAGCGATGCCCACCACAAATTCAGCGTTGTGGAGTGAGAAGAACGGGCCTTCTTCACTGGCAAATGCCGGGGCTGCGATCACGATCAGGGCGGCCGAGGTCAGAAGTTTTTGCATGATCTTACCCTTTCAGCCGGGCGGTCACAGCCGCCTCGATGGCACCCGCATCCGCTTGACCGCCAAGCGCTGACACCAAAGCGCCAGCGGTCTCGCGCGCCACTTCGGCGACAGCCTCAACCGCACCAGCGCGAATTTCGGCGATGCGCTTTTCGCTTTCGGCCGCCTTGGCGCTGATCTGCGCATCGGCGTCGGCCATCGCGGCGTTCAGGTCGTTCTGGATCGCTGCCTTGGTGGCGGCGATGATCTTGGCAGCCTCTGCCCGGGCCTGTTCCAACGCCAGATTATAGGCCGCCTCAGCCGCCTTGGCCTTGGATTTCAGCTCTTCAGCGGCGGCCAGATCGTTGCCGATCGTACCACGGCGTTCGGCCAGAACCGCTGCGATGCGCGGCATGGCGATTTTGGTCAGCACCAGATAAATCAGGATCAAAGCCACAACCAACCAGAATATCTGGTTCGGCCAGGTGGCGAAATTCAGTTGCGGCATTCCCTTTTGGGTCGCCTCACCCGCAGCACCGGCTACGGTTTCCGTCGTTGCCATTTCTGCCTCCGTGGATGGAACCGGGCCGGAGCGGGCTTACCCCCTCCGGCCGAAGATCGGACCCGGAAAGGATCAGACTGCGAACATCAACAGCAAAGCGATCAGGAACGAGAAGATCCCGAGGGCTTCCGCGAAGGCGATGCCGACGAACAGGTTGGCCATCTGGCCGGGGGCTGCAGAGGGATTGCGCAGCGCGCCGGACAGGAAGTTGCCCGCAATCGTGCCCACGCCGATGCCAGCGCCGCCAAGGCCCATGGTTGCCAGACCGGCACCGATGTATTTGCCCATCAGTGCGAATTGGATGAGATCGCCAGTCATTGGAAAGCTCCTTCAGAGTTCAGGTTATAAGGTTGATTTAAGGATGCGCTTAGTGATGAGCCTCGCCCACCGCATCGCGCAGATAGACGCAGGTCAGGATCGTGAAGACATAAGCCTGCACGACCGCGACCAGCAGTTCGAGGCCGTAGATCGCAGCAATCGCCGCAATCGGAACAATGGACGCAATCCCCATGACACCGGCAAAGCCCGCAAAGACCTTGATCACGGCGTGACCCGCCATGATGTTGCCGCCCAGACGGATGGAGTGGGACAAGGGACGCACGAAGTAAGAGATCAACTCGATCAATGCCAGGATCGGGCGCAGCACCAAGGGGGCTGATGCGACCCAGAACATGCCAAGAAAACCGATGCCCTTGTTGTAGAAGCCGACCAGCGTGACGGTCAGAAACACCGCCATGGCCAGCACGGCAGTCACCGCGATGTGTGACGTGGGCGCAAAGGCACCCGGCACCAGTCCCAAAAGGTTCGAGGTGACGATAAAGGTGAACAGAACCATCAAGTAGGGGAAGAATTTCGCACCTTCATGCCCGGTCACTTCTTCGACCATGTTGTGCAAGAAGGTATAAATCAGTTCCGCCACCGATTGGGTGCGCCCCGGAATGACGCTGCGCGGGGCAGAACCTGCGACCATCAAGAGGCTGATCAGCACAACAGCTATACCAAGCCACAGGGTCTGATTGGTGGGGGTGTACCAGTGCAAAGTGTCGCCGCCAAACAGCGGGACAATCTGGAACTGGTGCATCGGGTCGATCACAAGCCCTTGGTCTGCCACGTTATTCCCCTTCGCCTGCGGAGGATTGTTCCGCGTCTTTTGCCATCTGCCTTGCCGTGCCCAGCATCACCCGGATGCCAGCGCCAAAGCCCAGCAAGGAAAAGATCACCAGAAAGAGGGGGCGCGTTCCAAACAGAACATCCAGCCCAAAGCCGATTGCCAGTCCCAGGACCATGCCCGTCACCAGCTCGACCACCATCCTCCAGGCCACCTCGCCTTGCGAGAAAACCACGCCCGTGTCAGCGCGCTTGACCGGACCCTTGCCCTTCAGCTTTTCGATGCGGTCTTCCAACACGCGCAGCCGTTCGGGATCGGGGTCCTGCTCCATAACGCCCTCATCACAGTCGAGGCATACCTAGGGACAGGCAGCTTGCAAGTCAAGCAAGGATAATTGGCGAATGAACTGGTTTAATGTTCTGATATAAAAAGGTTTTGTGATTCCCCTCACCGCGCCCGCTAAGCGCATCAAAGCCAGTTTTGCCCCTATTCCATATTCAACCATCCGGTTGACCTTGACCAAAGCAGCGTCAATACTGCCACCATGTCAGACCCCCTCGACCTCGCCTTTGCCGCCCTCGCCGATCCGACGCGCCGGGCGATCCTGTCGATGCTGTTGGAGGATGACATGGCGGTCACCGATGTGGCCGAACCGTTCCAGATGTCGCTGACCGCGATTTCCAAGCACCTCCAGGTCCTCGCCGATGCTGGTCTGATCAGTCAGGAAAAACGCGGAAGGGTGAAATGGTGCAAGCTTGAACCCGACGCCTTGCGCGCCGCTTCGGTCTGGATGCAAGGCTTTGGCCAGTTTGAACCCGTCGATCTGGACCAGTTCGAACGCTTCCTTGAAGCCGAACTCAAAGACCAAGACTCGGACTGACCCCGTTTATTTTGGTCCAAATAGTCCGGGGGTCCGGGGGCGTGCGCCTGGCGGCTAGAGCTTGAACCAGCCATCATAAATCTTGCGCAATTCGGCCTTTTGCACCTTGCCCATCGTGTTCCGTGGCAATTCCGACACGACAACCGCCGCCTTGGGCTGCTTGAACCGCGCGAGTTTATCGCGCAGGCTGTCCAGCACGGCCACAGGGTCGACCGTCTCGCCCTTTTTGGCCACCAGCACCGCGAAAACCGCCTCGCCAAAATCGGGATGCGGCAGGCCGATCACCGCACTTTCAAGGACACCGGCGTGGTCGTCCATCAGCATTTCAACCTCGATCGGGTAGATGTTGAAACCGCCAGATATGACAAGGTCCTTGGCCCGGCCCACAATCTGAACATAGCCGTCCGGATCAAGCTGGCCCAGATCGCCTGTGATGAACCAGCCGTCTGTGCGCAATTCCTCAGCCGTCTTTTCGGGCATCTGCCAGTAACCGGCGAAAACGTTGGGGCCGCGCACCTCGATCACGCCAACCTTACCATGGGGCACCTCGACACCCTCGGCCATGATGCGCAACGCCACGCCGGGCAGGGGAAATCCAACGGTTCCGGCCCGCCGGTCACCCTCGTACGGGTTTGAGGTGTTCATGTTGGTTTCCGTCATGCCGTAGCGTTCCAGAATGCGGTGGCCGGTGCGATCATGGAATTGCCGGTGGGTTTCGGCCAGAAGGGGCGCAGAGCCTGACACGAAAAGCCGCATATGGGCTGCAAGCTTGCGGTCAAAGCGCGCATCGTCAAGCAGGCGGGTGTAAAAGGTCGGAACCCCCATCAGGGCCGTGGCTTGTGGCAAAAGGCGCAGGACGGTTTCAAGGTCAAAGCCGGGCAGGAAGATCATCTCCCCCCCGGTCAGCAGGCTGACGTTTGAAGCGACAAACAGTCCGTGGGTGTGAAAGATCGGCAAGGCATGCAGCAGCACATCCGTGTCTGTAAAGCGCCACAAGTCGGCGAGGGTCCGGGCGTTCGACAACAGGTTGGCGTGGGTCAGCATAGCCCCTTTTGAGCGGCCCGTGGTGCCAGAGGTGTACAGACTCGCGGCAAGGTCGGCTGGGGCGCGGTTTTCAGGTGTGAAAACCGGAGCGGCGGCAGATAAATCCGCACCAAAGCTGCCGCCACCTGTGGAGTTCAGGGTTTTCAGAGTGGTTTGGCTGGCGACGGTGGCCAGTGCTTCGGCCTTGGCAGGCTCGCACAGGAACAAACGCGGGGTGGCGTTGGTCAGGAAATAGGCGACCTCGGGCGGGGTGTAGGCGGTGTTGAGCGGTAAGAAGACCGCGCCGATTGCGACAGTGGCGGCGTAAATCGCCAAAGCCTCGGGCGATTTGGCGATCTGGACCGCGACGCGGTCACCGGGTTGGACGCCCGAGCTGCGCAGCGCGTTGGCGGCGCGGGCAATCATCGCGTGAAACGCTGCACCCGTGATGGTGCTGCCATCGGACAGCGTCATAAGGCGGCTGGTGCGGTGGGCCAGCGGGGCAAAAAGAGCGTCGTAAATCGGGTTGGGCATCGGGCACCTCTGATCCGCAGGGGTGCCACGGGACGCAACCGCATTCAAGATGTTCCGGAAGCGTCGGATTTGCCCGTGGTACGCCTGTGCATTCAAGCTGATCTGGAAACCGATTGTTTCCAAGTCACAGGCTCTCTCCGCCAATCTTCCGCGCCAAGGCCACTTTCCTGCCCCGGTTCGGCGCAACACTGACCCCATCAAGTGCCAAGGAGGGTGCCATGAAATTCGGGAAATCGCTGTTAGCCAGGTTCGGGTTGTTTGCCCCCAAGTCCGACGCGCCGGACCCGTTCGCCATGCGGCTGGACCGGATCAACATGCGTGAAAGCCGGCGGACCGTCAGACTGTCTGTGTTCCGCGGCTGGCATCAACCCCTGGCAGCCTGAGTTCGCGCAACAGGTCACGCACCTCTTGCCGTGCGGCGATGTTGGACAGGTTCAGCGTGTCCACCCCGGTGTCTTTCAGGTCCATGACGGTCAGACCGCGCGGAAAAAGCTCGCGGAAAATCACGCGTTCGGAAAAGCCGGGGATGACGCGAAAGCCGATGCGGCGCGACAATTCCTCAAGTGCTGCGCCGACCTTCTTCTTGTTGATCATCTGTTGTGCGCCCAGACGGTTGCGCAAAACGATCCAGTCGATTGGCCGCAAGCCAGCCTGAGCGCGCAACTGACGGGCATTCCAGACCATTTCAGAATAAATCGACGGCCCTTTGACCTTGCCGGTTTCGGCATCGACATGGGCCAACAGGTCAAAGTCGACAAAGCTGTCATTCAGCGGCGTGATCAGGGTGTCGGCCAGCGAGTGCGCCACCTGGCTCAGGCGGGTGTGGCTGCCGGGGCAGTCGATGATGATGAAATCTGAAACAGCCTCAAGCGCGGCCACGGCTTCAGACAGGCGGCGGTCAAAGGCATTCTCACCCGGTTGCAGCAGGGCAGGGTCAATCTCTGGCAGTTCGCGGTAGTCGGGTGAGGGCAGGGTCAGGCCAGCACGTTCCAGATAGGCCAGACGGTTTTCGACATAGCGCCCAAAGCTGCGCTGCCGCAGGTCAAGGTCCAGCGCGCCGACCCGAAAGCCCAAGCGGCACAGGGCTGTGGCCACATGCATCGAGGTCGTCGATTTGCCCGAACCGCCCTTTTCGTTGCCGACCACGATGATATGCGCCATGCCAAGCACCCCCATGCCTTTTTGAACCTATAAGCGGAGGCGTGCCGAGAGGGAAGGCGTGTCGGCCGATGTCTTTGCCACAAGTGCGGCGGCCCAAAATTTTTCGTCGAAAAATTTTGGGATGGAAAACCTTGGGGTCAGGAGATCAGTTTTTGGGAGTCACGAAGTAGCCTTGTCGCAGCGGACCTGCTGATCCTCGCAATGCACAGAAGGCCAGTCGGTGCGGCCCCAGCAATAGCCTTCGGGCTGGGTGGTCAGGCGCAAAATCCAGATCGGATGGCCGCCGGTGTCGGCGCGCTGTGTGTCCCCCTCCAGCCGCAGGGTCAGGGTGGTGTCGGTATGATCCAGCAGGTCATAGCGTTTGTCGGTAACGCTGATGCCATCGATATCAGTCCAAGGTTCGGTCCACAGGAACATCGCGTGCGGCGGCTGGGAGATAAACTCCACATGATGCGGATTGGCGGCGCACGAGGTTTCAGGGTTACTGGCGCTGCCATATTGGCCGCCCAAGGTGTCGAAGATATCCTGCGCTTGGGCAGGAAGCGCTGCCAGCAGCAAGGGCAAAAGGAACAGATGTTTCATCCAGCAATGCTGCCTGAAAGCCCACGCGCCGCCATCTCACATCTGCGTGAGACTGGCGCGGTTACGAGGTTGGCACCGGGTCATCACAGCGCTGCACAGTATAGGTGCATTGGTCGGCAGCCCAATCGGTGCGGTGCCAGCAATAGCTGTCGGGATCAGTCAGCGGTCGAAACTCCCACTGCACAACCGCGCCGTTGCTGGCGGTCTGCGTTTCCGTATCGAATTGAATCTGGACGCCCAGCGCCGTGGTGGCCAGCACGACAAAGCCCAGATCGCCAACCATAACGGTGCCCGGCTCGATGTTGTCGCTGAATATCTGAAGCGCGCCCCGCTGGTTGCCGTTCTGAAAATTCACATGTTGAACCGCGCCCGTGCAGGCAGCGCCCACCGGATGCAGGTCGCCGTATATCCCCGACAGCCGATGAAACATGTCAACGTCAGCAGATGCCGGACCGGTACTTAGCAATACGGCAAGCAAAATTCGGTGCATGGATCATTTGACCGAAAGATTGTGGCAATTTCGGGTGCGGCCAAATGAAAAGGGCGCCCCCGCAGGGACGCCCGGACTTGCAGTGCCAGTGGATCAGAAGCCCAGACCGGCGTATTTGTTCTTGAACTTCGACACGCGGCCACCGGTGTCCATCAGACGGGCCGACTGGCCGGTCCAGGCCGGGTGCGCCAGGGGGTCGATGTCCAAAGCCATCTGGTCGCCCTCTTTGCCCCAGGTCGATTTGGTCGTGAACAGCGAGCCGTCGGTCATCTTGACGATGATCGTATGGTATTCCGGATGAATGCCCTTTTTCATGGTCCCGCTCCTTATTCCGACATGGGTTTGTAGGTGGTGTCTTCGACGATCCGCGCCGATTTACCGCGACGGTCGCGCAGATAATACAGCTTGGCGCGACGGACGCGGCCACGGCGGACCACTTCGATCGTTGCGATGTTGGTGGAATACAGCGGGAACACGCGCTCCACACCCTCACCAAACGAAATCTTGCGCACGGTGAACGAGGCCGAAATCGTAGCGCCGCCCTTGCGGCCGATCACGACGCCTTCGTAGTTCTGCACGCGCGAACGCGTACCTTCGGTCACTTTGTAGCCGACTTTGACGGTGTCGCCGGCTTTGAAATCCGGGATCGTCTTGCCGAGCGCAGCAATCTGCTCAGCCTCAATGATTGCGATCAGGTTCATACCTGTCTCCAGTAACCTGCGGTGTACCGCAGAGGTGATGCCGCCACATAGCTCTTGGTCTTCAACCGGGTCGCTGCCTTTCGGCAACCCCGCCAGAGTTGGGGCCTGCTTTATCTGTCGGCTCCGTCCGGCCACGCTGATCGAAGAAGGTCAGCGATAAGGCCAAAAGGAATCGCGCCCGATGGGCAGAATGCCCCGGACAGGCGGCGTATAGGGGAGGGGGAGGTGTGGGTCAAGGGTTGGTGAGAGCGGCGTCCTGCGCTTGGACAAATCAAATTTACCAACGGGATTACAGACTGGCCGCCCAAGTCCAACAGCGCTCACGTTCCTTTTGCGCCGCCTCATTCGGGTCATCGAGTGATGAGGTATGACCAAGCGCCACTAAATCCTTGAAGAACCCGGCACCACATTCCTCGGTCTGAATATTGACGACCAGGGCTGTAAGCACGGGCAGTTTATGTTCAGCACAATACCTCTGAAGGCTGCCGAGAAAATTCGCGATCTTACCCATCTTGGTATGATTCCACTTCACATTGCCACCTACGCAAGATTCATAAAATATCTTGTAATTCGTGGTCTTGCCGGTACGCGCGACCCCGGTCAGAACTTCAATGCCACGTTTGACAGTGAGATGTCCTTCACGATTCCGCAGGATTTCGTAGATTTCTGCATGGTGTTCGGCAAAACGAGGATCGGCTGAAATCCGTTCCAAGCTTTTGGTACTGTGGCCTTCGAAATCCATATGGTCTGGTCCTTGCTGAACAATATCAGTTGGGCGGATGTTATGGTTTCCTACTCCGTACGCATAGTCGCATTGCAAATAGAGGTGTCCGGGGTCGTGACATCCCTACTTCGGCGGGCCGTTGCGCCGCATGTAAGCCTGCCACAGGTCGGGGCGGCGGGTCTTGGTCAACTCTTCGGCCTGCGCCTGCCGCCATTTGGCGATTTCGGCGTGGTGGCCGGATTGCAGGACTTCGGGGATGGGGTGGCCGTTCCACTCGGCGGGCTTGGTGTACTGCGGGTGTTCCAGCAGGCCGTCCGAGAAGGATTCCTCCTCGGTCGAGGCTTGGTTGCCCAGCACCTTGGGCAGCAGGCGCACGGTGGCGTCGAGCACGGCTTGGGCGGCGATTTCGCCTCCGGTCAGGACGAAATCACCGAGGGAGACTTCTTCGATGGCGTGGTGGTCGATGATGCGCTGGTCGATGCCTTCAAAGCGGCCACAGATCAGGGTCATGCCGTCGCAGGCGGCGAAGCGGCGGGCCATCGCCTGGTTGAAGGGCTGGCCACGGGGGGAGAGGTAGATCAGCGGCCATTTCTGACGGTCGGGAGTGGCACCGAGGGAGGCTTCACTGAGGGCGCGGTCAAGGACGTCGGCGCGCAGGACCATGCCGGCGCCACCACCGGCGGGCGTATCATCGACATTGCGGTGCTTGCCCTCGCCAAACGGGCGCAGGGCAATCGGCACCAGACGCCACAGACCAAGGTCCAGCGCCTTGCCGGTCAGCGACAGGCCAAGGGTGCCGGGAAACGCCTCGGGGAACAGGGTGATGATCTTGACGGTGAAAGCGCCTTTGACCTGCGCGTCATCCATCAGATCGCGCGGCCTGGTGCTGACCTGCACTCTAAGGCGGCCATGGGAGCGCAGGGGGCCGCGGGTGTCGGCCTTGGCTCTGGGGGAGTTGGGATCATCGTCTTGCATCAGCGCCCTCTTTTCGGGGCAGAACTTAGGCGCAAAGCGTTACGACCGAAAGCCGCCATCGGTGTCGTCGCCGGTTTGCCGGGCCAGAAGGTCAAAGTCTGGCACCACGATCCGGCGCTTTTCACCAAGCTTGACCACACCGTCACGTTTCAATGCATTCATCTGGCGCGAGACGGTTTCCAGCGTCAGGCCAAGGTAGTCGGCCATCTCTTCGCGGGTCAGTGGCAGATCAAAGCTGATCGGACCACGGGCCACGTGTGCCTTAAGCCCGGTGTCGCGGCGGGCAAGGCTGGCCAGCAGCGAGGCGATCTTTTCGCGCGCCGTCTTGCGGCCTAAAAGAACCATCCATTCGCGGGCGGCGTCAAGTTCATCAAGCGTCATTTCCAGCAGTCGCTGGGCCACATGTGGAGTGGCGGCCATCATATCCTCAAACGGTTTGCGCCGAAAACAGCACATCACAAGGTCGGTGGTGGCGGTCACATCAAAGGGCGCGGCGATGCGGCCCGGGCGACCCAGAAAGTCGGACGGCAGCAACAGGCCGACCATCTGGCGGCGGCCATCCTCCATCGTCTGGGACAAGCTGGCGACGCCCGTGACGACAGAGGCGACAAAATCCATCCGGTCGCCCGACCAGACCACGTTCTGACCCGCCTGAAAGCTGCGGTAGTATTTCATCTCTTCCAGACGGGCCAATTCGGGGCCGTCACAGCGCGCACAGATGGCGCGGTGCCGGATCGGGCAATCGCCGCAATCCTGTGGAGCCAGTTTCAGCGCGTGAAGTGACATGGCAAGCCTTTCAGTTGATCCGGATCAAGGCGTTTGCATGTGTCTTGGCTAAGCCTATCCCGATCAAGCCCCAGCCGCAACGCGCGGCTTGTGGGGTGGGATGGGGGTTTGGACGTGTGATATGAGGTGCGATAACACACGTGTTATGGCCGGTAATGCCTTGTAATTGCTTGATAACGCGAAAAAACTTAAGAGTTTGTTAGGGGTTTCACAGGTGACGGGAGGGCAGCGTCCGGGGCTGGCCTGTTTAAAAGAGCGCGTGCCGCGCACTGCTTTTATCTCGCCTCTGGCTTGCAGCCAACCGGCTTGGGCAACGCTCCCGCGAGGGAGTATTTGGGCAAAGAGCAAATGAAAGGCGGGGTGGGTTCAGGGTTTGCCGGCGTGGCGTTCGACGAAATCTATCATTTTTGGCAGCAGGACGGTTTGGTCGTAACGGTCAAGCGCGGTTTGGCGGGCGGCTTTTCTAAGGGTTTCAAAGCGGGCGGGATCGGCCAAAGCCGCGATCAGGGTGCGCGACCATGCCGGGACGTCGAAGAAATCGACAAGGG
>JBBRKS010000026.1:0-34005 GCA_038231775.1 Rhodobacterales bacterium | reverse complement strand
GCGAAATATTGCCTCACTGACCTTAGTGGTCTTACCGCCCATTATTTCGGTGCGGCTTGCCTCCATGCTCTTATTTTTCTGGGGCTTGTCCATAGCAACCATCTGCGGCTTGTAAAATATGCGCCCACGGCCAAAGACGATCACATCCTCATGTTGCGCCATTGGCCTTATTTTTGCAACTAAATGGCCCCGCGCCGTTACTTTATCCCAAACCCAGCAATACTTGAACATCGCCACATTCGACATAACCAGCGCCGACGTAAACGGCTGCGATGCGGTCAACACGATAGCCCCGTTAGGCTTTGTGATCCGCTTGAGTTGCGCCCACATTGGTTCAAACGGAATAACCGAATCCCACTTGCAGGCAGTGGTGCCATAGGGTGGGTCCGTCATGACCATATCAACCGACCCGTCCGGTATGTCCTGCATCACGTCCAGACAATCACCCAAGTGCAACATTTATTTCATCTCTCAATTCCAGTGCAGCCCGCTCGGCCAACCCCTGTGCTGTAAAACAATCAACCGCAAACCTGTGGTAGAATCTCGCCTGCATGGCCCCATCCAAGTCACCCGCTGCCAGCCGTATTCCGCCCCATCGCTGCATTGCCTCAGACAGGGACGCTTGGGACGCTTGGTTCCGCCTGTGCCGCGCCCGTATGCCCGCTACGACGATCTCAGACGCGCCGTAAGGTATGGCAGGCTCGGCGGCTTGCATCTTGGCCGCACCAGCGCGCAACGTTGCCAGCAATTCCAGCGACATTTCCGACAGCACACCGTCTACCTGATCCGGCGATGACCGCCCCGCCGGGACGTGTGCCGCACCGCAATAAGGGCACGCAAACACGACCGCTTCATACGTCAGCAGGCAAGACGGGCAGACCCTGACCGGCACCGCGTCGGGATTGCCATTAGCCTTGCGCGTCTCGTCTTGCCAGAGCGTCCAGGTGCGCGGCGTATCGGGCAGGCCGTGCTTGGCCGCCATGCGCACCACGTTGCCCGCGTGGTCGATTATCACACCGTGGGTCTTGCCCGCAAACGGTCGCAACGCCCTGCCAAACTGTTGCACGAACAGGCCAAAGCTGGCAGTGGGTCTGGCCATGATAACCGCCTCACACGCTGGCACGTCGAAGCCCTCGCCAAACAGATCAACGTTTGTTATGATTCGCGTCTCGCCCGATTCAAACCGTGCAACCTGTTCCATCCTGTGCCCGTCATTGTTCGTGCCGTCCAGCGCCGTAGCAGGCACGCCGCGCGCCTTGAATTGTTCCGCGATGTCCTTGGCGTCCTGCACCCCTGACGCAAACACAATCGCCTGCTTGCCGGGAATATGCATCAGGTAGCTTTCCACCACATCGCCGATCAGTTCCGCTTTTTGCGCGGCTTTGGCGGAATTCGCCGTAAAATCGCCAGTCTTGCCGATCTGTAGTAGCGCCTCGTTGATTCCAGACTCAGGAGCAAACACGCGATAGTCGCACAGACTGCCCGCGTCGATCAGTTCGCGCATACCCGGACCTTGAACCAGAACGTGAAACAAGCCGCCCTGATCAGCGTGCAATGACTTGTCATCGCCCCGGCATGCAGTGGCCGTAACGCCCAAGCCTTTAGCGTTTGGGAACAGAGCTGCTGCAATACCCCATTTGTTATCTTGCCGCCCGTGGTGCGCTTCATCCAGCGTCCAGCGCCGGATTGAGTTGGTCCACGGATCGCCAAGCTTGAATCTGCGTATCAGCGTATCAACACCTGCCACGCTGACGGCTGCGCGCGGATCGTAGAAGTTTCGCCCCGTGGCAGCAATGTGCAACCGGATGCAAAAATTGATCACCGCTTGAGGCGCTATTATGTTGTGATAAATGCCTGTCAACGCATAGGTTTTGCTGATCTGTCCGACCAGTTCCTGTCGATGGACAATGGTGCAGGACCGTTCCCCATCGGCGTTCAGTTTGCTAAAGGTAACGGTTTTACCAGCACCGGTCGGCATGACTGCCAGCACGTTTTGCGCACCGCTATCCCATTTGGCGCGGATATCGTCGATCAGTTGCGTCTGGTATGGTCGGAGTGTGAGTGTCATGCGCTATTACTATCCAGCCCGCCCCGGCCCGTCAAGGTAATAATAGGTATTTACAACCCCGCCCGCATCGGTTAGTAAGAGGTAATAGACACACAAACCGGAGAACGATAATGCAGATCACCTTTGACCCCCACAGCGCACAGGACTGCGCCACGATTGCCCGCTTGCTTGGCACTACCGCCCCTGCGGCACAGCCCGACACGGCACCGGCACAGCCCGACACGGCACCGGCACAGCCCGACACGGCACCGGCACAGCCCGACACGGCACCGGCAGCAACAGACTGCCACGGCATGACCCATGACGACGCCATCCACAGCACGCCGCCCAGTTTTAACGCTGACGGATCGTATCGGGCCAAGCGCGGCCAGAAGGAAGCCTATGACATCGCGGTTGCTGCTGCCACGGCACCCGCCCAAGCCGCACCCGCGCCGCAGGGGATGCCTATGCCGCAACCGGCCAGCGCCGCCCCGGCAACACCGCCCGCCCCGATTGACTACAGGACGATGGCGGAACGGTTCATGGCAAAAATGTCCGACCCTGGCGGGCTGCCAGCCGAATACGAGGCAATCTATGCAGCACTGTCCATCGGCTACGACGATCTGGAAACGAACCAGACCAGCATCGCCCGGCTGTGGAATTACATGGACGCTGTGGACAACGGCGACGACCATAACGGATGCGTGCGGCACGCCATGAGCGCCGACTATGACAATTGAAACCCGCCCGAGCGCCGCCCACCGCTGGACGAAATGTTCCGCCGCGCCATTGTTTGCCAGCCGCGCCGGACCGCAACCGACCAGTGACGCCGCGCGGGAAGGCACCTGCGCGGCATGGGTGGCGGAGTTGTTGCTGACAGACCAGCCCGTGGAAGTCGGTATGACGCATGAAAACGGATGGGAAGTTGACGCCGATATGATCGGCCACATGCAAGACTATGCCGAAATCTGCCGCGCGGATGGTGGCGAAATGTGGGCCGAAAAGCGCGTCAGACTCAACCCGCGCATTGCAGGCACAGCCGATTGCATCACGCTGGTTGACGGCGTGCTGACGGTGCGTGATCTGAAATACGGCTTTAGGCTGGTGGCACCAGACAGCCCGCAACTGATCATCTATGCCGGAGCGATGGTTGCTGGCACGCCCTCTGTGACCTGCATCCGCACCGAGATTTACCAGCCGCGAGGATTTCACCAGGACGGCCCGCGCCGTTGGATCGACTGGACGCCTGATCAGATCCGCACCAAGGTCAAATGGATCATCGAGCGCGCCGAGGAGTGTTACAAGCCGGATCCTATCGCCACGCCCGGCGATCATTGCCTGTATTGTGACGGGGCTGTGGGCTGCGTGGCGCTGCAACAAACAACCGTCACGGCAATGGCCATTGCCGTGATGACTGGACACCGCGACCGGACGCCGTTTGAGATGTCTCAGGCATTGCATTTTTACCGGAACGCGCTGGAAATTATCAGCGCAGCGGCAAAGGCCACAGAGGTTGAAGCCGAAGCGCGGGCCAAGCGCGGCGAACGCCTGCCGGGGTGGGGGCTTCTGCCTCGGTTTGGCAATACCCGCGTCAAAGCGTCACCCGCAGCCATCAAGGCGCTGACCGGAAAGGACGCTACCAAGATTGTGCCGATGAATGTTGGCGACCTCAAACTTGCGGGCTTGACCGAGGCGCAATTATCACTTATTACCGAAAGACCTACCACCGGCCACAAGCTGGCCCCGCTGGATTCAGACACCCTGACCCGGCAACTCAACAGGAGCGCAAAATAATGTCACGACACACCGAATACGGAAGCAGCCCCGTCGGACGATTTATCTCGGGCGATCCGTGGATCAAGCAGACCACCGACCAGAACAACCGCCCGATCCCCGAGGATAAGCAATCGTTCTGGTTTGCCGTGGCGATTGAAAAGAACGCACCCGGCATGAATGAGATGCTCGGCCTGATGTTCAAGGCTGCGCAGGCCGGATACGGTCAGGCTCCGCACATCATGGCACAGATCAACATGGGTCTGGCGGCCACGGCGTTCAGTTGGAAAATTGCGGACGGCGACGAAATGCGCGCCAATCCGACAACCGGCGCGCAGGAACCACGCTGGAAGCACGGCAAGGGTTGCTGGGTTGTGAAGTTTTCGACCACGTTGCAAATTGCATCGGCAAAGTATCAGGGCGCTGTGCCGACCTATTGCGACCCCAGCGAGATCAAGCGCGGGTATTACGTCACCGTGCCATTCTCGACATCGGCCAACGGGAATATGGACCACACTGCAGGGGTCTACCTCAACCCCCAGACCGTTTGCCTTGTCGGCTTCGGTGCTGAGATTGTCGGTGGCCCGTCGCTTGAACAGCAGCTTGGTGCCGGACCGGGCGCGTACATGCCCGCAGGCATGACCCGGACGCCGCAACTGCCAAGCGCTGCACCGGCTCCGGCTCCGTCCGGTATGCCCGGCCCCCAGCCGCAGACCTCTGGCATGCCGACGCCTGCCGCCAGTGGAATGCCTACGGCGACTGGATCCGCTGGTAATCCTCCAGCGTATGCAGGTTACATGACGCCCGGCGCGTAACGGATCACAGGGCGGGCTGTAATGGCCCGCCTTTTACACGGAATTGGGGAGACACATGACACAATTCAAACCCGGCGACCGCGTAACGCACAACCCGACCGGCGAGGAATGGACGCTGATCAGCGTCTACGGATCCTATGTTGTTCATGAGTCGCACGCACTTGCCGCTGATTGCACGCTGATCTGCACCTGCACCACGACAGACGAGCGGGAAGCCTGCCCCAGAGTGTGCGACGCGGTCGTGCTGTGACCGCAATGCACAATGACTTCCCCTATGATCTGGAATGCTATCCGAACGTATTTAGCGCGATAATCGTCCACGCCGCCAGCGGCACAGAATGGATTTTTGAGGTATCCGACCGGGTGAACCAATCCATACAGTTGCTCAAATTCATCCGCACCATAGGGGCGCACCCAGGCAACCGAATGGTGGGCTATAATAACGTCGGCTACGACTATCCGTTGCTGCATGCCCTGTTGCGGTTCGACTCATTTACTGCGGCAGATGCTTATCAAATATCCACGGGCATCATTAAAACGCCTTGGGATGATCGATTCAAAAATACCATTTGGGCATCTGATATGATCGTGCCGCAAGTCGATCTGTTTAAAATCCATCACTTCGACAATCAAGCCCGCATGACCAGCCTCAAGCAAATCGAAATTGCCCTACAGTTGCCGCACGTTGCGGATCTGCCCTTTCCGCCCGGAACAGTCCTGACACCGGACCAGATACCGCAGTTGCTCGGCTACAACCGGCACGACGTGGCGGCCACGCTGCAATTCTACCGTGAGTCTGCGGCTGCACTGGCGTTCCGGGACGAAATGTCGGCAGCACTGGACCAAGACCTTACCAACGCCAGCGACTCGACCATAGGGTCAAAGGTGTTTATCTCGCGCTTGAACGCGGCTCAGCCCGGTATCTGCGGCAAGTCAGGATCGTGGCGGCAAACACCCCGCGCGCGCATCCCGTTGGCCGACTGCATTTTTCCCTTTGTGCAATTCCAAACGCCAGAGTTTAACCGCGTATTGGACTATCTGCGCGCCAAGACAATCACCAAGACCAAGGGCGCGTTTGATGACCTGACGGCCACCTGCCACGGCCTGACGTTCGTGTTCGGGACCGGCGGCATCCACGGCGCGCAGGACGGCACCACCTGGCGTAGCACGCCGGACCGCGTGGTGCAGGGCCGGGACGTGCGCAGCTACTACCCAAACCTCGCCATTGCCAACAGGATTTATCCTGCACACCTGTCCGACGTGTTCTGTGACATCTACAAGGACGTTTACGACCAGCGGATCAGCCTGCCAAAGAGCGACCCGCGCAATAAGGCGCTGAAGCTGGCCCTGAACGCGACCTACGGCAACTCAAACAGTACGTTCAGCCCTTTCTATGATCCACTTTACACGATGACCATCACCATCAACGGCCAGCTTTTGCTTTGCATGCTGGCCGAACGACTGGCTGCCATCCCGTCGCTGGAAATGATCCAGGTCAATACTGACGGCATCGAGTACATTGTTGATCGGGACCGGTTGGGCGAGTGCGACGCTGTGTCGGCAGAATGGGAGCGCCTGACCGGGCTGGAATTGGAGTCGGAGGATTATGTTGCTTTCTTCCAAAAAGATGTTAACAACTATCTTTGCGTCGATGCGCACGGCACAGTTAAGTGCAAGGGCGCGTTTGAGTATCAGCACGGTCTGGGCTACGGCGACGGCTGGCACAAGAACCAATCGTGCAAGATCGTGGCGATAGCGGCTGAGGCGTTGCTTGTCCACTGCACGCCAGTGGCCGATACCGTTGCTGCCTGCGACAACGCTTTTCATTTCATGCACACGCTCAAGGCGCAACGCAACGACAGGGTGATGTTGGGCGGCGATCTGTCGGACTACGACTGCCAATGGACGCCGCCAGACGCCAAGGGAAGGCCCGTGAAGCGCAAGATGCACACCGGCGGGGTGGCACAGCAGCGGACGGGCCGCTACTACGTTACCCACACGGGCGGCGCGCAGCTATGGAAGATCATGCCGCCATTGCCCGATTTGCCAATGCATGACCGGCCGCAGGCAATCCTCAAGGACCACACTGTGCGGATGTGCAACGACATCTTCGACTTCGACTGGGCTTTGCTGGATCGGGGTTATTATGCGCGGGCCGCTCAGGACCTGGTGGACAGCACCGGCAAATGACACTGTGCGTTATTTTCGGCAGCTGTGCAATAGTGTTTGACTTGGGCGGCAATAGCTGGTAATAAGGATGCAACAGAAGGAGACAAGATTATGTTCAACACACACACAGAACGCCCCTGCGCCGCTGCCGGTCTGACCTCCTACCGCTATGGCAACATCATGATCGGCGCGACCAGCACGCAGGACGCATTGAACGAAGCGAACCGGTCCCTGACCCAAGGCGCGGCCACGGTTGACCGGCTGGAAATCTGGAACGCCCTGACCGGGCTTTATGAGAAGGTGAAACCATGACCAACATTTACACCGCCCAATACCTTGACAGCCTGGCCGAAGAATATGGTTCAATCGTTCTGATCCTTGCCCCGGCGATGGTTGCCTATAACGAGCAAGAGCCTGATGAAGGCGATGATAGGAGGAACGACGAATGAATATCACTAAGACTAAACACGCCAAGCGGGAAATGCCGCCGATAAACCTTGCCAACCTGCCCGCGATGGCGTTGGCGGGGTTTTTCATGCTCCTCCTCGTTCTTTGGGGAGCTTTCATAGCGGGCCTGATCGTAGTCCGTGTGCTTATTTGGTCAGGAATTTGGTTATGAGGTGCGACTTGATCCACGGCGGCGGCAGGATCAATTGGCAGTGCGCCAAATATGGGAGGTGGTCTGATAACCCCGTGCCTGCCAAGGCCATTCCGAAGCGCATTGGCCGCCGTATCGCCGGGAAGATCACCGACCAAATAGGAGACTGACATGCATCTTTACCAGCTATGCCACAACGCACGCCGGAGTGACCGGCACAGTGAAGCGGAATTGTGGGCGCGGTTCAAAGCGATCAGGCCCCAGGACGCTTGCGCTGTCACACCTGCCCATCCTGCACCGCATCCGATGCCTGAACAAATCGACGCGGCGCTTAAATGGGCGCGCGAATATCTGACACACCAACTAGAGCAAACCAAATGAAAACCATCACACCCACGCCGACCCCGACAACCTTCTTCCTGCCCGCCGATGAACTGCGCGCAGCGTTCCAGTGCATCGGCACCGAACAGACCTGCTATTATTTGTGTGGCGTGCTGATCGAAGCTGACAAGCTAGTCGCGCTGGACGGCCACCAGATGCTAACAATTGACCTGCCGGACGGCTGCCACGTCGGCGCGGAATGTTTCACGCAGGGCATGCCCGGAGCGACAGGCACGCCCCAAGGCGCGGGGTTCATCCTGTCATGTGATGCAACCGATAAGGCGTTCAAGTCTGGCGGCAAGGTGGGGGACCTGTGGGTTTACGGTGACACCACGACCGGTATCCTGCAATTTGTGATCAACCACGGCAAGGGCGGCGAGATGACCCGTGTTGGCGTGCTGGAATTTAGCGTGATCGACGGCACATTTCCCGACTGGCGGCGCGTGGTGGCCAAGGGCGACGGGGGTGCTGCCAGCTTGTGCTACGACCCAACGGTGATGGCCAAGCTGATCAAAGCCGCTGACGTGGTCGACAAAGGGCGCGCTGTCAGGCTGACAGGCGGTGAAGATGTGGGATCTCCGATCCGGGTGGATTTTGTAGCGTCTGCGCGCATGCGCGGCACGATTATGCCGACGCGGTGGACGGGGGCATGACCCTAAGAGACTGGCAAACGCGGTGGGGCCACCACGTCCCCGCACAGGCCCTTGCCGAACTGGTAGGCATCCTGAGTCCCTTTATGCCGTCGTCTGCCCCTACGGCCCGTCACAGTGAGGCTGCGGGGGCGGCGCAGATACGTTTGGCAGCGGGCCGGGCTGGTGTGCCACTATTCAGGAATAATTCTGGGGCCATGACAGACCAGACAGGCCGCCTGATCCGGTTCGGATTAGGCAACGAATCGTCCGACCTGAACGCGCGTTGGAAGTCGTCCGACCTGATCGGCATCTTGCCCGTGGTAGTGCAGCCGTCACACGTTGGCAAAACGTTTGGCGTGTTCTTGGCAGTTGAAACCAAAAAGCCCGGCTGGCACCTAACGTCCGGCGACAAGCGCGGCCAAGCCCAGGCGGCATTCCTGCAATCCGTTCGGGGGTTCGGCGGGGTCGGTGGGTTCTGTTGCACGGCTGACGATTTTTCCAGATTGGTGCTTGACTTGTGCGGTAATAGCGGGTAATTGTAAGTTATAGACATGAACAGCCCCCCCCTACAGGAGACACGCAGATGAATATCGACACACTGAAAGCCGCAATCGCCCTGATCGAAGGCATGGGCGCGCATCCATCCACCGAGGGCCAGATTGGCCGTAAGGTTATCATCCGCAGCAGTGACGCTGGCGTGATCTACGGCGATTACGCGGGCAATGACGGCTCCACCGTCCACGTCACCAACGCTCGCCAGCTTTGGAAGTGGGAGGCAGCGAAGGGGCTGACCCTGATTGACGTTGCCACCTATGGCGTGAAGGCGTCCGGGTGCAAGTTTTCCCCTGCATCGGCAACCCTGACTGTTTTCAACGCCTGCGCGCTGATCGACGTGAGCGATGCCGCAGCCGCCAGCATTGGTGCTGTGTGATGCGGATTCAGGTTTTCAATACCTACGACCCTGAAAAAGACGGCAACAGCAACGGCTCCGGCTCCGGCAACGGCTACGGCTCCGGCTCCGGCAACGGCTCCGGCAACGGCTACGGCAACGGCTACGGCTCCGGCTCCGGCTCCGGCTACGGCAACGGCCGAGGCTACGGCGACGGCAACGGCAACGGCAACGGCTAACCACCTACAGGAGACACGCACTATGGCACACGCCAGTATTCAATTCTGCGGCCCGCAATTCGCGGCCAGAGTTTACCAGAACGGCCCATATGTCATGGCTGATCTGAAAGACAACGCGGTTGTCATTATGGAACCGCAGCACATCCGCGCTCTCGCCGCTGCTTTGGATCAGTTTGAGGCCATCGCCGCGCTGAAGGTCCGGTATGGTCTGACGCCGAGCTTGCTGCCCGTGGAGGAGGCCCAACCAAATGACTGACATGCCCCCATTTGCCAACCTGCGCGACGGCGGCAATATGCAGCCAGCCCGGCCCGGCTTGATCCGCGCATGGATCGCTGACGTGATTGCCGTTGCATGCCTTGCCGCTATCTTCCTGGCCGTGCCGTGGATCCTCTATGCAATGGGAGATTGGCTGTGAATGACCCACCCCGGCCAGCGACGACGACGAGCCTTATGAAAAACACTGGCTGGCGAATGAATCCTCGCACCGGGGCACTGTGCAAACTGATGATGGAGACTAAAATGGTGAAATCTATGTTTGGTTGGGCGGCGTTTGCCGCTGTCGCTGTGATCGGCAGCGCTGCTTTTGCCGACGACTATTCCAAATGTACCAAAGTCGACAAAGGCGGTTATTTCACCCTGTCGCCGGTCGGCTGCGCTGTGATCGTTAAGACTCATAAGGACCCCGCGCCGCCAAAGAAACCTGATCCGGTCCCTGTGACTGACTGATCAAATCGCGCGGGCTGGATGGTCCAGCCCGCGCGCAATTATGGCCTGAACGCCGCCCATAGCGATGGCTCTGGATACAGCCCTCGCCCCGCAACTTGCCGCGTTTTATGATGACCACGAAACCAGCCGCACCCGACTAGCCCATCGGCAGCAAGCCGCAGAAAACCCACCGTCTGGCCATGAGGCACGAGTTTCATTTCGAACACCCCGCGTCACTGGCAGCCACGACACGCGCCCCACTGATTAACACCGCATCCGGTACGCCCTTGCCCTGTAGGTCCGTCGCCAGTTGGTCCACCAGCGGCGGCAGGGCGAGGCATAGGCCAGCCTCACTTGGTTGGGTGCCTGCTGCGCAGGAAATCAATGGCAGCGTCAGCAGTAGGAATGCCAGAAGTCGCATGGTTTACGTCCTCTATCGTTTTGGTGATCGACGCCGTTTCCGCTTCGGCCCGCTGACTGGCTGCCCGCTGACTGGCTGCGCTGGCAGCCAAAGCCCCGGCGCGGTTGCCCTTGATGAAAGCGGCACAGACAAGCGCCGCAATCACCAAGATGATGACCGACGCGGCGATCATGCTTTGATGGCGCTGGCCGGGGTGACGGTGTTGGTAAAGAAAGTTTTCAGCACCCACGTGATGACGCTGGATCCGGCCACGATTGCCGCGAGAATGCTGGCCTGCGTCTCGGGCGGCAGGTCGATGCCGAACATCGTAAGCAGCATGGCGATGAACGCCACAAATTGCGTCCAGTTGATTTTGGAAAGCCATGCCGATTTCACGGCAACAGATACTAAGTCCATTCTTGTGTCCTTTCAGGTTGATGCCTTAAGCGCGGATTCAAAGTGGCCCGCGTATCCGGCGATGAGGGCGGCGTCGTCAGTTCCGTTAATAATTCTGCGTGCGTTGCGGTAGTCGGTCTTGGCGTCGGTCAGGTAGTCTTTGAAACCCTTCCCGGTAAACCAGCCTTCAACCATGCCCTGCACCGCGATTTGGGCGGCAAGGTGCGTGTCCAGCGCCAGTTCAGGATTGCCGATCATGTCAGCCCCGGTTTCCAGCGCCGCCCGCGTGTAATTGCCCCGTCCGGTCAGTTGGACATAGCCCCTGCCCTTGAACCGCGCCCCGTCGCCGGGTTGGGTATTACCCAACCGCTTGCCAATGGTGGTGCCAGCGTCGTACTTGGCGAAATAGGACGGCCCGCCATATTCGGTAATCGGGCGCATGGTCCGGTCGCACTCGCGGTATACCGTGGCGAACAGATAGGCCCGCCATGTCAGCGGCATCGCCTTGGACGCGATCAGCAGGGCGTTGCAGCCGTCCACTTGGCCCTGCGTCATGGGCAGGAACAGGCTGGCTCGCACGCTGGCAAAAAATGCGGCGGGGTTCATTTGCTATCCTTCCGGCTGATCGTGAACAGCGGCGATCGCCGGGTGACGCGCTTGGGCGGGATAATATAACCGACGAACGGCTCAAGCCACGCGGGCACGAGATCACCCAACGGGCGCACGGCAGTCCAGGTTGTCTCGGCCCAATAGTCGCCCGGCTTGAGGCTGTTGCAGGCGCGGTTCTCTGATGTCCACCACGCCAAATCCTTGTCCACCAACGGCCCCAACCCTGCCTTGTAGGTAAACGGCCCGGATCGCATATCGCAGATGACGTCGTTGGTTTTCGCGCGGTGGATTACCACGGCGTATTCGATCAAGCTGTCGCGCTTGATCACCCGATCAAACGCCAAGGGAATAGTGTCGCCCTCGTCGGCGTTGGCGAATACCGGCGTGCCGGGATCAAACCACAGCGCGGTTATCGGTACAGCACATAACCCGCTGTAGCCGATCAGCAGCGAGATTAGGACAATTTCAAACCCTTTCACGGCTTACCCCCTACGAAGAACGCCGTTGTCATTTCGCGCAGGCGATCTAGTTGCGTCATGCCGACAACCACAACCCCGATGAAAATCAGCACCCACTTGCCCACGCGCATTGTGCCTTCCACCGCGCCGAAGATGTCGGCCATGCGGTTGAGAGTGGTCGGGTCGTTGTGAAATGCCGTCGTAAATTTCACGCTGGCCCGGATGCGCTCGATTTCATCCGGCGCGAAAACAATCATCATGGCGTGCTGCGCGGCCATTGAATCAATTTTCAAACTGATGCTTTCGAGGTCAGCGGTCATTTATGATCTTCCCAATAATATCCAGCCCCTCGATTAGGCTTGATTGCCGTATGTGACCGTGCCAGCGGCGGCACAGTTTTCCGCCGCTGCGGATTTCCTACATTATTTCACCCCGTAGACTAAGATTTGCCCGAGGCGGAATGTGCCGCCTGAGAAGCTGATGGATGTGGTGGCGGTGGTGTAGGTGCCGGGCCTGCCGTAAACGCTCCCTGAGCCACCGCTTGCCGCTGGACCAGTCCCGATAAGCCCGGTGATGATGCTGCTGGTCAGGTCAACCATGATGGTGCCGTTGAACACGTTCAACGTGCTCGTGAGGCTGTCGGAAATCTGCACCCCATTCAGGCTGAGCCCCGCTACCGCCGTGAACGACACCCCATTGACGACGATGTACAACGATTTGTAGGTTGTCAGCACCAGCCCCGAGAGCGTCTGCGTAGATCCGCTGGTGGTCGTCAGCGTGCCGAGTAGTGTCATGCCGCCCACAGCCGCAGCAGCGGGAGCCGCAGCCACGTTATAGAACGTCACTGCTGACGCTGAATCAATTCGAACGCGCCAAGTGCCGGAACCATTGTTGGTCACAGCTTTGCCCGCAATCGTCACCCCGGCACCCGCGGCCAAAGTCACGTCAAAGGCTGAATTGTTGACGATGGTGACTGAGGTATTCGATCCGACGACATAGCCCGGCATGGCCGCGATGATGTTCAAGGCCGTATCAGTCGTTAGAGTTTGCGTCGTCGGCGGGGTGATCGTGAACAGGCCGTTGAAAAGCTGCGCGCCGGTCAGGGTAACGGCGGTTGTGGCGTTGCGGGTAACGGTCACTGTGGAGGATGATGCCCACTGCACCCGCCATGTTCCGACAGTGTTGTTGACGATAGCCGAGCCGACCACCGTCACCCCTGATGCTGCCGCCACAGTCACATCAAACGCGGCAGTGTTCGTGATGGTAAATTCGTAAAAGCTGCCTGCCGCCCAAGTCGGGTTAGCTGCGAGAATGTTCGTCGCTGAATCCGTAGTCAGAATACGCGCGACCGTTGGTGTGATCGTAAACAGCCCGTTCTGCATCTGCGCGTTGGTCAGTGTGACCGGCGCATCGGCTAAAGACGTATTGATGAATGCAAGGTTCGTTTTGCGGTTTAATTCACCTGCGGTCGAGGATGCTTGACCCGATGCCGCCAGTGTGCCCCCCACTGTCAGCGCGCCTGTTGCGGAAAGCGAGGTGAAGGCCCCCGCAGCGGGCGTCGTGCCCCCGATGGGGGTTGAGTTCATGCTGGTTGCTACCAGCGTCGTAAAAGCCCCGGTGGATGGGAAGGCAGCCCCGATGGGGGTTGAGTTCATCCCCGTTGCCACCAGCGTTGTGAACGCCCCGGCTGCGGCTGTGGTGCCGCCGATGGCCGTGCCGTTGATCGTGCCGCCGGTAATGGCCACGGCGGTTGCGTCGTAAATTCCGGTCGTCGTGTCGCCGGAGTAAACCGTCAGGCCACCCGCCGTTTTGACAACCATTGAATAACTGCCGGTGCCCCAGATATTCGCGCTGCCCGAGGCGTCCAGAACAACCGGGTTGGTGTTGAAAATCGTAGCGGCGAGGTCTTTATATGTCGCTTTCGGGGTGGTCGTCCCTTGCGCGTAGAAGGTCACAAGCCCACCTGCCAAGGGTCTGCCCAAACTATCTAGGAATTGTGTCAGGCTTTGCGGTAGGATGGAGGGCATGGGTTTAACTCCAAGGGAGATTGGAAATGTCGGGTTTGGATCGGGTGAGTAAGGGCGCGCTGCTAATCTTCGGACTGCTAAGCCCGCTGTCGGTTATGGGGCTGTTTCATGGAGCACCGCTTGTCCTCATGCTGGCCTCCGGCTTTGCCGGTGGTTTCTGGTGCATTGGGCAAGGTCTTAAGTGGGTTTTCAGCCCGCGCTGATTAGTCTCGCTTGGGCGGGTTGGCTATCAGTCGAGTGATCAACGCGTTACGGCTTTTTTCTGCTTTTTTCGCCTTGAACGCATTTTCGGCAATGCTGACTACCTTATTCCCCACACCGAACGGGATTAGCGATGCGGCGGCGTGCAGGCCTGTGCTGGTGGCCAATCCCGCCAACTCGCCGACATGGCCCAACATGCTGGTGTGAGACCCTGCCACGCCGGTATTATGCATTCTGTTATTGCGCTGGATGCTTCGGTAGACGTTGACAATGGTGTCAATGGCTTCGGGTGTTAGCGACTTTGCCTTGCCAATACCCCCGGCTTGGCGTTGCTTTTGGATTTCCTTCAACAATGACCGCACGCCGTTTTGGGTGACAATTCCATGCTGATTGACCACTTTTGGCAGCCAGTCCTGTAGGAGAGCCATTTCGTCAATCGGCTTCGAAGCTTCGGCATAGTTCTTCAGGTAAGTGGCGTATTTTGGCGCGCCTGTGATAATCAGTTTATCCAGACTTTCTTTGACAGTCGCCAGTTCAGCGGCGGCATGTTCGGCATCGGTGTTATTCGTTTTGCCAACATCGCTTTGCATGTGGCTGATTTCATCCCGAACGCCTGCAAGCCGCTCTGGTGACGTTTCAATCTTTCCGGTCGTCTCGTTAAACAAATCAGATCGTATTTTCGTCAGCACATTTTTGACCGCCCGCGTTTTGCCTGCTGGCCCATTAAGAATGCTGTCGATCAGGTCAACTTGTGACTGCGCGTCAACAGGGGTCTGTTCCGCCCAAGCCGCAGCGCGGTCAATGTCGCCCCGCGCCCTCCGTTCATCAATCAGGTTGCCGATGGATGTCTTATTACCCGCGATATCTTCGAGAGCCGTGACATGGGCTTCATTTTGCCGTCCATATATCTCGTTGAAAATATCGGGCGACCTTTGGCGGGCTTCCATCTCTTGCTGTGCAATGGCGGGGCTTCCACTATATTGCCCCTCGGTCGGCACTGATCCTGGCACATATTCGGTTATATCTTCGCCTGTCGGCGCGGTCGAGTTGATGACTCGGCCCAAATGGTCGCCCTCGGTGCGCTGCCTTTCCTTCGGCGACATTTGCGCCAGTTCTGTCGGGGTAGTGGCTGCTGACAAGCTGCCGTCATGCGGTGCCTCTACGGTCACTGGCAGTCTGGCACCTGCGGCGGGCAATGGCGGAGCGGGATTAGTCGCCGTGTCTGCGCTCGTCAGGTTGTTTCGCACAATAGGCGGGGCTGTGAGGTTGTTGGCCGGGGGTGTGGCTGCAAACGGCTCCGCACGCGGCGGCATTGCTGGTTCTGTCGCTACTCTGACCGCCGGGGCACCTGACTGCGTGCCAGCCAGTGCCTCCCGCGCGGCGGCTGTGGCGGCGGGCTGGATGCGGTCTGCCATTGCCAACGGGCGCGCATCTGGCAATGGCGCTGCCAACGGGCGCGCATCTGCCGCGCGCATCTGCTGGCCTGTCATTGCCATGCCCAAGGCACCGCCTGCGAAGGGCTGTGTAATCATTGCGGCCAAGTCGGGGTTGATGGTAGCCACTGCATCGCCAACGCCCTGCGTGGCCGCGCCCATGATCTGAGAGCCGAGCGACATCCACGGCCCTACCGTGGCGTTCGCAACGCTTGTAAGCCCGGTGTTGATGCCGCTGATGATTGGATGCTCTTGCGCGTAGACGGGGCTACCCGGCTGGAAATATTGCGTGTTGCCGATTGGTGCAGTGCCCCATCCCTCTTGCGCGCCCTCCATGCCTGCGTTCAACATTTCGCTGGTATAGCTGTTCGCGCCGAAAAGCGGCTTTGAGGTTGTCCCTTCCAACTCACCCGTGATGGGGTTGACTTCCGGTTCAGCCGGGGGGCCGACTTTATCGGCGGCGTCCATCAGGAACTTGTAGGATGCGGAATCCGTAGGCGGAGCGGGGTCTTGCGCTATCTTGTCGGCGGCGGCGTTCAGGAACGCGGCGGAATCGCTGATCGGCGCAATCGCGGTGGCATCCGTGACCGGCGGCGGGGTGGCCGGGCTATCGGCGGCAATTTTGTTATACCGCACGGCGATGTCATCGACATACTTGTGAGTTTTCGGCCCCCATTGCTTTTGATTAGGGCCGCCGAAGTAACGCGCCGCCGTCAAGGCATAGCTGCCGCCGTAAGCGTCCAGCCCTTGTTTCAGGTAGGTTACACCCGCTTTGATGTTCTGCGCCGGGTCGTAAATGTCGGTGACGCCAAGGCCCTGCGCGGTTCCGGGCAAAAGCTGCATCAGGCCGTGCGCGTCCTGATTGCTGGTGGCGTTTGGATTGCCACCGCTTTCCTGATGCATGATCGAGAGCGCCAAAGCCGGGTCAACGCCCTGCCGTGTGGCTTCCGCTGCAACCATTGCGTCGTAAGCAGTTCCGGCCATGCTATTTCCCCAGTCCGTTCGGGTAGGCGGCTTTGTATTGCGCCACAAACTTGTCCATCTGATCGGCGGGAAGCGTGGCCGCGAATTTCAGCAGCGAACGCTGTTGCGATCCGGGCATGTTGCCGATGGCAAGAACTATGGGTGAAGGATGGTTGGCGATGAAATCAGCCCGGAAGGCGGCATACTCGTCAACCTTGCCGCCGTTCGCGTTCCAAGCCGTCGCTGCGCTGGCAAGGTCGATTTTCCATTGCAGCAAGCCGCCGACCATTGCCGCCGTGGTTTTGATCGCGAGCGGAGTCATTTCGGAGTTGGGCGTGATGCGGAGTTGCTGCATCATCGCCGCGTCGGTTCCGCTGCCGCCGTTGGCCCCGATGGCAGAAGCGAGCATTCCGGTTTCCTTGTCGAAAATCTCTTTGTTTGACGCGCCCGCATCGGACACAATGTTAAAAAGGCCGAGGGCTTTTTCGGCAGATGCCCGCCAGCCTGCACCAGCGGAAGTTACCGCGTCATCCGACGCCGCGCCGATGCCTTGGATATTCCCCAGACTGGACGCGATAGACGGATCAGTTCCCGCCTTGATGTCGTCGGCGATGAATGTAGTGGCCTGCGTCCGGAGGGCCGGTGCTTGGGCGGCTGTGGTGATAGGCCCACCCGTGGGCTGTGCGACTGGGGCAGCGGGCGCTGCACCTGTTGCAGGCACCAGAGCGTTAGGCGCTTGGCCTGTCAGGGCGTTGCCGCCTACGGGCGGAGCCGCTGCCGTAATTGCTGCCGCAGCCCCTTCCGGGGTGAATCCTGCCGGGGTGGCTGGTTTCGGCCCGAATTGCGTGAATCCGCTGCTGTCAAAAGTGACGGTTTTGCCGTTAATGTTGGTGGCTGTCGATCCGGGGTGGCCGCCCAGATATGTCGCCGCATCACGCGCCGTCAGTTGCATGGTCGAGCCATCGGAATTCGTCACCATTACCGGCGAATTGGCTGCATCGGCGCTTAGGCCGTTGTGAACGCTCGGCATATTCGAGCCGCCAGACGCAAAAGCATTGTCTTGCACTGGGATCGAGCCATCGCCGGTCGATTGATAGCCCATATGCGGCGTAATCGCTGCCAGTGAATCGGCAACACCGCCGACAAGCTGCCGCATCACCGAACCGGCTTTCATCGGGTCGTTGGGCACGCTCAGATATAGCTTTGTCGCCTCGTCAGGCATGATATTGCCCAAAACCGTCTGGTTCTTGATGTAGTCCTGCAGCGAGCCGGGATCTATCGAGCCGTCCGGGTTCAGAAGGTCCATCGCCCCTTTCGCCAAAGCGCCAAGGCGCTTGAAATGCTGGTCCAGCCCCAGACCGGTGTTTTGCAACAACGTCTGGTGCAGCTGCGCAGCCTTGCCAGCCATATCCAGGATATTAGCCGGTTGCGGGACGTTCACCGAAAGCGACGGGAATGCGGAAAATTCAGCCATTTTCGGTGCGCCTTATTTGAATCTGGGTAGGTTTGAGACGATGGCCAATTGCGCCTCCCGATCAGACGCCGACATGTTCTGGCCCATGACGTTCTTAACCAGTTGGCCCTGATACAGATTGTTGAATCCGCTGGTCAGCCCGCCTGTGAAGGAGTTTGCAGCGCCAACTGTGCCTGCCGCCTTGGCCTGTGCCCCCGCCAGCGTTGTCTGGCCTGCCGCGTTTACTTGTCCGGTGATCAACTGGCCTTGGTTGTTCGCAGCCACCGCCCCGCCGTTCACAATTCCGGTCAGCAGATTGCCGATTTGGTCTTGGTTTTTCTGGTAGATTCCGGCGTTTGTCGCATAGGTGTTGTTCGCAAGTCCTGTGGCGTAATCAGCCGCACCTTTCATCGCCGCCCCGGAAATCCCCAAGCCCCGCGCCGCAGCCGCGTTCTGTGTCGATTGCAGCCCTTGTTGTAGCGTAAACTGATATCCCGGCGTGGCCTGCAATTGATCCATCGTCGGCGCGTAGGGCGTCGTTAGATAGTTCATATTGTCGTTCAGGGCGTGCAGCCCCACCTGCCCTTCGGCGGCGTAGGGGTCGAGGCGATGCGCTGCCTCTTGGCCAGCGGCAAGCTGGTTCCTGGCAACCGTTTTGGCCGCCCGCGCCTGTGAGTTCCCGGCGCTGATGGACGCACCCGCACCGATAACGCCTGACGCCAGCGCCGAAATGCCCGACATTATCGCCATAGGTTCACCCGATCAGTTTTGAATAGACAGTTTCGTGGACGTGGTAGCCAAGCCGTTCAAAGATTGGCCCGATGTCCAGTTTTGGCTTGGTCGATCCGAAGATTTTCACGACGCCGCGCGCGACAAGGCTTTTTTCCATCTCACGGAACAGTTTCACGCCGATCAGACCCTTGCGCCATTCCGGCGCGATGAAGAAAATATCAGTGAAGGCCATTTCTGTAGATTTGTAGTGCAGATGCCCGCGCACGATGGCCACAAAGTAGCCGATCATCTCGCCGTCCGACCGCGCCACCAGAATATGCAGCATTCCGCTGGCCTCGATGGCGTCGTAAGCGTCATAGTCGATGTCGAGCGGAATCATTGCCTTGTCCGCCGCGATCTCGTCCCAGTGCCGCAGCAGCAGCGGCATCGCCTCGTCTTTCACGTCATGCCAGTTTTCCACAGCATAGGTTATCATGACGGCACGAAGGTCATTGTTGGGGCGACGGTATAGGTCACGGTGATCGTATCCCCTGCGCTGACCGGGAACAGCCCGGCAATGGGCAGCGTCACAGCACTGCCACGCGTAAGGCTGGCGGCTGAGACAGTGCCACCTGAGACTGCCACAGCGCCCCGCGTGGTGGCCGTGTAGACGTAGGGTGACGCCCCTACAGTGATAGACGCCAAGGCCGCACCAGATGCCGTAGCCGTGGCCGCTACAGCCGACGCAATCAATGTGGTGGCCTGAGCGAGCGGAACCGCGTTTGAAGTCGCCACAGCCGTCTGCACATCGAATGTTTGGGTGGCATTGCCCGATAGGGCTGCATAACTGCCCACAGGTTGGTAGCCGCTCAAAAGCGCCGTGGTCTGCGCTAGGTTGACGGCTTGGGCGGGGGCAACCGCCGGAGCGACGTTAAACACCTGCGTGCTGCTGCCCGCAAGTGTGGCAAAGCCAACAGATAGCGCCCCGCCGGTCCGGGTCCAAAGCGATTGAAAGAATGCCCGCCAGACCGGAGAGACACCCCCTGAGTCGTCGGTGATCTTGCTTTGCAGGTTGGGGAACGGCTGCTGGTTCATTCCGACGCCTTCACCACGTCAATGTAAGCCCCGTTCAGGGCGGTCTTGACTGGTGCAGTCCACCGCAATTCAAACACCCTGCGTCGCCCCATACCGAGCCGCGACCACTGCACGTTCGTTTGAAATTCGCCCTGAAAGCCAAGAGACTGATAAACGATTTCCGACCAGTCCGCGCCGCCGGTATCACTCCAGCGCAGCCCGATGGCGATGGTTGAACCGTCAGCGTTCAGCGCGGCTTGGTTCAGGATCGTCGCGTATTGATTGCCATTAACGGTCGTCAGGACTAGATTGCCCGCTGCGTCGATCTGGTATTGCGGTCTTACCGGCCCGGCGTCTGTCGATCCTGCCGGTTCCATATCCGCGATGAAAAACACATAAGTCGTGCGACGCATTTCGTTTTGCAACGTTGGAAAGCTGCGAATCCGCTCAATCGGGCTGCCGTCGTCGGTGTAAACATCAGGATCCAGCGCATAAATTCGCCCGTCCTGCCAATCGCCGACGACATTCAGCCCGGCATAGGTGGCAGAACAATTCGCCCGTATCCGGTCCTCGGCCCCGGTCGGCTGCAAAAAGGTTCGCTCATGCCACAGGTCGGTCTGTGTGTCGTAAACCCATGTTTTCTTGGCCGTCGGGAACGATAGCACATAAAACTGGTGGCCTTGCTGCTGGTAAATAAACCCGACAGCGTCAGACGCTACTGTGTATTTGGCGAAATCCGCCTCGATGGCATGGGTGGAAATGCGTTCGACATTGTAGCCCTCGCCTTTCAGCACGACACGTTCACCCTGCGCGTTCTGGCTCAACCAGAAGATTTGCAGGTTTTGCACCGCGATAGAGTATTTCGCCATACAGCCGTGCTGCATGAATGCGCCTGGCGTTTTGGAAAACGGGAAATCCGTGCCGCCCGACAGGTACCAAACCTCGGTCGTTTGCTCGCCGATCAGCCACAACTCGTCGTGCATCACAACCGGAGCCACCAGCCAGTCCGGCTTGGCGGTCTTGGCCGCGAAATACAGCGGATCGAACGCGACAAGGTTGCTGGTAGTGGAATAGAACTGCGAGGTTCCCGGCTTGTTGAACACCATATAGGTGTCCATGAAATCCACCCGGTCCGCGCCGTAAAACGCGGGAGACGAGATGGCGCTGAACGCCTGCGTGGTCAGATCGACCTGATAGCCGTTCGCAGTGCCGTCCACCAGAACAAGGGTAGCGCCATTGTCGGCCATGCTGACCGGGGTTGTCAGGTAGGGAATGCTGCCGCGCAGGGTGGCCACAAAGCTGGTGTTGAGCGAATACAGCCCCGATCCACTCACGCAATATAGTAGGCCCGTGCTGGCGGTGTAGAGACCCCGGATCGGCCCCGTGCCGACCTTCACCAGTTGCCTTAGTCCCGGCGTCAGGTAGTGCGTGATAACCGTGTTGGTCATCTGCTGTGGGTAGAACAGCGTCTTGTTCAGTTGGTTGACCTCTGGGTAGAGGTTCACGCAACGCTGCGCCGATGCGATAAGCGACCGGGCCTGATATGATCCGTCAACAAGCGCGATCTGCGTCATGACGCTTGATCCGAATAGGGATTGTAATAGCCGTTCCGCGTCCCGACTTGCAGCAACGGGATTTTGGCGTTGGCGTTGCGAATGATCGACTTGGCCTTGATTGTCAGAATTTCAAGCTTGGGATCGAGCGGCAGGGTATATTCTGCCCGCAACACTCCAGCCAACTCGTAGCGCAGCGCCGCGATATATTCTGGCGGCATGGCAATAACTTGGGTCAGCGATGTCAGGACCGGAATTGCCGTTTTGGTGGTGATATACAGGTCATATTGCCCCGACGTCGGAACAGGCCAGAAATACAGCGACCCTAGCGGATAGGTGTTGTCGTAGAAAACGCCCTGCGGCAGTGATCCGATGTTTTTGACCGCGATCCGGTTGTAATCCTCGCGCGACTGAATCAGCACGATAGGCTGATCAACGGTGATACTGCCCCCTGTGTTCTTGAACCGCACGAAGGCGCTTTCAAGTCGGTCCGGCCTTGGGATGTTGAACGTCCCGCCCGCCCCGATGGTATACGACAGCGCGCCGGTCGAGGTGACACTGGTTGTCGTCAGGCTCCACACCAGCCACCGCTGCACCTGCCATTGCGCCAGAATATCATTCAGGGCGTCTAGCGCGGTCTGGGCATCGTCTGACGTTTGGCGCTGGCCAATACCAACGATGCCCGCCAGCCGCAGCGTGCGGGTTACGATATCGCCGACAAGATATGTCATTTAGACCCCGCACCAAAAAGGCAACGGGCGGCCTTTCGACCGCCCGCTCAAACTACACGATGTCCGCCACAATGCAGGCCCATTCCGGGATCAACTGAGCGTAGCCGTAGAGAATATCCATGCGGGTGACGAGTTGGTCTTGAAACACGTCATAGGCTTGGATGGTCCGCAGCGAGATGCCGCCGTAGTTCTCACGCGCGCCCTCAACGATACCTTTGCCGTAGAGCGGCAAGTCTGCGGTCGCCAAGGTGAACGCGTTTTTGTTCAGCACCAGGTTGCGGCGGTAAACCTTACCGGATGTTAGAGCCGCGGTAACATTGTTGTTGTTGCCGGGCGATGCGGTGCAAGTCGCGCCCGGAACCGTGTTGAGGCCCGCTACGATAACCGCAGGAATCAGCGCCGGGTAGATGCTCATTGTGGTCGTGTTCGTATAAGGCGCGGTCAGCACGAACTGACGCAGGATGCCGATCGATAAGCCCGTCAAGCGGTTCACCGCGAACACGTTAGGGAACGTCACAATGTCGCCGATGTTCAGCGAAACGGCAGTACCGGCGACCACGGTGATGGTCGAGCCGGTCTGGTTGTTGCCGTCAATCGTCGGCATGGCCGTATAGGTGCCGAACGTCGCCACCTGCACGTTCTGGTCCGACATCCACGATGCGATGCCCAAAGCCGGTCCGCGCACTTCGCCGTTGTCGTAGGTTTCCGAAATCCGCCCGGTCGGGTTGAACAAGCCTTGCAGCGAGTTCGCCATCCGCACGTCAGTGGTGTAGTCCATCACGGCGGCAAGACCGCCCGCAGGGGCCGAGTTCAGCATCAGTTGTGCGCGGGCTTGGTTGAAGGTCAACGAAGTCGGCGATACCAGCGTACCAGCGCCCGAGAATGTTACGCCCTGCGCGATCATGTTGGGCGTGGTCAGCGTCGCAGACATCAGGTCGTTGGCAACCGTGGCTGCCAGAGTGTTCATGGCAGGTTTCAGCACCAGATCTTCGAATTCTTCCAACTGCAAGGATTGCTCCTTGGAGGTGAAGGAAATGTCGATGTGGCGCTGCTTGTTCACGACAAGCGGTGTGGTGGTCTGCGTGTTGTTTTGCAGAGCCAGCGCCGGGCCGTCGGTCACGGTGTAGCTAGACGGGCGACGGATGTTGATCGTCGCGCCGATTTTCGCGCCTTCCTTGGCAAACTGATCGCTGTATTCTCGATTCACCATGCCTAGGAAAGCGTTACTGTTCACGAAAAGAGGCAGGGCCGCTTTCGTAATCATGCCAATGGTCAGAAGGGTATTCGTAGCCATTCAAGGCTCCTGTGGTCGAGCGGGTGCCTAGACCGCCGTGGGGGAAGCACTGATTGGCTCAGTGCCCGGCTTTTTTCCGCGCTTCCGCCCGCCACGCTGCAAACTCGGTCATGTCCATCTTTTCGGGGTCTTTCGACGCCGCAGATGGTCTGCCGTTAACCGATTCTGGTGGGGGGGGTGCTTTGGAAAGGGGTTTGGGGTTTGGCTTGGCAAGACCGCCGGAAATCTCTGCCAGTTTGAGCGCCATTTTCGCGGGCTTCATCGACAGCAAGTCGCTTGCATCGTCGAGATTTTCCGCGAGTTCTCGCAGGACTGCGTGACCGTTCGGGAGCGAGTTCAGCGCGTCCAGAAAATCCACATTGCCGCCAAGCCCGCCGATGTCGTCAAATGCGCGGACAGATTCAGCAAAATCAGGAAATTCCTTCAGGCCTTTCGCATAGGTGCGGTTACATTCATCGTTGAACTTCTTTTCCGCAGCCAAAGCTTCGGCACGGGCTTCGACCTGTGCGTCGATGGAGGGTTGTGCAGGCTGACCACCGCGCAATTGCGCGATAATCTCGTCCTTGACGGCGCTTTGACGCCGGGCCTCTTCACGCTCGTAGGTCAGTTTTGCAATGCGCTTGCGCGCCTCTGTGCCCTTGTCCTGCTTTGGTTCGGGTTGCGCCTCTTCGGCGGGGGGTGCGGGGCCTTCAACAGCGGTTTCAACAGCGGTTTCGGCCTCGAAAAGGGTATCTTCAGTCATTTGCAGGGGTTTCCTGATTGGTGTGGATCCGCTCCACGGGCGTGCGCGGATGGTCCGCGATTAGGCCAGCGGCGGGGGAGCCTGCTGTGGAACCGGATGGGGAGCCGGGGTAATGCCGTGCATCGCCTGCAGATCGGGCAATGCAATGCCCATCGCCTCGCCGATCATCTGGCGAATGATGGGTTTCAGCGCCTCGGGGTCCACCTTGCTTATGGTGTTCATCCGGTCGGTTTCGGCGCGGTATTCGTCAATTTGCAACTTCGACTTGGCGTCGCCCGCCGTCATTTCCTGCAACAACTTCTGCACGGCGGCTGTGGCTTGCGCCAACTGGCCCTGCATGGCCTGCATTTCCTGCGACGGCCCACCCAGTGCTTGCGCGGGAACCATGTTTTTCAGCCGCTCGGCGACTTCCTTCGCCATCGGGAAATCAGCCGCTCTCATCAGCAGATCGCCCACAATCGGCGTCAGATTCTTGTCGGCGTTCATCAGTTGCAGAATGCCTTGGAACGTCTCTTGGCGACGCGTGCCGTAGCTTGGCCCCACGTCGGCCTGCGCGGCGTAGCGCCCAATCTTCGGGTTGAAGATGATGGACGCATCTTCGCCGGACGCCTCGTCGCCCTCGCTCGATGTGAAGGAGTCCGGGTGTTCTGGATCAATCTGCACCGACTTTTGCGAGCCGTCCTCGGCCATGATTTCCTTGATGCGGCCGATGTCGTAAACGCGCGGAATCATGTCGATCAGTATCCGCCCTGTGTAGCGGCGGGCTGAAGCTTGGCTGTCGATGAAATGATAGGTCGTCAGATCGCCCCGGCGTTGACGCGCATCAATGGCCACGCCAGATTGTGCGTTGCTTTCCTGCCCGAATTGCTCTTCGTGCTGGCCCGACACCAGTTGCATATCCTCGGCTGCCACTTTCATTCCCATCAGATGCGCCTCGGCCATCACAGGTGGCGCTTGGCGGGCAGGCTGTGGAATCGGGCGGCCTTGCTGATCGTAGGCATTGAACGGCAACCAAGCCCGCGAACTGACGTTGGCCTCGTTCCAGTAGGTTTCCAGCCCGTCAAATGCCTCCATCGGCCCGATAAATGGCGATTTTGGCTGTAGGGCGACCATTTCCGTCGCGGAACTGTTCCAGTAGTTATAGGCCCGCTGTGGGTCTTTCATGGGCCGGACATGGCTTTTGCGGTCGTATTGGCCGTCGATTACGGTTTCTTCCGCAACCTCACGGATGATCGGGATATATTTAGAGGGCCAGATGCCCTTGGAAATCACGCAACCGCCTGCAACCTTGAACCATTCCACCTCGTCCAGCATGACTTTGCGGGTTTGAATGCCGGGGCCTTCCAGCAGTTTCTCAATGATTTCCGGCGCATCCTTCATTTCAGACTTGAGAAGCGTCGTACCGTCTTTCATGCCGATGAGGAGGTCTGCCTTGGGCGTGCGGCGGTAGTATTCCACCACCCGGACGTGCTTTGACGACTTCATGCCCGCCGACAGTGAAAGCAACGGATCGGCGGTGATGTCCTTGTATTTCGGATATTGCTTATCAAACTGCCAGCGCGGAATATCCTCGTATATCAGCCCCCATTTAGCGTCGGAGCCATCGGCTTCCATGATGTCGGGGTCGAGGTAAACCGACATTGGGTCTTTGACCGGGCGGATGTAGATTTCCTGATCGAATGACTTGTCATCGACATATTCGGTGACAATGCGGGTGTAGCCGACGCCCGCGAACACGTTCCACCACAGCGAATTTGAGTAGGCGTCCTGCGCCTGCGATTGATATTCAATGCTGCGAATAATGCCATCAAAGATTTCAGCAGCTTCCGCCGTGGCCCCGTCGCCTGTCGGGCTGATCTTGATGGCGACTTTGTTCTGCTTGGCCTCGTTCACGATCTGCATACAGTGGATGCGGGTTTTGTTGGTGGTGAGCATAGGCTGGCCCGCGTTCTTGCGGTCCTTCGCAACGGCGTTCGGCCATTGGTACATGTTGTCACTGTCGCCGGTGCCGAACTTCACGTCATCGATGTTGAGCGGGCGGGTATAGGCTTCCCATTCCATCGCTGACTTGAGGCGCAACCTCAATTCGTCAATCAGGTCGTCGTCTTTCATCGCATCCACCCTGATTGTGCGCCGCTGAAATGCTGCCCGAGCTGTGGCAGGGACGGCCCGACGTGCTCACGCTTGGTGCGCGTGATGCCGGGGAATAATTCGGTGAATGCCCAGACATAGGCGTCAGCCCTGTTCGGGGATTTGCCGCCGATGTAGCCCGCCGTCGTCATGGCGCAAAGTTCATCCTCAAGGTCATTAAACCGCCCGACGTGGCGGATTTGGCCCTTTTCGGCCAAGGCGGCTAGGGGTTCGGCCCGCACTGCCTTGCCGCGTGATGCCGTGACCAGTTTGAACGGGATGCCACGGCGCTGTGATTTCACAACCTCGCTTACCATTGCGCCGCCGTAGTTGCTTTCCGCCACCACCATGTCCGCCCGCCACCGATCAAACGCGGTGACAGCGACATTGGCCCATGTTGCAGGCCCGGCCTTTAGCGTCAGATCTTCGAGCAGGTAGCCGTTGCCGTCCGTGCCAAGGCCCGCCACCACGATTCCGATGGCGTCGTTGTCGAGGTTGTCCACGTCGCCCGCACCGCTGGGGTCAATCGCCACCACAATGCGTTGCATGTCCGGCAAGGTATCGCCCGCCCGCCACGTCTCGATGCCTTCCAGCGTCCAGAGCGCGTTGGCGGTGATGTCGCCGAACTTGCCTTCGAGAAACCGCAACCGCAACCGTGGGGGCAAAGCTTCCAACGTCGCCATGTATTCGGTGGGCAGGTTTTCCCGGTTGTCCGCCGGGTTCATTTGCAGCGCCACGAAATCGTCATGGCGGCTCAGGCTCTCGTTTGTCTCAGGGTCGCGGTGCTGTTGAAACAGCTTATAGGACCAATGCGCCATGCTTGGCGGGTTGCAGTCGTAATAGGCCTTGAGCCGCATCGGCCCCTTTTGCCCGTCCACATCCCATTCGCATTGCTGTGCAATCCGGGTGATGGCCATCGACCGCGAGGTGAACGGGATTTGGCTGCACTCGTTGAAGTAGATCGTTGCAAATTCCATACCGAGAATCTTTTCGGTGCGCTCCTTATCGTCCAGGCCGCCGAACCAAATCTGTGAGCCGTTCTCGAATTCGGCATACCAGTCGGTTTTGTCGATCCGGTATATGATGCCGGGAAAGCAGATGCCCATGACCTTCGGGAATGTATCCAGCACCACAGATGTTTTGACGGCGTTGAACCTGAATCGCATGATGGCATGGCGCGACTTGGGCGCGGCCAAGGCCCGGAACGCGACGGCGTAGACCGTAATGAACGTTTTGCCCGACCGGGAACCGCCGAACAACATGCAGTGCATGGCAGGGCCGCCCAACAACTGCCTGGCTGCATTTTGCTTGACCGTGGGTTTGAACTTCACAACAGGCCAACGTCATCCTGAACGATTTTGAACACCAAAGCCACGCCGTCTTTGCCTGTGTGTTCCGTGACGCTGGTTTCGCGCCAGCCTGCGCGGGTTTTCATCCAGAAAATAGCCGCAACTGTGTCGCCGCCCGCCGCCTTCTTGAACAACGCGCCGCCCACTGTCGCGTTAGCCTGCGCAAAAGCAAGGTCCAACTCGTCGCGATAGTATTTACGCAGAGTTGGCTCACTGATGCCCACAATGCGCGCAATTGTCGCCTCTGTCGTTCCTATGGTGGCGTGCAGTTGGACCAACTGCCTGCCCTCTGGCGTTGGAGTATGTGGCAGTCTGGACATGGCGATCAGCCTCTGTTTCCGCGAACGTACCGTCGCGTCAGGCCCTTTTATAGACGAAAGCATGGTCTATTCGGCTCGCATTATCGGAAGTTGCCGCAGATCGGCAGTTTTGTCAAGCCATACCGCATAAAGCCCTGAGCGCCGCCACTGACGCTTTGCCCTGAGGTGTCGGGGCTTGATTGCGCCAGAGGCAGATGGCACCGAGCGAGAGGCCCATCGCGTTATTGATTGCCCACTTGTGCCCGAACGGCAAACCGTCGATCTTGGCCAGCCATGCGGTCCAGGATGCAACGCTTTGCGCTGCCTTGTCCTCGGGGCTGCGAATGTCAATGCGCAACGACGGATTGGTTTCAATCGCGTCGGATATGAAACCAGATGCCGCGCCCTTGGGGTTACCCGTCTGCCCGATGTATCTCATCAAGTAATTTGCGCGTGATCCGGTCATTCCGCGCCATAGGTCCATGAGGTCGGATCGGTCCTGCCCGCTGCACAGGTTTACGATGCATCGGCCCATATCGTCGCCCTGCTCTGGTGCCAGCGCATCCGCCCCGATCAGTCCCGTGATGCGCTCACGGGCGGCCAATGCTACCCTTCGCGGATCCTCTTGCGGTGCGAGATCACGGCGCGCGCCTTGGGTGGCTGGCTGCGGCACAGACTCTCCGCCTGGCAAGCTGATCCGGCGTTTGGCGCGTTTGCGTGCTGCTTTGCTCATGGCACGGCCTTCTTTTTGCCAAAGGTTGTAGTTGGCACGCCCTTAGCCGCGAATGATATCATGCAGTCAGTAACACGCTTGTCAGGGTCGATGCCAGCCATGCTGATTACATCCTTACCGTTCCTCGAGTTTAACCACAGTGCAAAGCTGTTCAACGCCCGACCTTTGTGTTTGTTGGGTTCTCTTGCGGCATGGCGAATTGCATCATTGATCGCGGTTAATGCCACGGCGGACCACATGGCCTGCGTGCGCGCAGCTTGTTCTGCGTTATCGGTCATGATCAACCCCCGCCAGAATGGCCTCGGACATTGCTTCGTCCTGCCAGCGGCGTAAGTCGTCCAGTTCATCCCAGACCCACGCCAGAGACGGCCAGCGTTCCCTGTGATGTGATGTGCTGTCGGTGGTCATGCGGGCCAGTGCGGCCAGGCTGTCAAATCCGTTGCGGGGCATCTGCATCATGTTCCTCAGGTTGCGTTCGGGTAGTATTGCCGCCTATTGCCGCCATATGCAAGAGGTTTGTACTTGGTGGCACCTGAAATGATTAGTGGCACCTGTCAAACCAAGGTGCCACAAGAAAAAACCTTTTTATACCAATGTATTAGCGCGATTTAGTGGCACCTTGTGGCACTTGTGGCACCAGTTTCCTATAGAGGGCTACCATAATAAAATCATCTATTACCATTCTATAATTACTATAATTACTATAATTTATAGATACCCTATTCTTTTTTTTCTGTCTAGGACTCTATAAGTAAGTACCACAAGGTGCCACAATGCCTTTAGATGTTAAAAATCAAAGGCTTACCCGAAGCCACCTGTTTTTGATAGGTGGCACCTAGGTGCCACTAAATCAAAGAAAAAGCCCCGCCACAATTTAATGGGGCGGGGCAGTAATTTAACGGTAATTTAACGGGGCGCGGCAGTAATTTAACGGCGCTGCGTCATAGGCATAACATTCCCTCCGCATGAAGGGGAAACGTAAGGCTCCGCACCTGGCCCCCTGTCCCATTGCTTTGTGCCTGATACGCGCCTGACAGGACGCCAGCCCGCCGCTTGAAGGTAGCGGGCGACCCGCATCGACAGCGACTTGTTTCCCGGCGCATCTGCAAAGAGCCTTACGGCCACGCCTCCAGCCGTGACGGGGCCTTCTTGTTCGCGCAGCCAATCCATGACACGGGTCTCGTCAATGTCCACCGAACGCGCAGCAGCCTGTTGTGCCGACAATGTTATGGACTCACCCTCATCGAACCACCACACCGTGCCGTTGCGGTACATGTGCAGCGCCTCAGCCCATAGCAGCCCCCTGTCGCGAACAAGCCCCTCCACGTCCACAAGCGCGCCGTCGATCATCTGGAGGGGCCAGAAACGCCGGTTGCCCGTCTCATCCGACAGATATTCATTGCCGTTGACGGTCCCGGCAAACACAGTCTGACGCGGGTAGGTCTGCGTGACGTGTCCGTAAGATTTGCGGTAGCTGTCGCTGGTGGTGGACAGGAAATTCTTGACGTGTTCAATGTCCTTGCCGCGCATGGCCGACAACTCGCCAATCTCTGCCATCCACTTTCCGCGCAGCCATTCCTTGGCGTCTTTCTGGGTCATGTCCGGCATGTCGTTGCCGTACCATTGATCACCGACCAGCGCGGCCAAGCCGCTTGATTTTTTCTGCCCCTGACTGCCCGCGATGACCGGCATGGTGTCCACCTTGCATCCCGGCTGCATCACGCGGGCTACAGCGCCGATCAAGAATTTCTCACCCACCGTCCGCAGATATTGATGATCCTCAGACGCGCATGGAAAGTATGCGGTGAACAGCGTTGCAGCCCTGCCGACACCATCCCATTGCAGGCTTCCCAGATATTCCCTGATAGGGTGGAACGTGTTACCAGCCGCCGCAGCCTGGACGCCGTGCCGGACTGTCTCAACCCCTATGGATGGAAACAGATCGCTTTGCATGACTTCCATAACCCTCAGCACGTCATCGTCTGTCATTTGGCGCGTGTCAGGTCGGCGCACCCACACGTCATCGTCGAATAGACTCTTGGCAAACGTGCCGCGCCATCCTTCCTCACTGCAAAGCACACGCTTGATATTGGTCATGTTCGGGACTGGGCCGCCGTTCTTGTCCGCGATCAGCCCGCGCAGTTCCATTGCAGCTTTTCTGCTATCTGCTACGGCACGCTTGACCGCCGCTTGCATTTCCATCTTGATCCCGAGCGGCTTGCATTCCGCCAGCACTGTGTCCCGGTCGGCAGGTGACAGCCGCGCCACTTCTTCGGCCAGCAGCGCAACGGCTGTCAGCGGGTTATCCCTGATCCGCTGACAGATCAGATAGACCACGCTTGCCGCGCGCGGCGCGATTGGCATCATACCGGCTGGCACATGCGACGGGTAGGGCATATTCAGGAGGCGGTGTCGCGCGCCAATGCCCGCAACGTCCGCCCCGACCTGCTTGGCGTGGTAGCCTATCGACCCCATGCCCGATCCGCCATTTTTTCCGGGCGTAAAGCTGAACCATTTGTCTTGCACTTCACCGGGTTTGTGGTTTGCCCCGCGTTTTGACCACTTGTCGGCAAGGTTCATGCCGTCGTCTGACCCACCGGACGCATCGTGAATGGCCGAAAGGATCTTCTGCCAGTCATTATAGCCGCCCGCGTCCGGGTCGATATATGTGAGCAATTCCTCCATCTCAGCCAGACTGGCCGGGGTTTCCCTGCGCGGCGCTGGCATCTGTGGTGCGTCAGACGTAACGAGGTCAAAAAGCCATTGCGGGGCATCTGCCACTGGTGAATCCTTCACCCAAACATACTGCCCGCCTTCAGGTTTGACAGAAGGCGGTGCAATAACCATTCCGCCTTCACCGCGCACGTCCAGACCCGGCCCAGGAACGTTGGTCGTGTTTCGGATGCCCCCTGCCGATGGCCAGTTGAAGTATAGGTGACGGCTGCCGCTTGGTGACTCTGCCGTCAGCGTTTCAGGTAATGGACCGTGTTCCGCCACCAGTGCGGCGAGACTTGCAAACCCATCGCGGGCATGACCTTCCGGCGTGTCTATGTCCAACACCCATACGCCGGATTGAGGGCCTGTGACGACGGCCACGTTAGCGTTTGGCCATTTGTTCCAGTAATTGACCACATCATCATGTTCGCATGTGGCTCCCCATTTGCGCCCAAGTCGGTCATTCTTTGCCGACATAAGGGATTTCTTTTCGCCAATCGGTGCGGGAAACACACACCATCCGCGCGTGACGTAAGACTGAGCTGCATCAATCACAGCGTTTCACCTGGAATGGACGTTTCTTTGTGGGCAGTCACACGGAAGTCCGGCTCGTACTCCCTTGAGCGGCTGTAAATGGTTTCGATAGCTTTCATGAAAAGCCCTTATGTGGGCCAAGCCTTACGCTGCATCGCGCGTCATGTTATCTAAGGCTCAGCGTTGTGACAGACGCATCCTACCGTCATGGCAGGCCCCGTCCCTTAAACCGGACGGGGCTTTACTTATCCAGCAGCACCCGCACGGCCGCCCGCAGATCGGGCATCAAGAAATAATGCTTCACCGTCTCGGGGCTTGTCGGCGGCACGCATTTGTTGGCCACGTCTTGGCGCGACCATGAGTTGATACATCCCGCATCCTGCGTCAGGGCAATGGCTGCCTTGAGGATCACCTCGCGCCGACCCTCCGGCGACATTCTCACTCTTGTTGACATATGCTAGACTCCTTTGCGCTACTATTGCCATTTATTGACCGTTTTGTCAAACGCCTTGATAAACAACGCACCCGCCCGGAAAACTCGCAGGCAATCAGCCACGTCATAGTGACACCGCCAAGCCCATCGCCTCAGCCCGCACAAACAACCACCGGCGACACTCAGGCCAGCCGTCACCGTCCAGCGCGTGCGGGGCGTGGTGCTTGGCCCACATATAAGCGTCCAGCCGATCGGCAAAGCGCAGCCTCTCATATTCGTCCGGCGTCAATTTAGGCAGCCCCGGCCAGATACGGTCCAGCGCGGCCCGCTCTTGCTCGTGGATGACCGTTGCACCTTTTGCCGTGGATGGCACATCACCGACCACGGACTCCCCATCATCATGCACCAACGCCCAGTGCAGCAGTGCCACGCTGGATTCAGGCCATAGCTTGAGGATAATGCGCGCCACCCGCCCGCCATGTCCCGCCAGCGTGTCAACGGTCTGTGCCAAGTCCGCATTGGTGTGCCAGCGTCGGACAAAGCTTGCGCGGAATTGTGCATCTATGGTCATTGGCTGGTAGCCTCCCTCATTTTGTTGGTTATCGCGTCGGCCTGTGCCTTCTGGATACGGGCTTGTGCGACGGTAAAGTAATCAGGGTCGCGCTCAATCCCGATAAACTTGCGGCCAGTGTTGGCTGCTGCAACACCTGTCGTGCCGCTGCCCATCGTGAAATCCAGAACGGTTTCGCCCTCGTTGGTGTAGGTGCGGATCAGGTACTCCATCAGCGCGACGGGCTTTTGGGTGGGATGAAACTCGGCATTCATATCAACGGGAAACATAATGTTCCGCCTTGGGTAACGCGTCGTGACATTTTGCACAGACGACCCTTTTGTTTCGCCGTAACATTCGCCCTGATCCCCGGCAGGGTGGTTGTTACTGTAGGCAACCCCTTGACCCATCTGGGGATTATAATCAACTTGATTGGAGTAAAAGACAACAATGTCCTCGTAACTGTTCATTGGCTGCTTCTTGGCGTTTAAGTGACCTGTTGCTTTATTCTTTTCCCAAACCCAGCAATACTTAAACATTTTAACATTCGACATAACCAGCGCCGACGTAAACGGCTGCGATGCCATCATCACAATCGCCCCGTTCGGCTTCACGATCCGCTTGAGTTGTCCCCACATCGGCTCAAACGGAATAACCGAATCCCACTTGCAGGCCGTAGTTCCGTAGGGCGGATCAGTGCAGACCATATCAACCGACCCGTCCGGTATGTCCTGCATCACGTCCAGACAATCACCCAAGTGCAACATTTATTTCATCTCTCAATTCCAGCGCCGGATAAAGCTGGCACGGAATTGTGCATCTATGGTCATATGTTCGGCCTTTCCAAAGGTGTGTAACGGCACTGAGACGCAGACTGGTTCCCAGATCGTGCATTCCGGGGGCGTGCCTGGCGTGTTCCGCCGAGTATCATGGGCGTGTCGCCTCCCTCATACGGTTGGTTATCGCGT
>JBBRKS010000025.1:0-34132 GCA_038231775.1 Rhodobacterales bacterium | reverse complement strand
GCCTTGCGGATGGCCACGGGATCGCCCGCCTTCAGCCCCGGATTGCCGCCGATCCGTCCCTCTGCTTTGGCGGATCGCAGTCCGGCCTTGGTGCGCTCGCGGATTAGGGCCCGCTCAAACTCGGCCGCGGCGCCCAGAACCTGCAGGGTAAACTTGCCCTGAGGCGACGCCGTGTCGATTGGATCCTGTATTGACCGGAAATGCGCCCCTTTGGCCTCGAGCCGCTCGATGATCTCCAAAAGGTGCGAAAGCGAGCGTGCAAGTCGGTCGATCCGCACCACAACCAAAGTATCGCCAGCCCGCAGCTGATCCAGAACACGCGCCAGAACGGGCCGGGTGCGATTGCCGCCCGAGGCTTGCTCCTCGACGATTTCCACACAACCTGCGGAGCGCAGCTCCTGAACCTGGGGCAGGGCAGTTTGATCTTCGGTGGAAATGCGCGCGTATCCGATGAGTGGCACGGGGCAGGGGCCTTTTTTGCAAATGCGGGTGTCAGGAGTAAACGACCGAATGGCCGCGCGCTCAGTCACCGAGCAAATCTGTAGCCGGGTTTTCGCTGATCTCCACATCGGCATAGTATTTCTGCGCCTGCACGGCAGAGCGGTGCAGCGACAGCTTCATCGCGGCGGCCAGAGGTGCACCATCAAGCGCCGCTTGCGTCAAGAAACCGGCCCGCAATCCGTGTGGGGTGGCAAAGTCCACTGGCAGGCCTGCCAGCACCAGCCGATGCCGCAGGATCGTGCGCAAGGCGTCTGAGGCGAGGCGGCGGGGCAGGGGGCGGTCTGACAAGGACACCGGTCGAAACAGCGGCCCATCGACGATCTTCGTCACCTCTAGCCAATGCACCAACGCGCGGGCGGCGCGGCCCTTCATCGGCAGGCGCGGGGCCTGATCTTTCTTCGTGGTTTTGGTCTCCAGCAATCGGACCCAGACCAAACCCTTGGCAGCAAAATCGTCGCGCCCAATGTCTTCCACGTTTAACGCCGTCACCTCGGACCGACGTCGCCCACCACTGGCAAAGGCCAGCATCAGCATGGCCCGATCGCGGATACCGCGATGGGTGGCATCGCAGGTGGCCAGCAGGGCCTCCAGAATATCGCGGGTCACCGGTTTGGGTGATTTCGGCACCCGTGGCCGCGCATTTGCACGCCGTGCCTTTTGGCGTGCCTGCTGGACCAGCGGCGCTGAGAAGGGCGAGGGCAGGTTGCGCATCCGGTGGAACGCCTGCCAGCTTGCGATGCGGCGGTCCAGCGTGGCCGGGGCAGGGCAGGTCAGTTCCCTGCGCAAACCGATGGCGATCAACTCCATCGCCACATCCTGCGCTGTCCCCGGCTTTTCCGACAGATCCTGCGCGTGATCCAGGATGAAGCGCATCGCCACCTTTTCCTCCTCGGGCCAATCGAGTGGCTTGCCGAAAGACGCCATCTTCCAGGCGGCAATATAGGCCAGATCCCGCTCCCAGGCCCGCAGAGTATTGGGAGGCGTGCCCCGGCGGTAAAGATCACTCAGCGCTGCCTCATCAGCATCGGACAGTTGCGCATAGGCGGGCAGGGCAAGGTGTTGCGTTACCATGAAAGATGACCTACATTATGGACAAGATGGGCAAGCGACCGCCTTCTAACCGGAGAAGACCCATGAAGATTGCCATCGCTGAAGCGAAAGCCCAGTTTGCCGAGATCATCCGCCGCGCGGAGGCTGGCGAAGAGATTGAGCTGACCCGATATGGACGGGCTGTGGCGCGTGTTGTCGGCCCGAAGCCGGAAAAACGACAGGCACTGATCGGCTGCATGAAGGGCAGGTTCGAGGCACCCCGGAACATCCACGATAGCGATGCAGAAATCGCTGCGATGTTTGCGGCAAGTGCCGTGTTGCCGCAGTGAAGCTGCTTGTCGATACGCATGTCCTTATCTGGGCCGTGCTTGAAGACGCCGCCTTGCCAGAGCGGTTCCACGCGGCCTTGTCCGATCCGGCGGCCGAGGTGCATGTCAGCGCTGTGTCGGTCTGGGAAGTCGCCATCAAACGGGCCTTGGGCAAACTGGCCGTGCCGGCCGACCTGTTTGATCAGGCAGTGGCATCGGGCTGTGTGCCGCTGCCGATTACGTGGGACCATGCCCGCGCTGTCGAGGCGTTGCCCCTGCATCACGCAGATCCTTTTGATCGCTTGCTGATCGCGCAGGCCCGGTTTGAGGGCCTGACGCTTCTGACCGCTGATCGCGCGTTTACGGCCTATGACGTAGCCCTTCTTTGATGTGACCTTGCACATGATCGAGGAGAAACGCTGCGTTAAGTTCTCGTCTTTGGGCCAATCCATTGGCCTGCTGAAGGACGCCATCGTCCTGGGTGCGATGTAAGCCAGTTCCCGCTTCCAGGCTTGCAACGTGTTGGGCCGCGTGCCCCGGCGGCAAAGGTCGATCAGCGCAGCCTCATCCGCATCGGAGAGTTGCGCAAAGGCGGGCAGGGCGAGCGATGTCACGCCTGAACCTTGAGTATGTAAGGCGAACATGGCATATGTAATGCGTAACTTCTCTTTGACTTGGAGCGTGCCATGCAAGAATCCACTGTCACGATCAAGGGCCAGACCACTCTGCCAAGGGATGTCCGGCAAGCCTTGGGCCTGAACGCAGGCGACCGGGTGCGGTACATGATTCTTGACGGGGGCGAGGTGCGGATCGTGCGCAGTCGGCCCGTGATGGCTCTGGCTGGCCTGTTGGAGGGCCGGTCGCCGCACCGGGCGACCCTTGACGAGATCGAAGAGGCGATTGCCGAAGGTGCTGTGGAATCGGGCATGCCGACGTGATGACAGGCCTCGACACCAATGTGATTGTCCGCTTCCTGATGAAGGACGACGCAGAGCAAGCGGCGCTGGCAAACACGGTTTTCGCTGGATTTACGACTGCGGCACCCGGGTTTGTTTGCCGTGAGGTTCTGCTCGAGTTGGTTTGGGTGCTGCAGAAAATCTATCGCTTGCCGCGCGGCGACATTGCCGACGCGATCGAGGGCCTGCTTGGCGCACGCGAACTGGTAGTTGAAGCGGCGGATCACGTTGCTGTGGCCGTCGACCGTCTGCGCAAAGGCGGCGCTGGCTTTGCGGATCAAATGGTCGCGCTTGCGGGGCAGGGGGCCGGGTGCGGCAAGACGGTCACCTTTGACCGCAAGGCAGCGGGCCTTCCCGGTATGACGCTGTTGGGCGCTATATCCGACCATTGATCTGAGGCGTTTCCTGCGTGTTTCCCTGAGCAGTTTGCGGTAGTTTCTGCCTCAACACAACACCCGCGATAAAGCGAACTTATCGTGGGTGATGGGGGTAGTCAGAATTCACTTGGGTACTGTGCAGAAATGATAAATAATGCGCATTATGAGCAATAAACCCTTGTCGATGCGGGATGCAACCGAGGACCTATACAGAGGCCCCTTTGACCCTGCGCCAGAGGCTGAGGCGGAGCTGTGGTTCCTGCCAACTCTCGACGCTGACCACGAACCCATTGAGCCATTGGGACTCAAACAGCCAAAAGCACGGCTCTTCGATCCCGCGCTCTGGGCGGTGGCACAGGCGGAAGTCTCGAGTGAACTTGCCGCACTGACGCTCTTGTTCGGCGCGTTGGACGAGCGCCTGCGGTCGGCCCCCGCGGCGCGGCGGGACGGCTGGCGGCAACGATTGGCGCTGCTGGAGGTTGCCGATCTTAGCTGGTGGACAGGTGAGCGGCTGGCGATGGACCAACTTGCCCTCTGGATCGGCCAGCGCATCGGGGCCACCGGCGAGACCGCACAGGCCTTGATCCGAGCGGGCTGGGCGGTGCGGCGTCTGGCCTCGGGGGCCGGGCCGGATGCGGGGGGGTGGGAGCCGGGGATCAGCGTGTTTCTGGGCCGGGGTGACGGGGCACGGGTGCCGGAAGCCATCGCTGATCTCGCAGGCCTCCTGGAGGCGGCGCGTGGCCTGCATCCGGTGACGCAGTCCGCAATGCTGTTTCACGGCTGGCGCATTCTGGGGTCAGAGGCGGCTCCGCAAGGATTTGAGGAGCCGCAGATTGTACGGCAGGGAGCGACAACCGATGTCGAGGCGGCCGTGATGGCAGCGCGGCATGGTGCCACCGCCGGGCGGGGCGGTGCGCTCTTCCTGCCTTCGGCGCTGACCGGGTCCGGGGCACTGCGCGCGAGCGGGACAGAGACCGAGCGGCTACACGGCTGGGTTCGGGGGGCGACTCAAGCCACACACGCAGCGCTCTTGCATCTCGACCGGCTCGACGATTGGGAGGCGCGGGCGACCGAGGCCACCGCCGATCTGTCTGGCCGCACGCCAGCCCTGTTGATCGCGGCTCTCTCCGCTTGGCCTGCGCTGTCGGCGCCTCAGGCCGAAGAGATCACCGGCGCCAGCCGGGCCGCCACCCAGCGCAATCTCGATCTGTTCCATGGGCGCGGTCTGGTGCGTGAAGTCACAGGGCAAGGCAGGTTCAGACTTTGGGCGGCTTCGGTCTGACGCGCGGTGCCGCAGGCGAGCGCAACTTGCAGCGGGCCCCGGGTTTCATGATTACAGTTCTGGGCTCTGTTGACGGCGTGGGAGCCTCTCGGTTCTGTCGCAAACCTGTCTGGTCAATGCGCGAAGGTCTTGTTTGCGCTCGCTTATGCATCGAACATCGCGAATTACGATACTGGGGCCTATGCAGGCGGAAAATGCCCCTTGCGGATCATATTCGTGAGAACGGCGGTGAGAAAGTCGGCCACGGTAGCGGCGGGATGAGCCCGCTGCGGGCGGCGCAATAGTCGTCCACCTATGTCTTTCCTTGCAGGTTGCAGGGAGGGCGGGAGGATTTTCATCGTGGATTTGTATCGTAAGGTTCGGCTGGCCTGTGCTGAGGGCATGAGCCAGCGAGAGGCGGCACGACACTTCAACATCTCGCGCGACAGCGTCAGGAAGATGTTGGCGTTCTCGGTTCCACCCGGCTATCGGCGCAAGGCGGCGGTGAAGCGGCCGAAGTTGGACGCCTTCACCCGGATCATCGACGCTTGGCTGGAGGGGGACCGCGAGGTCCACCGCAAGCAGCATCACACGGCGAAGCGGGTGTTCGAGCGGCTTCGCGATGAACATGGCTTCACTGGCGGCTACACGATCGTGAAGGATTATGTGCGCGAGCACGAGCGGCGTGGGCGTGAGATGTTCGTGCCGCTGGCCCATCGGCCCGGACATGCCCAAGCCGATTTCGGCGAGGCCGTGGTCCTCATTGGCGGCGTCGAGCAGAAGGCGCATTTCTTCGTCATGGATCTGCCGCACAGCGACGCCGGCTTCGTGCGGGCCTATCAGGCGGCGACATCGGAAGCTTGGGTCGATGGTCACGTTCACGCATTTGCCTTCTTCGGCAAGGTGCCGTCGTCTGTCCTCTACGATAACGACAGATGTCTGGTGGCGAAGATCCTGCCCGATGGGACGCGCCAGCGGGCCACGCTCTTCAGCGGGTTCCTGTCGCACTACCTGTTTCGTGACCGTTACGGACGGCCGGGCAAGGGCAATGACAAAGGCAATGTCGAGGGGCTGGTCGGCTACTCCCGCCGCAACTTCATGGTGCCCATTCCCCGGTTTGCGACCTGGCAGGAGTTCAACGCCTACCTGGAGGACCGGTGTCGCAGGCGTCAAGCCGATGCCCTGCGCGGCCAGTCCGAGACGATCAAGGAACGCCTCGCGCGAGATCTGCTGGCCATGGCCGACCTGCCGGCCGCGCCGTTCGACGCCTGCGATCAGACGACGGGGCGGGTCAGCTCACAGGCGCTGGTGCGTTACAAAACCAACGATTACTCGGTCCCGGTCGCCTATGGCCACCGCGATGTCTGGGTCCGCGGCTATGTCGACGCGGTCGTGATCGGCAGCGGCGGCGAGATCATCGCCAGACACCTGCGCTGCTACGACCGTGAGGACATGGTCTTCGATCCGGTTCACTATCTTCCGCTTATTGAGAAGAAGATCAATGCCTTGGATCAGGCGGCACCCTTGGCCGAATGGAACCTGCCACCCGAGTTCGCCACCCTGCGCCGCCTGATGGAGGCACGGATGATCAAGGCCGGACGCCGCGAATATGTTCAGGTTCTGCGCCTGCTCGAGACCTTCGGCATCGACGACCTCCATGCCGCCGTGAAGAAGGCACTGCAACTGGGCGCTGTCGGCTTCGATGCCGTCAAGCACCTCGTCCTTTGCCAGGTGGAGAAGCGGCCGCCGAAGCTGGACCTCGACATCTACCCATATCTGCCGAGCGCCAATGTCGGCACCACCTCGGCGGCCAGCTACATGTGCCTGATGGCGGGGGACGCCGCATGACTGAGGCTCCGAAGATCCTGCTAGCGCATCACTTGAAGACACTGAAACTACCGACCTTGCCTCACGGGAATACGAGAAGCTGGCGCGCCAATGCGCCGCTGAAGGGCTGGACCATGTCCAGTTCCTCGCCCGTCTGGTCGAGCTGGAACTGATCGATCGTGAAAGGCGGATGGTGGAGCGCCGCATCAAGGCGGCGAAGTTCCCTCCCACCAAGAGCCTCGACAGCTTCGACTTCAAGGCAATCCCCAAGCTCAACAAGATGCAGGTGCTGGAACTGGCCCGCTGCGAATGGGTTGATCGGCGCGAGAACGTCATCGCCCTCGGGCCCAGTGGAACCGGCAAGACCCACATCGCCCTTGGCCTGGGTCTGGCCGCCTGCCAGAAGGGGATGTCGGTCAGCTTCACCACCGCCGCCGCGCTGGTCAACGAACTGATGGAAGCCCGCGATGAACGCCGGTTGATCCGCCTGCAGAAACAGATGGCCGCAGTCAAACTGCTCATCATCGACGAACTGGGCTTCGTCCCACTCTCCAAGACGGGCGCCGAACTGCTGTTCGAGATGATCTCGCAGCGCTATGAACGCGGTGCCACGCTGATCACCAGCAACCTGCCGTTCGATGAATGGACCGAGACCTTCGGCACCGAGCGGCTGACCGGCGCCCTCCTCGACAGGTTGACCCACCACGTCAACATCCTCGAAATGAATGGCGACAGCTACCGGCTCGGCCAGAGCCGCGCCCGAAAAACCGACGCCAACGCCTGATCACCCCCGCGCAGTCTTGGCCCAGTGGGCCAAAGCGCCATGGCATACGCCAGCTATGTGGCCAGCGCGCATGCCATGGCGCTCAGTCCCGCCAATGGCCTGGTTTTGCGCCGCCCCGTGGCCGGATTTTACTCCGCCGTTGACATGGCACATGGATGAAGCGGGTGAGTTGACGGTGCAGGGTGCTGCCGTTGTGCGCCGTGATGACATGGGCCACATCCGCGTGGCTGACCGCCACAGCGATCTTGGCATGCGCACAGCCATTGGTGTTGGTGTGGTTGCCCTGTTGGGCCTGATGGCCGGGCCGGTTGGCGTGGCGGCGGGTGTTGCGGGTGCTGCCGCGCTGTCGATAGGTGCTGCGACAGGGATCGGCGCACTGGCCGGTGGCGCCGTCGGGGCCACGGCAGACGCCGTCACTGAGACCCGGCGTGAGAATGCTGTCTCCGAGTCGTTCTTTACCCTGAAGCACGGCCAGTCGGCCCTTGTCGCCGAGGTTTCGGAAGACTGGACCTCGGTTCTGGACGACGCGATGAAGTCGCTGGGTGGCACGATCTACCGCCGCATGAACACCGCCGCAACCAACGCGGCCTTTGGTGCAAACTATTACAACGGCTACCTTTATCCCTATTACTACGAGCCGATGTACGCCTGAGGCGACCAACCTCTCATCATCAGTCAGGCGCCCCGATCCTGTGGGCGTCTCGATCCTGTGGGGGTCTGCGGCCACTCTGGCCTGTACAACGAACACCCCATGAAAACTCTCACAACGCTGATCTTCACCGCTGCCATTCTTGCGGCGCTTGGTTTTGTCGCACCGGCAGTGTCCGAGACGATGAAGCAGACCGTTGTGCTGGCGACCGGCTGGCGCGCGACCGATACCCGAATCGGTCAAGACCGACGAGGCGCATTGGCGTTTTCCAATGGGCTGGACCGAGACACGTCCCTACCTGCGCCTTGTGACCTTGTCGTCGCAAGGGGCACTGCCGTGCACGCCCTGCTTCGGGCGAACTGTCTGCCATATTGCGCATGTTGCGCGTTGTAGGCCTGGTCAAGGGGCATCCTGGCAGTCGTGCGCGTCAACGCCCCGTCATGGCATTGACGCTCCGTGCATCTTATCGCCGTCGCACGGAATTTCCGCCCGCCAGAATGCCGTTGATCAGGGCCGCGACAGCCTTGTGCATCTCGTCCTTGCCATCCTCTGTGGCATCATTGTCATGGGCGGCGGCGGCATCCTGCAATATCCCGACGATTTCACGCTCTGGCAGGATCTTGCGATCGTTCAGCGCCAAAAGCAGCGACTCGCAGATCGCAAGGGCGGCGTTCCCTGCCACATCGGGACCATAGGGCATTGTCAGACCTTTCATCGGAGTATCGGGTGAACCGGACGAAATGCCCGGCGCACCCTCATTATAAGTGCGATTATAGGGGATACATGTTACAACAGACTGAGCCAGATCAGCATGCGCGCGTCTTCCTCGGGCTATGTGCATGATTGTGGCGCGTTCTCTTCCAGAGATTTTCGGCCCGTTTCCCGAAGGGATTTACTGTGGTGTCAACCCAACATTCCCCATTTGCTCGAAAACTGGGGGCGTTCGCCGCGCTGTCGGGAGAAGAGTTCTCGGCCCTCGACCGGCTGCATGGCCGCCGCAAGCGTTTCACCGCCGGACGTGACATGGTCCATCAGGGCGAGGTCAATCATTCCGCCTACATCCTCGCCTCGGGGTGGGTCTGTTCCTACAAGCTGCTGTCTGGCGGTACGCGGCAGATCGTCGATTTCCAGATCCCGGGCGATTTTCTGGGCCTGCGGTCGGTGCTGTTTCGTACAGCTGACCACAATATCGAACCCGTGACGAACGTCGAAGCGTCCGAGGTTTTGGTCGGCGACCTTCTGGATACCTTCAGCAAGACGCCAAGGCTTGCCACCGCCGTGCTTTGGGCGGCGTCGCGCGACGAGGCGATGGTGGTGGAACATCTGGTGGGCATCGGTCGCCGGGATGCCAAGGAACGCACCGCGCATTTCCTTCTGGAACTGAGCGCTCGGCTGAAGCTGGTTGGGCTTGGAACAGCCCTCGGATACTCCTGCCCGCTGTCGCAATATATGATGGCTGATGCGTTGGGACTGAGTGCGGTGCACGTCAACCGGGTGCTGCGGGAATTGCGCGAAGATGGTCTGCTCACCTTTCAGCATGGCAAAGTGACCATTCACGATCTTGACCGCCTCGTGCTGCTTGCGGATTTCGACAAGAGTTACCTCGATCATGATGGCCCCCTGCTGAAGTGATCAGGCGGCGGTCATGCCGCCATCGACCGTGTAGGCGCCGCCATTCACATAGCCAGCGTCGTCCGAGGCCAGAAAGGCGACAAGACCCGCAACCTCGTGCGGTGTGCCATAACGCTTCATCGGGATGGTTGCAGCGAACCCCTCATGTACCGCCGCAGCGCCCCCCGGGCTTGCCCCTTCCTCGATTGACGCCATCATGCGGCTTTCGATGGGGCCGGGGTTGATGCAGTTGACGCGGATGCCTTTGGCCCCCCATTCCACCGCCGCGGCCCGTGTCAGGCCAAGGACTGCGTGTTTGCTGGCCACATAGGCGCACAAGCCGGGCGAGCCGGTCAGCCCCGCCACGCTGGACGAATTGATGATGCTGCCGTGACCCGCCTTTGCCATGACGGGGATCACCAGTTTCAGGCCCAGGAAGATGCCGGTCACATTGACCTCCATCACTTTGCGAAAGCCATCCGTCGGAAAGTCGGGGATCGGGGCCACCGGCCCCTCGATGCCCGCGTTGTTGAAGAAGATGTCGATGGTGCCAAAGGCGTTGACCGCTGCCGCGACAACCGCACCGAAGGCCGCCTCATCGGTCACGTCCGCCTCGATGACCAGCAGGCGCTTTGCATCGGGGATTGCGGCGCGGAGCGGGCCAAAGTCTGCCCCCGAAACATCGGTGGCCGCGATCATGGCCCCGCGCGATGCCAGCAGGGTCGCTGTCGCAAGGCCAAGCGCACCAGCGGCCCCGGTGATAAGGGCGATCTTGCCTGTCAGGGATTGTGTCATCGTCACTCCTTCGGTTTGTCGGTTGCGGCTTTGCAGTCCCGGCAAAGGCTTGGCCCACCCGATGCGCCCGACGAGGTACAGACGCGCGCGTCGGGTGGGGTCGAGTTCGAAACCATGGAACAAGGCCACTCTTACCTATGTCCAACGTTGAACGCCTAAGCGGCCCCCGGCACTGCTTCAGGTTGGTGTTTCAGCGGCAAAGCAGATTTTTTCTTGCCCGGCAGACGATTGTCTGACGCCAAGGGTGCCATGCGCACCCGCGTGCCCGCCCGGTCTTCGACGATTGCGCGGGCGTCCTGCAGGCGGCCGATGCCGGCCATGGTCCCACCCGCCTGCACGAAAGCACAGGCCGAGGTGATCTTCGGCCCCATGGACCCTGCGGCAAAGCTCATGTCGGCAAGGGCGTCGGGCGTGATCGCGTCAATCGCCGCCTGATCCGGCCCACCCCAATCGCGGAATACAGCCTCGACATCGGTCAGCATCAGCAGCACATCCGCCTTGAGCGTAACCGCCAGCAAGGCGGCGGTGCGGTCCTTGTCGATGACCGCCTCGACCCCCTCCATCTTGCCATCCTTGCCCCGCACCACCGGAATGCCGCCACCACCCGCGCAGATCACGCAGACCCCGGCCTCCACCAGCAGGCGGATTGGCGCGATGTTCAGAACGGCCATGGGCAGGGGTGAGGGGACAACACGGCGCAAGCCCCCCTTGGCCTCTTCGACCATCGACCAGCGGTGTTCGGCGCTGACCAGTTTTGCCTCTTCGGCGGTGTAGATCGGGCCGATGGGTTTGGTGGGCTGGTCAAAGGCCGGATCCTTTGGATCAACTTCCACCCGCGTCAACAGGGTGGCGCAATCGGTGCCCGGTGGCAGGGCGTTCATCAGCTCCTGCTCGATCAGATAACCGATCATGCCTTCGGTCTCGGCCCCCAGCACATCCAGCGGCCACGGGTTGTCGGGCGCAAAGGTCGCTGCGTGCAGCGCCATCAGCCCGACCTGCGGGCCGTTGCCATGCGCGACGATGATCTGATGATCGCGCGCAAGATCGGCCAGCGCTGCCGCAGCGATGCGCACATTGGTATGCTGCGCCTCTGCCGTCATCGGCTCGCCGCGTTTCAAAAGGGCATTGCCGCCCAGAGCCACGACGATGCGCATCACGAGGCCCCTATTGTGGCGACAAGCACCGCCTTGATCGAGTGTAGCCGGTTTTCCGCCTGATCGAAGACCTTCGAAGCGGAGGATTCAAAAACCTCATCGGTCACCTCAAGGCATTCCAGCCCGTAGGTCTGGAATATCTTCTCGCCGGTCGTCGTCTCTCGGTTATGAAAAGCGGGCAGGCAGTGCAGGAACTTGGCATAGGGGTTGCCGGTCAGGTCCATCACCTTTTGCGTGACAGTGTAGGGCGAAAGCAGCGCAATCCGCTCGGCCCAGACCGCGTCGGGTTCGCCCATCGACACCCAGACATCGGTATAGATGAAATCGCAGCCCTCCACCCCCTCGGCCAGCTTTTCGGTCAGGGTAATGCGCGCACCGCTGACCTCGGCCAATTTGCGGCATTGGTCTACCAAAGGGGCATCGGGCCACAGCGCCTGCGGACCGCACAGGCGGATATCCATCCCGATCAGCGCCGCGCCCACCATCAGCGATGACCCCATGTTGCCGCCCGTATCACCGACAAAACAGAAGGCAATGTCGGACAGATGCTTGTGGGTGTACTCGCGCATGGTCATCAGATCGGCCAACACCTGGGTCGGGTGAAACTCGGCCGTCAGCCCGTTGTAAACCGGCACGCCTGCATGTTCGGCCAGGGTTTCCGCCTCAGCCTGCCCGAACCCGCGATACTCAATGGCGTCATAGAACCGGCCCAGCACGCGGGCGGTGTCCTTCATCGATTCCTTGGTGCCGATATGGCTGCCCGACGGACCCAGATAGGTGACATGCGCGCCCTGATCAAAGGCCGCCACCTCAAAGGCGCTACGGGTGCGGGTGCTGTCCTTTTCAAAGATCAGGGCGATGGTCTTGCCTTGCAGCAATTGGCGCTCGGTGCCCGTGGCCTTGGCCTCTTTCAGGTTCGCACCAAGGCGCAAGAGGAAGCGCAACTCGTCGCCCGAGAAATCCAGCAGTTTCAGAAAACTGCGGCCGTGCAGGTTTTGCGGCATTGTGTGGTCCTTTCAAAGGGTATCGCGGATCAGCGGGCAGGTCATGCAATGCGACCCGCCGCGCCCACGACCCAACTCGGCGCCAGAGATGGTAATCACCTCGACCCCGGCTTTGCGCAGCAGGGTGTTGGAATGGGTGTTGCGCTCATAGCCGACAACGACACCGGGGCTGATGCAAAGCAGGTTGTTGGCATCATCCCACTGTTCACGCTGCGCCTCATAGGCGTCACCACCCGTCGGCACGGTACGCAGTTTCGGCAGGCCAAGGGCACCGGCGACCACCTCAAGAAACGGCAATGTTTCGGGCGTGACCGTCACCCCTCCTTTATCATCCGGGCGCAGGGAATAGGTCTGGATCGCGTCCGTTACCTCGGCAAACACGGTCACCAGATCGCGGTCGCAGAAGGTGAAGACGGTATCGAGGTGCATGGAAGATCGCGCACGCGGGAACTGGCAGGCGATCACCCGTTCCGCCCCGCCACCCGCAAACAAGGCGCGCGCCACTTGCCCTACCGCCTGCGGTGTGGTGCGTTCGCCCATGCCGATCAGGACGGTGGCGTTGCCGATGGGCATCACATCGCCGCCCTCCAGCGTGGCCATCCCGTGATCGACCTTCGGGTCGCCGAACCAGATCGGGAAACCCGCCCCCGCAAAGTCAGGATGAAACCGGTAAATGGCGGCCAGGTTCAGCGTTTCCAGCCGCCGGGCGGGCCAGAACATCGGGTTCAGCGTGACCCCGCCGTAGATCCAGGCGGACGAGTCGCGGGTGAAGATCGTGTTCGGCATCGGCGGCAGCAGGAAATCCTCGCCCCGCAGCATGGGCACCAAAACACCTGCCTCGGGGATTGGCAGTTCCGCCCGGCTCATCCCGCCGATCAGGATATGGGTCAATGCGTTGGCGGGCATCTCGGTCAGGCAGGCGTGCAGATCGGCCGACAGGCCGACCCCCACCGAATTGTCGGTGATCCGCGCGTCAAGCAGCCAGCGCCGGGCCTCGGGCTGTGTCAGCACCTCTTCCAGCATCTCGCGCAGCAGAACCACGGCTACACCACGTTCTCGCAGGATATCGACAAAGGCCATGTGGTCGATCCGGGCCTGCTTGACCCAAAGCACATCGTCAAACAGCAGGCTTTCACAGTTGGCAGGCGTCAGCCGCGCCATTTCCGACCCGGGCCGGTGGACCAAAACGCGGCGCAGCTTGCCCGCCTCGGAATGGACGCCATAGGTGATCGTCATGCGGGTGTTCCTTGTAAAACGACGCCAAGGCTGAGGGCGGCCATGATGAGGATCGTCAGGCCCAAAAGCACCGGCCAAACAAAGCGCAGCCAGCGGTCATAGGGCACGCGGGCGATGGCAAGGCCGCCCATGACGACCGCCGACGTGGGGGTGATAAGGTTTACGATGCCTGCGGCCGACTGGAATGCCGTGACGATCAGACTGCGCTCAACCCCCGCAAAATCGCCGACAGGGGCCAGGATCGGCATCGACAGCACGGCAAGACCCGAGGTCGATGGCACAAAGAACGACAGCCCCACCTCGATCCAATACATCGCGTTGATGAACAGGATGCGGTTCAGGCCGGTGACGGTGCCTTCGGCCCAATGCAGGATGGTGTCGGTCATGTGGCCCGCGTCCATCACCACGACGATGCCGCGCGCAAGGCCGATGATCAGCGCCACGCCCAGCAGGTCTTTCGCGCCGCCGACAAATGCCTCGACCACGCCCTTTTCGCCAAGGCGCCCGATCAGGCCAATGCCGATGCCCGCGAACAAGAACAGCCCGCTCATCTCGGCCATCCACCAGCCGCCAAGGGATACGCCCCAGATCATCACCGCAAAGGTGGCGGCGAACAACAAAAGGACGATCTTGTGCAACCCGGTGAAAGTGGTGGTGCCTTCGGACGCGCTGCGAAAATGCGCCTCGTTCTCGGCCTTGCGGTCAAAGACCAGCGACTGCGAGGGGTCCGCCTTGACCCGCGCCGCATAGCGCATGACGTATGCGACCGTCCCGGCAAAGGTTACGGCCAGTATCGCCAGCCGCAGCATCAGCCCGTCAGTAAACGGCACCCCTGCTGCGTTCGAAGCGATCACGGTTGAAAACGCGTTGACGGTTGAGCCCAGCACACCGATGCCCGCGCCCAGCATGATCACCGCCACCGGGGTAATCGCATCATAGCCCGCCGCGATCATCACCGGGGTCAGCAGCACGTAAAACGCCAGCGTTTCCTCGGCCATGCCTTCGGTGGTGCCGCCCAAAGCGAACAGTCCCATCAGGATCGGGATCATCCACTTTTCCCGGCCCTTCAGCCGCGTCATGGCCCGTTTGATACCTGCATCAATCGCGCCCGTGGCCGTGACCACCCCGATGAACCCGCCGATCATCAGCACGAACAGCGCCACGTCGATGGCATTGGCGGTATAACTGCTTGGATCGTAAAACCCCGCGATCGGGGCCAAAACGACGTCAAGAAAGCCCTGCGGATTGGCATCCGTGGGTGCATAGCTGCCCGCAACCGGCACATCCTTGCCAAGTGCTTCGGACGGGACGCGCTGATACTGGCCTGCCGGAATGATCCAGGTCAGCGCCGCCACAAGGATGATCAGCCCGAACAGAATGGTGAACGCGGATGGGAAACGGAACCCCGGTTTCTCGGTGGCTGGCATTAGGGGTCTCCTGATTGCTGGTGTGTCAAAGGCAAGCTAGCCGGGATCAGGCTGGCCCAAGCTGACCCAGATCAGGGTTGTGCGTTTCGTTTCCGTGCCAGAATGCGGCACCCCCCCGAAAGGCCACCATCTTGACCGATTCCGCAGCCGAACCTACCGCCACGGGGCCCGCATCGCAGGGCCTTACGCGGGCTGAAGCCCAACAGCGCCTTGTCACCGAAGGCTACAACGAATTGCCCCGTGCGCGTCGTCGCGGGCCATTCCGGATGATCCTCGATGTCCTGCGTGAACCGATGCTGGCGCTGCTGATTGCCGGTGGCATCGTTTATCTGCTGCTTGGCAACCGCGAAGAGGCGCTGATCCTTCTGGCCTTCGCCTGCCTTTCCGTCGGCATCACCGTGGTGCAAGAGGCGCGGACCGAACGCGTGCTTGAAGCGCTCCGCGATCTGACCAGCCCGCGTGCATTGGTGATCAGGGGCGGTGAACGGATGCGGATCGCGGGGCGTGAGGTGGCGCGCGGTGATCTGATTGTTTTGTCAGAAGGTGACCGGGTGCCTGCGGATGCCAGCCTGCTGGAGGCAACCGGACTGTCCGCCGACGAATCCCTGCTGACGGGCGAGGCCGTTCCGGTTCGCAAGGTGGCAGGTCCGGCCACCAATGCGCGACCGGGGGGCGAGGACCAGCCAAAGGTCTTTTCCGGCAGCCTGATCGTGGGTGGGTCGGCACTGGCGCTGGTCACGGCCACCGGGCCCTCATCCGAAATCGGCAGGATCGGCACGTCGCTGGCCAACCTGGAGACCGAGACGCCCCACCTGCAACGCCAGATGCGCAAGCTCGTCATCGTGTTCGCCGCTGTCGGTGCTGCGGTCAGCGTGGCGGTTGTCGTTCTATACGGCCTCTTGCGCGGCGGCTGGCTGGAGGGGGTTCTGGCGGGCATCGCCGTGGGCATGTCGATGCTGCCCGAGGAATTCCCGATGGTGCTTGCGGTGTTCATGGCGATGGGGGCCTGGCGGATATCCAAGGTCCGGGTGCTGACGCGGCGGGCGTCCGCCATCGAGACGTTGGGGGCTGCAAGCGTGCTTTGCACCGACAAGACCGGCACACTTACCGAAAACCGGATGACGGTTGCCGAGTTGCGTCTGCCGGATGGAACGGTGGCCAGGATCGGTGCCGCGCTGCCGCAGGCCTTTCGCGAACTGGCGGCCGCAGGCGTGATGGCATCGGCCCCCGACCCCTTTGATCCGATGGAAAAGGCGTTTCATGCGCTGGCCAAAGCTGACGTGCGGGACGGCGAAACTCTGCCCGGCGCGGGGCGCACGCTGACGCGCAGCTATGCCCTGTCTTCCGCATTGCTGGCGATGTCGCAGGCATGGGCAACGCATGGCAGCGGCTGGCAGATCGCCGCCAAAGGCGCGCCAGAGGCGATGGCCGATCTGTGTAAACTGGCGCCCGTCCCCCGCGCGACCGTTGCTGCGATGGTTGATGACATGGCAAAATCGGGTCTGCGCGTTCTGGGCGTGGCCGAGGCGGCCCATCAGGGCGCCTTGCCCGCCAGCCAGCGTGACTTTGCCTTTCGCTTTCTGGGACTGGTGGGCCTTGCCGACCCCCTGCGCGCTTCGGTTCCAGCGGCGGTGGCGCAGTGCCGCACAGCAGGCATCCGGGTCATCATGATCACCGGCGACTATCCCGCGACCGCCCAGGCCATTTCATTACAGGCCGGGTTGCAGGGTGACCGCGTCATCACTGGCCCCGAAGTGACCGCGATGTCGGATGCCGATCTGACAACGGCGGTCAAGAATGTGACCATCTTCGCCCGCATCATGCCAGAACAGAAACTGCGCATCGTCACGGCCCTGAAATCCGCAGGCGCGGTGGTGGCGATGACCGGCGACGGCGTGAATGACGCGCCCAGCCTGAAGGCAGCACACATCGGTGTGGCCATGGGCGGGCGGGGAACGGACGTTGCGCGCGAGGCGGCCAGCATCGTCCTGCTGGATGATGATTTCGGGTCCATCGTGACCACCATCAGGCTTGGCCGCCGCATCTATGACAACCTGCGCAAGGCGATGAGCTTCATCCTTGCCGTCCACGTCCCCATCGCGGGCCTAGCGCTGATACCGCTTCTGTTCGGCATGCCCATCCTGTTCGGCCCCGTCCACATTGCATTCCTTGAAATGGTGATCGACCCGGTCTGCAGCCTTGTGTTCGAGGCCGAGACTGAAGAGGACGGCATCATGGCCCGCCCACCCCGCCCACCGGCAGAGCCGCTGTTTTCCGGGCCGACCATTCTGTGGAGCCTTGTGCAAGGCGCGCTGGTGCTGGGGATCACCGGCACGATCTTTGCGTTTGCGCCAGACTATGGCCTGTCAACTGATCAGGTGCGAGGCATGACCTTCGCCGCGCTGATCTTTGGCATCGTGGCGCTGATTCTGGTGGATCGGTCGCGATCGTCGTCCATCCTGACCGCGATCTCTCGGCCCAACCGGGCCTTGGCCATCGTGCTGCCCATCGTGGGGGCGACGCTGGCCGTCACGCTGTTCTGGCCACCGGTCCGCGATCTCTTTGGTTTTGCCGCCTTGGAACCTGCAAGTCTGGCCGTTCCCCCGCTTGCCGGGCTGGCAGTCTTGCTGGTGCTGGAGGTGCTGAAGCCGGTCTGGCGTTGGGCGCAGCGCCGGTCAGCGACGGCCCAAACAGCGGCGCAAACGCTGGCGTAAGCCACCAAGCCCAACCTGCATCAGTGCGCCGCCCAGATATTGGGCGCCAGATGCCGCCGGAAGGGACCCTTCTGGCCCCGATATCCCGAAAGGCTTGCACCATGAACGGCTACACCGCTGACATCGAAAAGCTGACCGAAGCGAACACCGCCTTCCGGCGCGTTCTCTACACCGGTCACCATCTGCAACTGGTCCTCATGGCGCTGAAGCCGGGCGAGGATATCGGGATGGAAACCCACAAGACCCATGACCAGTTCTTTCGCATCGAGAAAGGTCACGGCGAAATTGTTATCGACGCTGTGGTCAAGAAGGTGAAAGGCGGGGATGCCATCATCGTGCCTGCCGGATCACTGCATAACCTGATCAATACCGGGGACAAGCCGTTGCGGCTTTACACCCTTTACGGCCCACCAAACCACGTCGACGGGCTTGTGCAAAAGCGCAAGGCCGATGCACAGGCTTCGACCGAAGTGTTCGACGGCGTTGCAACGGAATAGCCGACGAAACCTGCTGATTGGCGGTAGCACAATTCTCGGCACCGGGGTGCTGGGCCTTGGCGGCCTGCTATGGGGGTGGAGTCCGGGCCGCCCCGCGCCGCTGGTCGATGCCGCAAGCCAGCCCCGCGCGGGAAGCCTTTCCGAACGGGCCTTCGTGATGATCAACGGTGTCCGACAGGGCATGATCATCCAAAGCACCGATACCGCGCATCCGGTCCTGCTGTTCCTGCACGGCGGCCCCGGCATGCCGGAGTTCTTTCTGAACACCACCCATCCATCAGGGCTGGAGCAGGATTTTACCGTCGTCTGGTGGGAGCAACGGGGCGCGGGCCTGTCTTTCAGCCCCGACATCCCGCCAGACAGCATGACCGTCGCACAGCTCATCGCCGATGCGATTGCAGTCACACACTACCTGCGTCAGCGGTTTGGCAAGAACAGGATCGTGCTTCTTGGCCACTCCTGGGGCAGCTTTCTGGGCATACAGGTCGCGGCGGAAGCGCCCGAGTTGTTTCACGCCTACGTCGGCATGGGGCAGGTGAGCTATCTGTTGCGATCCGAGGTCGTGGCGCATCGCGCGATGCTGGACCAGTACCGCGCACGCCGCGACGCGTCGATGGTCCGCAGGCTGCTGGCCGCGCCGGTCAGTATGACAGATGGGCTTTCCCCAGCCTATTTGCGCCTGCGTGACAGGGCGATGCACGGCCTTGGATGTGGCACCACGCGCGACATGCGTTCGGTCCTTGCCGGCATATTTCTGCCAATCTGGCGGTGCCCGGCCTATACCATTGGCGAAAAGATCGACATCTGGCGCGGCCTGAAATTCTCGCGGGGTTTTCTGTGGGACGATTTCCTGAGGACCGACCTGACGGCCTGGATCAAGTCGCTTGACCTGCCGGTGTATTTCCTGAGCGGCGCGCATGATCTGACGGCCAACTATCACCTGTCGAAAGACTTCTTCGCGCAGATCACAGCACCAGTGAAGGGGTTCTACTCCTTCCCGAACGCGGCCCACAGCCCCTTGTTCGAAGACCCGCAGCGTGGCCGTGCGATCCTGCGGCAAGACGTGCTTTTGCAGACAACCCGCCTTTCGGATGAAGCAGCGCTGCGCTGATACAGGTCAGGGCGGGGTGCAGCCCATAGGTGCAAGGTGACGACGAACCCACAGAAGGAAGTCCGCCATGCTGCGACCGCTGTCCCTGATCTGCTGCCTGCTCGCGGCACCGGTATTCGCCGAAACCTCGGTGCTGAACATCGCCCAAGACCGTTACGCGGCTGGCGAGACAGTTCGGTTTGATGGACCTGCCGGGCAGGACCTGTTCATGGCGGGCAACAGGGTTTCTGTAGCCGCCCCGGTCGGCGGCTCGGCGCATCTGGCCGGGAGACGGGTGGTGGTCGATGCGGCAGTAGCGGGCGATCTGTTTGCGGTGGGATACAGTGTGAAGGCCACGGCACCGGTTGGCGGCGATATCTCGGTCACCGGCTATGAGATCACGCTGGGACCGATTACCGGGAACCTGCGCGCGGCGGGGTCCGAGGTGACGGTGGCCTCGGTCGGGGGTTATGCTTTGGTCACCGGGGCGGATATCTTGTTGCAAGGGGCGATTGCCGGGGATGTGGTGCTGGTCGCGGATGATATCGTTTTCGGGCCGGGGGCGCGTGTCGCGGGGGCGCTGACGATCTATGCCGAAGACCCGGCCAGCATCACCGTGCCCGCAAGCGTGGCTCCGGCGGCGCGAGTCAAGATCGAGACACGCGCGAGCTATGAGGGCGAATGGTCGGACCGGATGCCGATGAAGGTGCCGGTCTGGCGCATCATAACCGGGTTTCTGATGGGGGTTCTGATCTCGGGCCTGATCGCGGCCATGGTCATCGCTGTGGCACCCAAGGCCGTGCAAAACTGGCGCGAACTGGCGCTGGCGCATCCGGGACGGGCGATCTGGTCGGGGTTTCTGGTGACGTCGGCTCTGGCGGGATCGGGGTTCGTGCTGTTGCTGACGATCATCGGGGTGTTCCTGCTGCCCGTCATGCTGATGATCACGGTTGCCGCGATCTTTGCCGGTTATGCCTTGGGGTCCTATGTGCTGGGTGTCGGACTATGGCTGGCCGCCGGGCGCGTGATGCCCGAGGGATTGCCGGGCAAGTTCGCCCTCGCCTGCCTTGGCGCCTTCCTCGCCGGGTTGGCCTGGCTGGTCCCGGTGGCCGGGTGGTTCTTCGTGCTGGGCCTGACCCTTATGGGGATCGGCACGCTGGCGGCCTTTGCCTTGCCGGGCGGCTGGTTGTTGCGGCGCGATGCGGTGGCGGCGTGAGCGTGCCGCGCCGGGGCGTTCTGATTGGTGGCGCGGTCTTGGCCGGCCTTGGCGGTGCGGGCTGGCTTGGCTGGCGGCAGATGGGATCGGCGGGCGACATGGCGGAAATGGCCGCCAGCCAGCGGCTTGCGCTACCCGCCACACCGCAGGCGCGCGACCTGATCCGCTACGCCACCCTTGCCGCGAACGGGCACAACACCCAACCCTGGAAGTTCCGCGAAACGGCGGAGGGCATCGACATCCTGCCCGACCTTTCCCTGCGCACGCCAGTGGTGGACCCGGACGACCATCACCTGTTCGTCAATCTTGGCTGCGCGGCCGAGAACCTGTCCCTTGCCATGGCCGCGCAGGGCCGGGGTGGCGAGATCACGTTTGAGCCCGAGGGGATCGTACGCGTCGCCTATGGCACCGTCCGCAGTCCGGACAGCGCACTTTTCGATGCCATCCCGCTGCGGCAATCGACCCGGTCCGACTATGACGCAAGCGCAGTCAGCCCTGCCGATCTGACGCTTCTGCAGGCGGCAACCGTGCCGGGGGTGGACCTTGTCCTGATCACCGACCGCGCCTCGATCACCCGCCTTGGCGATCTGGTGATCGCGGCCAACACCGCCCAGATGGCCGACCCGGCCTTTGCCGTCGAACTGAAACACTGGCTGCGGTTTAGCCCCAATGCGGCGATGACCACCGGCGACGGGCTCTACAGTGCCGCCAGCGGTAACCCGGCCTTGCCAGACTGGCTCGGGCCACGCCTGTTCGACATGGTGTTCACCGCAAAGTCCGAGAACGCAAAATACGCCCGCCAGATCGCCTCATCCTCTGGCATTGCGGTGTTTTCTGGGCCGCAGGCCAACCCGGCCAATTGGGTGCAGGTCGGTCGCGCTTGCCAGCGCTTTGCGCTGCAAGCCACGGCTTTGGGGCTGAAACACGCGTTCCTCAACCAACCCGTCGAGGTGCCCGCCTTTCGCGCCGATTTGGCAGCACTTGCGGGCCTGTTGGGGCGCAGACCAGATATCGTGATGCGTTTTGGCCGCAGCGCCGCGATGCCCTTTTCCGTCCGCAGGCCGGTCGAGGCGGTGATGGCGTGACAAGGCGACGCTGGGTGGTCGTCGGGGCGGTTGTGCTGGCCGCCACTGCAATATCAATTTGGTGGCAATTCTCGACCGACCTTGCCGCTGCGCGGACCCGCATAAGCCTTGGCAGCACCCTGATTGAAACCCCCTGTGGCCGGATAGAATATCAGGAGGCCGGAACGGGCCAGCCGTTGCTGGCCGTACATGGCAGCGGCGGCGGGTTTGATCAGGGCATGGCTTTTGCAGCCCCGCTGGCCGCGCGCGGTATCCGCGTTATCGCAATGTCGCGCTTTGGCTATCTGCGCACGCCCATGCCCGCCGATGCGTCGGCCGAGGCGCAGGCCGATGCCTTTGTCTGCCTGATGGATGCGCTGGACCTGCCCACTGCCGCCGTAATGGGCGGGTCGGCTGGTGCGCTATCAGCGCTGCAAATGGCGATCCGGCATCCGGACCGGGTGTCGGGGCTGATCCTGCTGGTGCCGTTGGGTTACAAACCGCCCGATCAGCCGGCGTCCGCCGAACCGATGGCCCCATGGATCGAGGCCGCCATGATGCGGGTCATCAGCTCGGATTTCCTGTTCTGGTCCGCCATGCAGGTTGCGCGGGGCAAGATCATCGCCACTGTGCTGGCCACGCCTCCCGGCCTTTTGGACACGGCCAGCCCTGCCGAACGCGCGCGCATCAATGCGATGCTGGACGGCATCCTGCCCGTGTCGGCCCGTGCCGCCGGTCTGCGCGCCGACACGGCCGCAGGCAAGACCATGACCCCCGTTGACCTGAGCCGCGTCCGCGCACCGACACTGATCATAAGCGCGCGGGATGATGGCTATGGCACCTTTGCCAGCGCCGCCTACATGGCCGGGAAGATCACCGGTGCCCGGTTTCTGGGGTTTGAAACAGGCGGCCACACCTGGGTCGGCCACAATGACGAGGTGATGGCAGCCATTGCAGCGCTTGTCACCGCGCCACAAGGCGTTGACCCATGATCGCGGCTGACCCTGGCCGACCGCAGACCCTCGCTATGGGTCAAACGGCCCGATCAAACAAAGTCTCGGCCCTCGCAATCTTCTGCATGCTTACCTTTGGCTGGACCTGGGGTCTGTGGGCGATCATCATGCTGCTGCCGGGTTTGCAGTCGGCGGTGAAGACCGCGCTCATGCTGGCCTCCGCTTTCGGGCCCAGTCTGGCCGGGCTTGTCACTGTAACTGTTTTCGATGGCGTGCCGGGCCTCAAGCGCTGGCTGCTAAGGTGCCTTTTCTGGCGGCTGGGGTGGGGGTGGTTCGCCATCGCGGCGCTTGTTCCGCTTTTTGCCATGGCGATTGCGCTTGGCCTGCACGCGGCTTTGGGCGGCATTGTGCCCGCCTCACCCGCCGCCGGGCATTTGTGGCTATCCGTTCTGATCGTGGTCCAGATCTTCGTCCTTGGTGGCCCCTTGGGCGAAGAGTTCGGCTGGCGCGGCTATGCGTTGCCGGTGCTGTCGCGGCACATCGGTTGGCGGGGGGCAAGTATCGCCCTCGGCGTGGTCTGGGCGATCTGGCACCTGCCGCTGTTCTGGATGGCTGGTACTTCGCAAGCTACGCTGCCGATGCTGCCATTCCTTGCAGGCACCATTGCGCTGTCCGTTCTTTTTGCACGGCTGGCGGTCAATACCCGTTTCAGCGTTCTGCCCGCGATCTGCCTGCATGGCGCGATCAACGCGGGCTCTTGGGCCATTCCCGTTACCCCACAAGGCGGTGGCGACCAGCAAGCCTATCTGATCGTCACCGGAATTCTGCTTTTGGCTGCTCTTGGCTGTCTGATTAAATCGGGGCCAGTCGCTGCGACCGACGGCGTCGAGCGGCAACGCCTGCAAGGCTGCGCGAGGTTAGTGCGGCGCATCGGCAAAAGCGGTCAGGTAATCCATGAAGGCCAGAGGGGCACCCTGCACGCCTCTGTCCTGCGTTCGAAACACCGCCGGAAACATCGGACACTCCCGCCCGCTGCCCGGCAAAGGAGACGATCATGCTGCAAGATGCAAAAGCACCGAAGCTGCCCACACCGACCGATTTCGAAGAGGTGGTTGCACAGCTGGCCGCCCTTCGGGACGACGTGACCAAATTGGCAGGCTCGGTCACCACGCTGGCCGAACGTCGAGGCCGCAGGATGGCCAGCGACATTTCCGAAGGCGCGAGCGAAGCCGTGCATTATGTTGAACGCAAGGGCATCAGTGCCGAGGCCGATCTTGAAAAATCGGTGGCGACACATCCGTGGATGGCCCTGGGGCTGGCGGCAGGGATAGGCCTGTTGATCGGGGCCATGACGCGGCGCGGATGAGCGGCGTTTTGCAACCAATGCAGGATTTTGCGCACGAGGCCGTTTGCGCCTTGCGTGCAGCCTTGCGGCGGGGCGCGCTGGTCGGCATGGCCCTACTGATAGCCACGCTCGGTGCAGCATTCCTTGTGTTCGCGGCCTACATCGGTTTGCGTTTTCTGCTCGGGCCGGGGCTGGCGGCGCTGGTCCTTGGGCTGGCGCTTCTGGCACTCGCGGCGGGCGTGCTGTTTGTGGCCCGGCCCTCTGGCCGAAACATAGCCGCACCGCCCCCGACCACACACCCCCCGACCACCCCACCCCGGCCTGCCGATGCCGCGACCATGGCGGTTTTCACGGCGGCTTTCGTCTTGGGCCGCCGTCTGGCCGACCGGCTAAACAGTTCCACCAAATCCTGACACAGCGGAGAACCCCCATGTCCCTTGGCACAATCCTTGCAATCATCCTGATCATCTTTCTGCTCGGCGGCTTCAGCGGGCGGTTCGGTGGCTATGGCTATGGCTACGGCCATGGTGGTGTCGGGGTCATCGGGACGATCCTGATCATTGTCGTCGTGCTGATGCTGATGGGCCGGATCTGACCTTGGTCATGTCAGCCTTTCTTTTGCTGAAATGGGCCGCAGTTGCCGCATTGGGGCTGGCGCTTCTGTATGGCGGGCTAACGATGTTCGGCGCTTGGCGCTGGTCATCGGCGACCGCAGCCTTGATCGCACGGCTGGACAACGGCGATATCGCCCCAGTCGCACGCCGCTACAGCCAAGCCGACCTCTCCAGCCTTCCCGCCCCGGTGCAACGCTATTTCCGCGCCGCCCTGACCGATGGGCAGCAGATCGTGTCGGGGGTGACCCTGACCCAGAGCGGCACGTTCAACCTAGGTACCGCCGCACCCCAATGGAAACCTTTTACGGCCACCCAACGGTTCACGACCGGGCGACCCGGCTTTGTTTGGGATGCGACCATCACGATGTTCCCCAGCGTACCGGTGCGGGTGGTCGATGTCTATATGGCCGGCGAGGGCCTTTTGCGCCCGGCCATCCTTGGGCTGTTCGGCATGGGTAGTCAGCAGGGCAGGGGCGAGATTGCGCGGGGCGAACTGATGCGCCATTTCGCCGAAAGTGTGTGGTTTCCAACAGCGCTGTTGCCCAGCCAGGATGTCGTGTGGACGGCAGTGGATGACGCCTCGGCCCGCGCCACCATCACCGATGGCCCGATTTCGGTAACAATGCTGTTTCGCTTTGGCGCGGACGGTTTGATAACCTCGATTCTTGCAGACGCGCGCGCCGGACAGGTGGGCAAGGCGACTGTGATGATGCCGTGGGAGTGCCGCATGTCGAACTATCAGACGCAGGACGGCATGCGCGTGCCGATGACGGGCGAGGTTCTGTACCTGACCCCGCAAGGTGAGCGGCCCTATTTCAAAGGCACATTACAGACCCTGCGCTATACCTTTGCCGGCCCCGCCGGGTGACGTCCGGACTTCGCCAGGACATGTCCGCTGGCCGGGGCACTCCGTCAGCATGGGCCTTTTTTGGCATGGTGTTTGTGCTGTCCCTGCCGTTCTACGCAATGGCCGCCACCAAGCTTGCGCTGCCGTTTGCGCCTTCCTTTCCGGTCAGCGCCGTCATGGTCGTAGTGCCGCTGGCGGTGGCGTTTCTGCTTGTCTTCCGGCAGGGGGGTCATCTGGCAACAGCGCGGTTCCTCAGGCTCACCACCGACACCCGTTGCCTGCGTCAGACGACATGGGTTCTTGCAGCGATTTTCATCATGCCCATCGCCTTTGCGTTGACGGCCGGCGCGCTCCGGCTGCTCGGGAAAGCGGGTCCCGCCCTTCAGTTGGCCCCTTCCGGCACGATCCTGGCGGGGCTCGTCCTGATCCTCCTTGGTGCTGCTTGCGAAGAAATCGGGTGGCAGGGCTATGCCTGGCCCGGATTGAAGCGGCGGCATTCCGCGTTGCATGTGGCGCTGATCATCGGCGCCGTCTGGGCCCTATGGCATGTCATTCCGTTTGCCTTTCTTGGCCGCGGCGCGGGTTGGATTCTGTGACATAGCCTTGCAATGGTCCTGATGCGGGTCATTATCGCCTGGTTGTTCGTGAACACGGCGGGCGGGATGCCTGTGGCGGTGCTGTTTCACGCGATGAGCAACGCGGTCTGGGTCATTTTTACGGACTATGCCGCTCACTATGACCCGCTCATCCTGTGTCTGTTGCTGCTGTGCCCCGCGGGCCTGATCCTTCGGTTTTGGGGGCCGGACACCCTCGCGCAGTTCACGGGGTGACCTCGCTTGTCCGTCGCCAATCTGTAACCAACCACGATATGCCGCCGACACAGCGCCGCGAACTTTTCGTCCTGGGTCGAGATCAGGATGGTCGTGCCCTTCTCGCAGTTGATTTCGGCGATCAGGCCCATCACCTGATCTGAACATCTGGCGCGGCGTCAAGACTGCGGCACTGGCTCACTTGACGCCGCATTTTCAGGACACAGGCGCCTTGCCCAGCTATCCGGCGCGCTATCCGCTTGCGGCCCTTGACCGGATGATGGCCAGCGCGCCTGCACGGCTGACCGGGGCGGTGGGGCACAACACGCCCCTTGCGCGCCGTGCCTCTGACCACCTGCCGCTCAAGGCCCGCCTTCAGCTGCCCTAAGCGGCACCTGGCCTTACACCGTTGGCGCGACGGTTGCGGGGGCATGGGCATGCGTCTCGACCCGCATCGCCTTGCCGTGACCAAGGATATCCTTTGCCCGTTTCATATCGGCATCAGACCCGCGCGCCATCACCAGAAAGCTGTCCACGGCGAGGGCTGTTTCATAGGCAAGCACACTGTCCTTCGGGATACCGATACCATAAAGCGCTGCGCCAATGGCACTTGCCCCGCCAAACACGACAGCGCCCTCCAGCGCCGAAAGGGCTGCTGCGGCAAGGTAGCCCAGAACGATGACATGGCCGACAATCGGAATGGTCAGCACCATGCCGCCAAAGAACATCCCCCAAAGCCCGCCCCAAAGCGCGCCCCGGCTGCCCCAGAACTTGATCCTGTCGCCCATGTTGTAAAACCCGATGACCTTTTCATCGGTGTGTTAGCCCTTGCCGACGATGCTCAGGTCTTTGACCGAAAAGCCACCCTCGGAAAGCTTGCGGATCGCCGCTTCGGCGGCGGCGTGGTCGGCAAAGATGCCGATTGTGGTGCTGTGGGATGTCATGACGGAGTCCTCTGGTTGACGGTTGCCATACTGTCATGCACCGGACGGGCCACCGCTGCACTGATGCAGGGCAGCCCCGATCACCCCGTCACCAGCCCATCCGCCACCACGACCTGCCGATGGCACAGCGCCGCGATCTTTTCGTCGTGGGTCGAGATCAGGAAGGTCGTGCCTTCCTCGCGGTTGATCTCGGCGATCAGGTCCATCACCTGAAGGGCCGACGCGCGGTCAAGGTTGCCGGTCGGCTCATCCGCCAGCACCAGTTCGGGGCGGTTCATCAGCGCGCGCGCAACGGCGACCCGCTGCTTTTGCCCCCCAGAAAGGTTGCCGGTGGGAAAATGGATGCGTTCGGCCAGCCCCATGCGCACCAGCAATTCCTGCCCCCGTGTGCGGGCCGCAGGCGTCTCTCGCCCTTCGCGGACCGCAGTCGGGAACACCACATTTTCCAGCGCGGTAAAGTCGGGCAGCAGGTTGTGAAACTGGAACACAAAGCCGATGTGCAGGTTGCGAAACTCGGTCAGCGCGCGGTCGGATGCAGAGGTCAGATCAACGCCCAGCATGCTGTGGCTGCCCGAGGTGGGGTGCATCAGCGTGCCAAGGATGGTCAGAAGCGTGCTCTTGCCAGACCCCGACGGACCAAGCAGCGCCGCCAACTCGCCGGTGCCCATCACAAGGTTCAGACCGCGCAGGACCCGCGTTTCGGCGTTCCCGGTACCGAAAGTTTTCACCAGATCCCGCACCGCAAGCAACTCTGTCATTGGCCGATGGCCGTTACCGGGTCTACCCGTGCTGCGGCTCGGGCAGGCAGGATAGCGGCGAGGGTGGCAATCGCGACGGTCAGCAGGATCGCCACCCCGAATGCGCCTTCGGTGATATCGATCGGCATGACCGACGGGTGTGCCGCATCGCGGGGTGGAAAGGCCGACAGCACCAGATACCCCAGCCCCGCGCCGAACAGCCCGCCCATCAGACCCACCAGTGCACCCTGAGATACGAAAACGAAAACGACAAACCTCCGGCTTGCCCCCATGGCCCGCATGATGCCGATCTCGGCCTTGCGCCGGTAGGTTGACAACAGCAGGGATGAGGCGATGCCGATCACGATCGACACCATTGCAAATGTCTTCAGGAGCAGCCCCGTCTGCCCCTGCGCTGCAAGCGCCGACAGGACCTGTGCGCCTTGTTCCGTCCAGGAGGTCGCGTTGAGACTGGTCACGGCAGTGATCCGCAGCGCGGTTGCATCCGCATCCATCAGGTTGGCCAACTTGATCTCGATCCGCGTCACGCCCTGCGGCACGAGCAGCAACGTGCGCGCTGTGCCAAGGCTGACATAGGCTGTGGCCCGGTCAAATCCGCCCTGCCCGATCTTGTAAATTCCGGAGACGGTCAGCACCGCATTGACCCCCCGCCCAGAATCCAGCCGGATCGTGTCGCCCACCGCCAGGCCAAGGTCGTCGGCCAGGGTCTGCCCGATGACGACCAGCCCCGTGCCCACCCGAACGGACCCCGCAACAAGGTAGGTCTGCAACTGCACGATGGCCGATTCCATGCCGGGTTCCACCCCGGTGATCGCCACTTGCGATACCTTTGCCCCGCGCGTCATGAAGCCGCTGCCGACAATCTGGGGCGAAACGGCCACTACCCCTGGCAATGTTTTAATCAATGGCAGATAGACAGCCACGTCGCGAAGGATAGCCTGCCTGAGCGTCGATTTCTCCTGCGCCAGCAAGATCAACCTTCCGGTCTGATCCAGCAACAGTTTGGGGTCCTCTACCTCTGCCTCGATCGTGATATGGCTCAGATCGCCTGCAATGCTTTGCAGGATGAAATTTGCAAGACCACCGATCAAGGCGCTCATGAAGATAAAGATGAAGACGCCAAGCGCAACGCCCAGCAAAAGCAGTGCCGTCTGCGCCTTGCTGGCCCTCAGGTAACGAACCGCGATCTTCAGCGCGTAGAGCATCAGGGCGTGACCTTGACAGCCTGGCCGTCACCAAGGCCTGTGGCATCACTGATGATCACATCGCCGGGGGCCAACCCGTCCGTCACGATCAGCCGCGCCGCAGGCCAGTCGATCACCTGCACCGCCCGGCGCTGCGCCTGGCCGTCGGTCAAGATCAGCACCGCATCGCCCGTCGCATCGGTGACAATGGCGGCGCGGGGCACGGTGATCGCCGCCACCCGGTCATCGACGGTGATGTTGGCCGTCACCGTAAGACCGATTGGCGCGCTCAGGGCCGCGTCCGGGGTCAGCTTGACCGCCAGCCCGCCGGTATTGGCATCCACCCGTTGCGACACGAAACTGACATGGCCGGCCCGCACCTCGCCTTCACCCGACAGTTGCAGCGCGGCAGGCTGGCCGGTCCGGATCTGCGTGGCATAGGATTCGTCCACATCCGTCTCGACGATCAGTTGATCAAGATCGGCAATTGTCATCAGAACGGTTGCTGGATCGACGCTCTGGCCCGGATCGGCGTGCAGTACCAGCACTGTCCCGGCCATGGGCGCCCGGATCGTGAACTTCTCAAGCTGGATCTGCGCCTGTTCCAGCAACGCAGTCATTCGCGCCACCTCTTGCGCCGCCGTTTGCGCCGCCCGGGCAGCATTGTCCAGCACCATGCGGGCGGCATTGGCCCCAAGCGCCCGCGTGCGGGCAAGGGTCGCGGCGGCCTCTTCTTGTGCCACCAGTGCCGCGTCCAGTCCCGCCAGCGCCTGCCGGACAATGGCTTGTTGGGCCGCCGTATCCAGCCGCATCAGGATACCGGATTGTGGGATCGTATCGCCTTCGGCCACCAACACCGCAATCAGCGTCCCGCTGACCAGCGGACGCACCTCTACGGACCGCACGCCCGCAATCCGCCCGTTCACAGCCAGGACCCGCGTGACCGCGCCGGGCACCACCGTTTCCACTGTCACAACCGCCACCGGTGTGGCCCAGGGCTGCAAATACAGCAATCCGGCGAGACCTGCCGCCATGGCGCCACCCACCAAACCCATCCACCAGCGGTGCTTGGGTTTGGCCGCGACTGTCGAAGCACCAGCCATATGTGGCACGACGACAGGCAGCGTCTGCGGCGCAGGCTGCGGTGACGCGTTTCCCGTCGTGGTTTTGCTGGCGGCAGTCTTTCCGGGACCGGTCATCATTCTTCCTGTGGCGGCGCGCGCCTGGCCTGCGCGCGGCAAACACTTTGCCAAAACCGCCCTGCGGGCAGTCTAGGCCTACCGTCGGGCCCGCGACTTGATCTGCATCAGCGACATGCGCGCACTGGCATGCGAGAGAGGTTTAGTCCGTGACAGGCTGCGCGGGCCGATGCGGTGCGTGGAACAGATAGGGGTCGAACCGATGAGCGCCGATCCCTATGAAATCCTCGGCGTGTCAAAGACGGCGACCGCCGCAGACATCAAGAAAGCCTATCGCAAGCTGGCGCGCAGCAATCACCCCGACCTCCACCTCGACGACGCCGCAGCCGAAGTCCGCTTCAAGGCGATCAGCGCCGCCCATGACCTGCTGAAAGACCCCGCCACCCGCGCCCGGTTTGATGCAGGCGAGATCGATGCCGCAGGGGCCGAACGCCCGCCCCGCCAATACTACCGCGATTTTGCCACAGGCCCGGACAACCCCTATCAACGATCCAGCGGCTTTCGGTCCCCGTTTGGCAGCCAGGGTGACCCTGCGGATATCTTTGCCGAAATCCTGCGCCAGCGCGGCGGTGGCGGCGGCGGCGGTGGTGCGCGGGATGAGTTTCAGGGCTTTGCGGCGCAGGGCCAGGATCTCCGCTATGCGCTGGAGGTGCCCTTTCTGGACGCCGCACGCGGGGCTGAGATGCACCTGACCCTTGGGGATGCCAACGACATCGCGGTCAGGATCCCGCCCGGCGCGCAGGATGGCCAGACCCTGCGCCTTCGCGGGAAGGGCGGGCCGGGCCACGGCGGCGGCCTGCCGGGTGACGCGCTGATCACCCTGTCGGTCCGCCCGCACCCGGTGTTCCGGCGTGAGGGCGACGATATTCTGCTGACCCTGCCCATTACCATCGACGAAGCCCTCTTGGGTGGCAAGGTCACCGCACCGACCATTACCGGCCCGGTCACCCTGACGATCCCGGCCGGGGTCAGTTCCGGTCGCATCATGCGCCTGCGCGGTCGGGGGGTTGCACGCCCGGGGCAAAAGACCTCGGGCGATCAGCTGGTGGACCTCAAGATTGTCGCACCGCCGGTGATCGACGCCCCCTTGCGCGACTTCATGACCGAATGGCGCAAATCCCAGCCCCACGATCCGCGCAGGAACCTTCTGATCGAGGCAGAGACATGACTGACCTTTTCTCTGATGATCACCTTTTCAGTATCGTTCCGGGTTTGACGCCCGACCGGCTGCTTGCATTCCTTGATGCACACCTGGTCATCCCCGTTGTTGGGGCTCAAGGCGTTGCTGGTCTTCGCTTTACGCGAACGGACGTTGCCCGACTTCAGTTCTTGTGCGAGCTCGTCGATGATCTGGGGCTGGAAGAGCCATCCTTGATCGTCGTGATCGGACTGGTCGACAAGTTGCACGCAGCCCGCAGCGATCTTCATTGTTTGGCGCGCGCAATCGAAGCAGAGTCGGTTGATGTGCGGACACGTATCGGCATGGTCCTGACGCGTTCGGTAGCTTGATCACGTGACGGGCCGCCGAACGTGGCTCCATGAGGGAAGGTATCTCGTTGATACGGGCTTGAACGGCGTGTATCCGGTCATATGACCCCAAGATCATCATCGCTGTTTATGATGCTTAGATAATATTGACTTCTTATGATCTATAGAGCATCATGCATGGGAAAGGATCGCCCAGATGGATCAGATTGCGCGCACCACGAAGGACCTCGGCCACGTCCTGCGCCAGACCCGAAAATTGCAGAACCTGACGCAGGCCGAACTGGCCTCGCGCGCGGGCATCTGGCAGCGGACGGTCTCCAACATCGAGACCAGCGCCAGCGGGGCGAAGGTCGACACCATATTCGACCTGCTCGCCGCCTTGGACCTTGAACTCCATATCGTTCCGCGCAGCAAGATCAGGCCGTCCGACCTTGAGGACATCTTCTGATGGGGCGCAAGCGCGCTTATGCGCCGCTCGACGTCTACATGAACCGCCGCAAGGTGGGGCAGTATTTCCGTGATCCGGACGGCGCCTTTGCCTTCAGCTATGATCCGAACTGGCTAACTTGGGAAAACACCCTGCCCATCTCGCGCTCGTTGCCACTGCGGGCAGAGCGGTATGTCGGCCAGCCGGTTATCGCCGTCTTCGAAAACCTGCTGCCGGACAGTGACGACATCCGTCGGCGTGTGGCGGAACGGGTCGGGGCGGATGGTGTTGATGCCTACAGTCTTTTGGCCCGGATCGGGCGCGACTGCGTCGGTGCGTTGCAGTTTCTGCCGGAAGGTGAGGTGCCCGGCGATGGTCGCGTCCTGACCGGCGAGCCGCTGACCGACGACCAGATCGCCGCCATGCTCAAGGACCTTGGCCGAACGCCGCTTGGCATCCGGGCCGAGCGTGATTTCCGGATCTCGGTCGCGGGCGCGCAGGAAAAGACTGCGCTGCTGTTCCATGATGGCCAGTGGGTTGAGCCAACCGGCACGACGCCCACCACCCATATCCTGAAGCCCGCGATCGGCACCTTGCCCAATGGCATGGATATGACGGACAGCGTCGAGAACGAGCATTTCTGCCTGCGCCTGATGGCAGCTTTCGGCCTGCCCGTCGCGCGCACCGAGATCGCCACATTCGCAGACACCAAGGTGTTGGTCATCGAGCGCTTCGACCGGCTGCGCGCCCGCGACGGTCGGCTGATCCGCTTGCCTCAGGAGGATTGCTGCCAAGCCTTGTCCGTCCCGCCAACCCGAAAGTACCAGAGCGAGGGCGGCCCCGGGATTGCCGAGATCTGCGGCCTGCTTCAGGGCAGCGACGAGCCCCAGCGCGACCGCGCCAGCTTCCTCAAGGCCACCATCCTGTTCTGGCTGATCGGGGCGACCGATGGGCATGCCAAGAACTTCAGCATCGCGCTCATGCCGGGGGGCCGTTTCACCATGACGCCGCTCTACGATGTGCTGACCGTGCAGCCTTGCTTGGATGCCGGGCAGCTTCAGATCAAGGACATGAAGCTTGCGATGCGGGCCGGGAAAAGCCGCCATTACAAAGTCTCCGAGATCCAGGGCCGTCACTTCGTTGAGACGGGTCTGGCTGCCGGGTTCTCGCGCGAACAGGTTGCGGGCGTCTTCGTGGACATCCAATCCAGGGCGGACGAGGCATTTGCCACGGCGCTTGCAGCGATGCCGACCGCCTTCCCTGACGCGTTGTTCGACTCTGTGAGGCAAGGCTATGAGCATCGGATGCCGCGTCTTCAAGCCGCTAATGCTTAGCAGCTTCACGCACCCGTCAAACCGCAGCCTCACCGCGAAATCTCCCCCGCCATCACTGCCCGTCCGTGAACAGCGAGGGTCGCGGCAAACCTGAGGCATCCAAATTGCCTGATGACCTCGCCGACGCGGGCTTCATACGCTGCCTGCCCGATCAGGCGACACAAGTCAGATGCATGAAACTGGCGGTTTGCACTCGGCGCAGCTTTGATCTGGTTGTCCAGTTCACGGACCTGTCGATCCGGGACCCGCTCGGATGTAGCGATCTTCTTCGGTCGGGCATCAGCCCCGGTCGCTTTGCGCCATCGGCGCATGAAGCCAAGCAGAAAGCCTGCAGGCACCGCCGTGTTTCCCCGTGCTTTGTTGAAGGCCACAAACCGATCCCAGATTGCTTGCGTATCGACGTTCCAACACGGCAGCGCAGCTTTTGCGGCTTTGATCATGTCTGCCCAAGGCGTGCGATAGACGTTGGTAACGGCCCCCAGTTCAATCCTTCCTGCGAAGATAGTTTTGTTCTTAGAATCTCTATATAGTGATGTGTCGCCTGTGGCCGACGCGATATCTGGCGTGATTAGGTCTTGCTCCTGCCCGCCAAAGCGGAAGATCCATGAGCTACTCCCCAACTCTTGGACAGATTTCCGGCTGAGTTAAGCTACTGCCTGCACCTGCTGATCGGTTTGGGTTGCGTTGAAGTAGACCACGGCGGGTGGTT
>JBBRKS010000024.1:0-35399 GCA_038231775.1 Rhodobacterales bacterium | reverse complement strand
GTTGACAGTCCACGGTTGGGGTCAAGAAAGGCGACCGGCTGGCGTTCCAGTTGCATTTGCCACGCCTGATAGGCTGCAAACACCGGGCGCGGGCAGGCCCCGTAGGAGCCGTGGTTGAGGAAGGTCACATCAGGGTCCAGCAGGAACAGGGCGGCAAGGTTCAGGCTCATGTCCGTTGCCTTTCGGGAGTGGGTATCGTGGCGCGAGCGGTCGCTTTCAAGAAGGCGCTGCGGGTGCGGGGCGACATCTATCGGAGTCTCGGTGATTTTCCAACGGCGGCGTTCTGGAGGCGGATTGATATGGGCCGGGGTGGATTTGCAGGTTGGCCAGTTGCGTGAAACTTTTCGCGGTGCCCCGGCGTAGATATGGGATAGGGCGCGTGGGGCGGAATGGCCGTATCGTTCGGGTTGGCGTGGTGCAAAACGCCAGTTGGGTGCGGTTGAATTGGGGGACGGGATGGTTTTGGCGGGCCAAGCACAGCGGACACCGGATTGGGCGCGGCAGGTGGGCAGCCTTGCGTGGCTGTTGTGCCTGCAGTTTTTCGTGGGTGAACGGCTTGCCATCTCCTATTGGCACGGCGCTTACACGCTGTCGGGCAATTTCGTCAGCGATCTGGGCGCGGGCTGTCTGCCGGGTGCTGTCGGAGGGTGTGCGGGGTGGCCTGCGCTGATGAACGGATGCTTCATCCTGCAAGCCGGGCTGATCGGAGCGGGCGCGGTGCTGTTGGGCCGTGGCGCGCATCCCTTGACGCTGCGGCTTGGCTTTGTCTTTGCAGCGTTGTCAGCCCCGGGTCTGCTGCTGGTTGGTCTGTTCCCCGAGACTGTGCGCCCGACCATACACTACAACGCAGCGGCGCTGCATTTTGTGTTGCTTAGCCTGTCTGCCTTTTGCTTTGCCTTTGGTCTGTTCCGCAAGGCGCGGGTGTTCGCGGTCATAAGCCTGACGGCGGCCTTGACGGGCACGGTGGGCACGGCACTGCTTGGCCTGCACATCGACTTTGGCTTTGGTTTTGGCGCGGTAGAGCGGTTGGTGTCTTATCCCTTCCCGCTGTGGCTGGTGGCGCTGGGCTTTGGCTATGCGACCGGGCGGATCGTCCCGTCGCTCCCTAATCCAGTGCAGGAGAGTTGAATGGCGGATATCTCAAACCTTGTCGGGCGGCTTTTGATCGCGTTTCTGTTCCTGGCGGGTGCGGTGCAAAAGACGTTGGACCCGGCTCCGGTGCAGGCGATGATCGCCACGATCGGGCTACCCGCCGTGCTGGTCTGGCCGATTGCGCTGTTTGATCTGGTCGCGGCCATTTGTCTGATGACCGGGCCAAGGGTGCGGTTGTGGGCGGTCCTTTTGGCGTTCTATTGCCTGTTCACCAGCTATTTTCATTGGCAACTGCGCGCCGATCCATGGCAGGTCACGATCATGGTCAAGAACTGGTCGATTGCCGGCGGCCTGTTCATCCTTGCGGCCCAAGGGCCGGGGCGGTTCGTGATCTTCCCGGAAAGGACCTGATCGAAGGCCTGCCAAGGGCCACGACGGAAAAATCGTGATTTGCGCATCGCTCTGCGAGCGTGCCACAAGACGGTTCGATGACCGACAGCCGTTGGCATCAAAGGAAAAGCTGGGGAGCAAAAGCTTGGATCTGAACCAGATTCGTTGCTTTCTTGCTTTGGCGGAGTGTCTGAACTTCACCAAGGCGGCGGAAAACTGCGGTGTCAGCCAGCCGACCATGTCGCGGGCCATCAAAAGCCTTGAAAGCGAATTGGGCGGCGAACTGATCCGGCGAGAGCGCGGCGCAACACATCTGACCGAACTTGGCCGCATCGTGAAGCCGGGGCTTGAGCGGGCGCTGGCGATGACAGAGGCAGTCAAGGCCGAGGCGCAGGATTTCTCTGGCATGTCGTCGGGCACGCTGAAACTTGGGGTCATGTGCACCATCGGGCCGTCGCGGCTGATCCCGATCATCTCTCACCTGACGCGCAACGTGCCGCAACTGAACATCGAACTGCTGGAGGCGGCCGGAGATGACATCATCGAAAGCCTGACCAACGGCGAGATTGACGTGGCCCTTGTGGGCATGCCGAAATATCCCGATCTGGTCAGCATCGCACCGCTATACTCTGAACGGTATGTCGTCGTGTTTCCCGCAGGCCACCGCTTTGAAAAGATGGCGCAGGTTCCGGTGACAGAACTGCATGAAGAACCCTATGTTGAACGCCTGAACTGCGAATACGTGGCGCATTACACGGAATTCAGCGGGCCTTTTGTCGTCAATCTGGATGTGCGCTACAAAAGCGAGCATGAGGACTGGATACAGGCGATGATCTCTGCCGGGATGGGCTGCGCCTGTATGCCAGAGTTCATGATCTTTCTGCCAGAGTTGCTCAGCAGGCCGCTGGTTGAACCGCAGGTGCAGCGCACGATTTGCATTGCGACCATGCACGGGCGTCAGCAATCCCCCGCGATTGATCTGTTCGTGCGGATGTGCGCGGATTTCTTCAAGGCGGTGACACTGCCGTCAGCCTGAAGCTGCGGCTTGGCAGGGCGGCGTATCGTTCCGGGCACATCCTAGCTGGCGCAGAGTGAAAAGATTCGAAAATAGCAGCGCTTTTGGCGGGGTGTCGGATGGCGATCTGTCGGACGCGGGTGGTTTTGCGCAAAAGCGTTGGCAGAAAATCAGCCAGCCGGGCCAATGTGACCGGCGCGCGGGCTGCCAACCTCTGATATTTCATGAAATTCGCGTGATGATTTTTGTCGTACCCGTTGCAGCCGCACGGTCGCCCCGGTCTGCGGCTTTGGTCGCGCCTGTTGCGGGGCGGTCAACCCAGACAGCGGAAAGTGATGCCATTTCAGAGTGTTCCGGCGCGGATACCGCGTGGTTCCCGACTGCGCCATGGTTTTGCACGAACCGGGCCCGCTTGTAGCATTCACCCATCGCATGAAGTCGATGCGGCATCGTTCATTCCCCGGTGGGCCGACGCTGAATATACCCCTGTTCAACGCGCTGCATGGGGTGAACGACCAAAACCCCGGCAGTGAAGAAGGCGACCTGAACGCAATGGAGTGCAACGTCATGCCTGCAACTGGTAAACCTGCAACACCCCCGAATGCGCCCGAACCAGACACGGCGGCAGCACCTGCGGGCAGCACCCCGGACGCGATGGCCTTTGCCGCACGCGGCATGACGGCGGCGGCCACTTTGGGCCAGATCACGCAAAAGGGCTTTGCAGAGCTTGCAGCCCTTCAGGCGGAAACGGCGGGCGCAGCGCAGGTCGAGATTGCGGTTCTGGTCGCACAGGCCTTTGCCGCCAATGACCCGCTTGCCAAGATGGCCCTGCCACAGCGCTGCGCAGACGCGGCCATGCGGCACTGGATGGCCCATGCCGAACGGTCTGGCCGGATGGGGCAGGACATTCTGAGCCGCGCCGTCGCCGCAGCCTTTGCCCCCAACACCAAAAGCTGAGGCGCGGGCGTTCCGCCGCCGCCTTTTCCGAAACGACCCCAACTGACAAAGGATAGAACCATGACGATGTCTTTCACCAAGAAAACCTCGATCCTCGCCGTCCTGTGCGGCGCGTTCCTGCTGAGCGTTCCTGCCAGCGTCATGGCGGGCGAATGCCCGGCTGACAAAGTGGTCAAGGGCTTTCGCACCAGCGGCGAAACCATGCCGGTTGGCGTGACCGACGACGTGATCTCTTCCGTCGATCTTTCGGCCAAGGGTCCGGAGTTCAAAGGCTATCTGCTGCGCATGCGGAAGCTGGTGGTTCAGCCCGGCGGTGTTGTTCCGTGGCACATGCACGACCAGCGCGCGGCCAACATTCTGATCCTTGAAGGCGGCATCACCGAATATCGCAGCGACTGCTCGGTTGACATCAACCATGTGGCCGGTGACGTCGTGGCCGAGTTCGGCCCCGATCTGGCCCATTGGTGGAAAAACAACACAGACAAGCCGGCGGTTCTGATCTCTGCTGACCTGCTGCCGCCGACAATGGCAAACGCAGGCGGGATGTAAGCGGCACCTGACGGGACTGCGGCCCGGGTTCGCCGGGGCCGCGGTTCGCACAGGGGCGTTTGGGAGTGGCTGAAACGGATCGTGCCGTGCGCGCAAGACAATGCCGCTGACCCAATCGCCCCCGCACTGAAGTTTACATTTGTCCGCTACCAAAGGGATTGACCGATGATGCCGTTCCTGACCTGTTTGGGCCTGTCATGGCCCGCCAACCGAAAGGCCCAGATGATGACGACACAACCCAACAAGACCACCCGTCAAATTCCCCACCGCGCGCGCATGCCTTGGATGACCGCAGCGCTATCCGGCCTTGTCCTGTGCATGGGTAGTTTTGCGGCAAATGCCGACGATGTGACCCTGACGGGCGACGGTCTGATGCACACCCGCAGTGCGTATTCGGTGGAAGAGACGGTAAAGCGCATTCACGCCGATGTTGACACCAAAGGCATCAAGTTCTTCACCGTGATCGACCAAGGTGCGCTGGGTGTTGCCGCAAAGATTGATGTGCTGCCGTCGCAACTGGTCCTGTTCGGAAACCCGCCGCTTGGGCTGTTGTTCCTGACGTCAAACCCGGACAGCGGCATGGATTGGCCGGTGCGTGTTCTGGTCCGGCAGGACAAGGATGGCCACGTCTATGCGGTCTACCAGAACTGGGATTGGGTCGCCAAACGCTACGGCATCACCAACCGGACCGCAGAGTTTGCTATGGCCACCACGGTCGTGGCCTCTATCCTGTCGTCTGTCGCCGACTGCAACCCGCTTGCGGATTGCACCCACTGAACAGCCGCGAAGCCCTGAAAGGTCCAGATCACCATGCAAACGCTCAGCGACGAATTCAAATCCCTTGGGCAGGTTGTCCTGGTGATGCAGGGCGGCGGGGCGCTGGGCGCCTATCAGGTCGGTGTCTTTCAAGCCCTGCACGAGGCGGGGATTGAACCGGATTGGGTGATCGGCACCTCAATCGGTGCCATAAACGCCGCTCTGATTGCCGGAAACCGCCCGGAAAACCGGATGGAGGCGTTGACGGCGTTCTGGGCGCGCGTCGGGCAGGGCGACATGTTCGGCCTGCCGCAAAGCTGGTTTTCGCCTGCTTTGCGCAACATGATGACGGTCAACATGGGTTTGCCGGGTTTTTTCCGGCCGAATCTGCAGGCGCTGATGAACCCGCAAGCCCAGCTTGGCGCGGATCATGCCAGCTTTTACACGGTTGATCCGCTGCGCGAGACGCTGTCTGATCTGATCGACTTTGACGCCCTTGCCGCTGGTAAAACCCGGCTGACCGTGGGTGCGTCACATGTGCGCAGCAGCGAGATGCGCTATTTTGACAGCCGCGACATGGCCTTGAAGCTGGACCATGTCATAGCCTCTGGCGCGCTGCCGCCAGCGTTTCCGGCCGTGCGGATCGACGGTGAATTGTACTGGGATGGCGGGATCTTGTCGAACACCCCGATCGAGGTGGTGTTTGACGACAAGCCGCGCCGCAGCAGCCTGATCTTTTCGGTGAACATCTGGAATCCCGACGGCCAAGAGCCGGAAACCATCACTCAGGTGATGGCCCGCATGAAGGATGTGCAATATTCCAGCCGCGGTATCACCCAGATCAAACGTCAGCGCCAGTTGCACCGCCTGCGCCATGTGGTGGCGGAACTTGCCAAGCTGTTGCCCGAAGATGTGCGCAAGCAAAACTCTGTCGCCGAACTGGCTGGTTACGGCTGTCTGACCAAGATGCACGTGATCCGCCTTCTGGCCCCGGCCTTGCCGAAAGAGGACCATATGAAGGACATCGACTTCAGCGCCGAGGGCATCCGTCAGCGGCGCGATGCGGGCTACCGCGACACCCGCGAAACGCTGGAAAAAGCCCCGTGGCGCGAGCCGCATGACCCGCTGGAAGGCTTTATCCTGCACGAAGCCCGTAATGGAGAGATCATCGAAACCGCTGCCGCCAAATGAAACGGAGTTTGCGGGCGCCGGGTACACGGGCGCTTGGATCACAAACCCGTGGACCGCAGGGACGCGGGCTTCTAACGGGGGAACCACAGGCCCATGGTCGGCGGACCCTTGGACCAGATAGTTTAGGAACGGAGTGCGACAGATGGACCTGACCAACAAGACAGCCGTGGTGACCGGATCAACCTCTGGCATCGGGCTTGGCATTGCGCGTGCCTTTGCCGCCGCCAACGCGAATGTCGTGGTGAACGGCTTTGGCGACGCCGCCGACATCGCGCGTGAGGTTGCCGACCTTGAAAGCCTTGGCAGCGGAAGTGTCGTCTATGACGCGGCCGATATGTCAAAGCCCGATCAGATCGTGGCGATGATCAAGGCGGCTGAGGCGCGCTTTGGCGGGGTGGATATTCTGGTCAACAATGCTGGCATCCAGACTGTTGAGCCGGTTGAAACCTTTCCACCCGACCGCTGGGACCTGATCATCGCGATCAACATGAATTCGGCGTTTCACACCACGCGCACAGCCCTTGCGGGCATGAAAAGGCGCGGCTGGGGGCGGATCATCAACATCTCATCCGCGCATGGGCTGGTCGCGTCACCCTACAAATCGGCCTATGTGACGGCCAAGCACGGCATCACCGGATTTACCAAAACGGTGGCACTTGAGGCGGCACAGGACGGTGTGACCGTCAACGCGATCTGCCCGGGCTATGTGCTGACCCCGCTGGTCGAAAAGCAGATCCCCGAAACCGCCGCCGCCCGTGGCATTTCCGAAGAGGCGGTCAAGCGTGACGTTCTGTTGGCCGCGCAGTGGACCAAAAAGTTTGTCACAGTCGAACAACTGGCTGGGGTGGCGATGTTTTTATGCTCGGACGCCGCAGAAAACATCACCGGGATATCGCTGCCGGTAGATGGCGGCTGGACCGCAGCCTGAACGCTTGACGGCAGACCGCACGATGACATGAGCCAAGGTCGGTGCCCGGCTGAAAAGCAGGCCCTGACTGACAGGCCAAGGCCGGGCATTTGCGGCCTTGGCTTGGCCAAAAGACTGCCGCCAAGCGACGGCCAAGGAATACCGCTGCCGATTACCTGCCGCCAAACAAGCGGCCCTGCCCGCTGCCATTGCTGCCCCTCTCGCCCTGAAAGGCCATGGAATGAACCGCATCTTCACAGGGGCTTTGGGTGGCGACCGGCCGCGCGACGTTGTAAGGCGCGCCACCATCATCGCCGTGATCAGCTTTCTGACCTTGATCGACCTGTTCGGGGCGCAAGCCTTGTTGCCACAGATCATCCACGCTTACGGAACTGATGCCGGAACGGCCGGCATTGCGGTCAACGCTGCCACGTTTGGCATGGCGCTGTCTGGGCTTGCGGTGGCGTGGTTCGCCGACCGGATCGACCGCAAGCGCGGCATCTGGATTTGTCTGGCCTTGTTGGGAATTCCGACCGCGCTGTTGTCGTTGACCGACCACATCGGCACATTCATGGCGCTGCGCGTGGTGCAGGGTGTGCTGATGGCGGCGGCTTTCACGCTGACCATGACCTATCTGTCCGAACAGTGTGAGGTGATGGCTGTGGGCGGTGCCCTTGCGGCCTATATCACGGGCAATGTCGCATCGAACCTGTTCGGGCGGCTTGCGGCTGTGACGGTTGCTGGCGCGGCGGGCCTGCACGGCACCTTTGTCTTCTTTGCCGTGCTTAATCTGGTCGGCGCTGGTCTGGCCTATCTGGTGATCGGGCCGCGTGACGATCATCCGCCGATGCGGCGCGGGTCACCTTTGGATGCGTGGCGCAGGCATCTGGCGCTGCCCGGCCTGCGTGCCGCCTTTGCCATTGGATTTCTGCTGTTGTTCGTGTTTGTCGGCGTATTCACCTATGTGAACCTGTATCTTGTGTCGGGTCTGGGCGTGCCCCCGATGGCGCTGGGTCTGGTGTATCTGGTGTTTGCCCCGGCCATTGTGACCACACCACTGGCCAGCAATGTGGTGCGCAAACGCGGGCCACGGGCTACGCTGATCGCGTCCCTTGGGGCGGCCTTTTGCGGGCTGTTGCTGACGCTGACCGGCACGTTGGCAGTGGTTCTTGTCGGGCTGGCGGTTATAGGCGCTGCCACCTTCTTTGCGCAAGCCTCTGCCACAGGATACGTGTCGCGCAGCGTGACCCGCGATCAGGCGCAGGCGAACGGGTTGTATCTGACCAGCTATTATCTGGGCGGATTGGTCGGAGCCATGGTGCTGGGGCAGGTCAACATGGCCTTCGGCTGGCCGGGAACCGCCGCCGTTATTGGCGTGGCGATCCTGGCTGCAATGGCCATCGCCGCGAGGATGGAAGCGCCAGCCGTAGGCCGCAGCGTAGGTTAGCGGGCAGGGCGGCCATCGCCAAAGAAAAGCACCGCATCAGACCGGAGGCAATTGCGTCAGGCCTGACTGGAGTCTGGCGGGACGGTGAAGGCATCGCTTTCGCCCTCCACAAAGTCCAGCGGCCAGACCTTTCGCACGATCCCGGTCGGATAGAACTCCTGATAGGCGGGCATTGAGGCAAGCAGCGCTTCTCCCAACGCGATGCCAAGATCGCGTAACGGCTGGCCAAAGCGCGTCAGGGAGGGCTGCATGAAGCGCAAGGGCAGACCGTCACGGCCGATGACCGCGATATCGCGCCCGGGGATAATGCCATGCTCGATCAGACCACGGTACAGCCCGACGGCCAACACCTCGTCGCTCAGGACGATGGCCGTCGGGCGCGGGGTCATCTGCCGCAGGCGTTCGGCGATTTCGTAGCCGCCCAACTCTCCGGGTTGCGAGCGCAGGATGTTGTGCGGTTGCAGGGTCAGCCCGTGTCTGGCCATGGTTTCGCGCACGGCAGAGTGCAGCAAATGGCCCAGGTTGATATCGTCCACGGGCAGGGCGACGGCGATGTTGCGGTGGCCGCGCGCGACAAACCGTTCAACGGCCAACCGGCCAATCGTTTCAAAATCTATGTCAAGCCAGCCTTGCCCGGCATCGGTAGTCGAGCGGCCCAGCGTCACGAAAGGGACGTGTCGGCTGGCCAGAAACGCGATGCGCGGATCAACCCGCAGCGTGTGCGAAATGATCATCCCGTCGACAAATCCGCGCAACACCATGCGGCGCAGATATTGGTCCGTATCCTCTGACGCAGAGCATAATAGGACAACAAGATCAAGCTTGTGGCGGTTCAGAACTGTCTGGACGCCGTCAAAGATGCTGGTGAAAAAGTTGTGGCCCTGACCGTTGAACTGCGGCCCGGTCTGGATCATGAACCCGATGGCGCCGGTGACACCACTGCGCAGACTGCGGCCCGATTGGTTGGCGACGTAGCCCAGCTCTGCTGCCGCAGCAAGCACCCTTTGGCGGGTATCTTCGTTCACATCGGGACGGCCATTCAGCGCGCGCGACACCGTGCCGATAGAGATGTTCAGATGCTGCGCCAGACGCTTGATGCCGACCATCGGAAGAGGGGTCCCCTGCTTTTTGCCCTGTCTATCTGACCGAAGCCCGAACTTCCAGTTGACTTGAAAACGCATCCGGTCCAACGTCGTAAACGTTTACGACCGTATGAGTCCGAATGGACCACAGCGTAAGGCCGGACTGAATGGGAGGAGAAGACCGTGGTGTATCGCGCAGTTTTGGCGGGATGTGGAGCGATGGCGCGTGGCTGGGTGAAGGCCCTGCGCGAACAGCCTGACCTGATGGGTCGGGTGGAAATTGTCGGTCTGGTCGACCTTGACGCCAAAGCCGCAGAGGCGCTGCGCGACATGTTTGACCTGCCGGGTGTCACCATCGGCACCGACATTGGTGCAGTTCTGCGCGCCACAGCACCCGATTTGCTGTTTGACGTCGTGGTGCCGCCAGCGCGGCGCGAAGTGGTGGCGACCGGGTTGCAGACCGGCTGCCATGTTCTGTCGGAAAAGCCGATGGCCTCCTCTATGGCCGAGGCGCGGGATCTGGTGCGACTGTCGCAACAGGTCGGCAAGACCCATGCCGTCACGCAGAACCGCCGCTACAATCCGGGCGTGCGGCGCATCAGGCGGCTGATCGAAAGTGGCGCGCTTGGCACGCTGACCAGCATCAACGCCGATTTCTTTGTGGGCGCGCATTTTGGCGGCTTTCGCGAGCAGATGCAGAACGTGCTGCTGTTGGATATGGCGATCCACACCTTTGATGCCGCACGCTTCATGTCGGCAAAACAGCCGCTGGCCGTCTATTGCCTTGAAACCAATCCGGTCGGGTCGTGGAACACCCACGGTGCCGCCGCCAACGCGATTTTCGAGATGAGCGACGGGGTGACCTTCAGTTATCGCGGCTCTTGGGTCGCGGAAGGTATTCGCACCAGCTGGGACAGTTCCTGGCGCATCATCGGGACCAAAGGCACCCTGCTTTGGGACGGCGAAGACCGGTTTGAGGCAAGCGTTGTTGCCGGGGATGACGGCTTCTTTAGAGCGCTAGCCGCACTGGACGTGCCGCCGCCCGATGACCCGGGCCAGACCAAGGGGCACGGCAGTGTCATCGCCGAATTCCTGTCAGCGCTGGAACAGGGCCGCCCACCAGAGACGGTCGGTTCTGACAACATCAAAAGCCTCGCCATGGTGTTCGCCGCGATTGAAAGCGCCGGCGGACAGGCGCGGGTCAAGATCTCGATGTGAAGGACGACATGATGAAAAACCCCGGCCAAACGATCCGCATCGGCACCATGATCCGCGCCAGCGAGGGCAAAGCGCCGCAAAACATTGCCGCAATCGCCGATCTTGGCTTTGAAAGCTTTGAGCCGTTCTTCTGGCAGACCACAAACGGTCAGAATCTGGCCGAACTTGGCAAGCGCTGCCTTGGCGCGATTGGCGACCGTGACATCACAATCTCGACCCTTGGCATGTTCGGAAACCCGCTGGAAGGCCGTGAAGCCGACCTTCAGACGTTGCAGGGCTGGAAAGACTGCATCGACAACGCGCATCATTTCGGTGCGACCTGTGTGGCGGGCTTCACCGGGCGCATCAGAGACAAACCGCTGACCGACAGCCTGCCCGCCTATAAGGAAATCTGGTCCGACCTTGCCAAACGCGCCGCCGACAAAGGCGTCAGGATTGCCTTTGAAAATTGCGCGATGAATGGCAACTGGGCGACCGGCGACTGGAACATCGCCCACAACCCCGACGCGTGGGAGTTGATGTTCAACGAAACCCCGGACGACAATATCGGGCTGGAATGGGAGCCGTGTCATCAGATGGTCTATCTGATCGACCCGCTGCCGCAGATCCGCAAATGGGCGCACAAGTTCTTTCACGTCCATGGCAAGGACGCGACCATTCGCTGGGATGTGATCAAAGAGCACGGGGTTTTCGGCAAAGAGAAATTCGTGCTGATGCGCACCCCCGGCTTTGGCGACAGCAACTGGACCGACATCATCTCTGAACTGCGGATGGCCGGGTGGTCGGGGTCGATCGACATCGAAGGCTGGCATGACCCGGTGTACCGCGATGACCTTGAAATGACCGGGCAGGTGCATGCGCTTGCCCATCTGAAGACGGCCCGGGGCGGGAATTTCACGGCCAACCCGGTGTGAGGAGGGCGGCAAGACCCAGACAATGGGCTGCCGTGCGGACGTGAACTGCAACCGCCGGTACGCCCGGTGCAAGGGAGGAATAAGATGACGGTATTTACCAGACGTGTTCTGTTGACCAGTGCCGCGCTGTTCGCGATCTGTGCGACGACGGGCGCACAGGCCGAGGCGCTGCGTGACAAGTGGTGCAAGGACGTTCACCTGCGCTTTTTCGTCGGCGGGGCAGAGGGCGATGCGTTCGGCACGATTGTCTACAACGGCGCCAAGCAGGCGCAGGCCGACACCGGGGCGCAGGTCGATTTCATCTTCTCGGGGTGGTCGTCGGAAAAGATGGTGCAGCAATTGCGCGAGGCGGTCGCCTCTGCCCCGGACAGGATCGCCATGATGGGCCATCCCGGCCCGGATTCGATCATGCCGCTGGCCGAAGAAGCCTCAAAAGCCGGCATTCTGATGATGTAACAGAACGTTGACGTCCCGACTGTGTGCGCCAAGTTCGGTGGCGGCTATGTCGGGGCGGTTCTTAGCCCGCAGGGTTATGCCTTGGGCGCCGAAGCGATCCGCATGTCAGGGCTTGGCAAAGGCGACAAGGCCATTGTCCTTGCCGATTGGAGCCAGGAAAACCGGGTTATCCGTGAACTTGGCACGGTCAAGGCGCTGGAAGATGCCGGTGTCACGGTGATCAAGCTGACCACGACGCCCGAAATGGCAGGCGACCCAAACCTTGCCATCCCGGTGATCACCGCCGGTTTGCTGGCCAATCCGGATGTCAAACTGATCGGCTATCCGGGTGGCCAGATGCTGGGCAACGCGCCGACCTACATGCAGGCCGCTGGCAAAAAGCCGGGTGAGATTTTCAACATGGGGTTCGACACCAGCCCGCAGATCGTCGATGCCTTCAACAATGGCTGGGTGCAGTTGACCTCTGACCAGCAACCCTTCCTGCAAGGCTATCTGCCGATCCTTAGCCTGTGCCAGCAAAAGGTCTACGGCCTTGGTGCGATGAACGTCGATACTGGCGCTGGCTTTGTGAACAAGGACAACGTCAGTGCGGTGGCCGGTCTGGCCATTGAAGGTCTGCGCTGATCACACGACCTGCCTTAGCGGGGGGTGGCCTGCGCCGCCCCCCTTTGATCCATTGGCTGAAGGAGATGGTCATGGGTGACCGGCTGATTGAACTGAAAGAGGTCAAGAAATCCTATGGCAACGTCTTTGCCGTCGGCGGCGTCAACATGCACATCGACCGGGGTGAGGTTGTCGGCCTGATCGGTGACAATGGCGCTGGCAAATCGACCTTGATCAAAATTCTCGCCGGGGTGGTCAAGCCGACATCAGGCGAAATATTGGTGCGCGGCACCCCTGTGCAGGGCTGGAGCGCTGGAAAATCCCGTGCGTTGGGCATTGAAACCGTGTTTCAGGACCGGGCACTTGCGGTGCAGCAGACCATCGTGCGTAACATCTTCATGGGTCGCGAGATCACCACCTTCCTTGGCCTCTTGGATGTGCAAAAACAGCGGTCCGAGGCCGAACGTCTGATGCGCGAAATCGGCTTCACCTCAAGAGTGTTCTCGCCAGACTCCATCGTCGGCCAACTGTCTGGCGGCGAAAGGCAGGGTGTCGCCATTGCCCGTGCCATCTACAACAAGGCCGATCTGATCATTCTGGACGAGCCGACGATGGCGCTGTCGCTGACAGAGACGGAAAAGGTCTTCCGCTTCGTGCGCAACGTGCGCGAAAGTGGCCGGTCGATCCTGTTTATCGGCCACAACATCCACCACGTCTTTGACATCGCCGAACGCTTCATCGTGCTGGACCGGGGCCGGGTCGCGCTGGAAATCACCAAGGCTCAGGTCCGCAGTGCAGACCGCCTGATCGCTTTCATGGAGCATGTCGCACATCCGAACGGGCCGAACCCGCTGGCCGATGTTCTTGCCCAAAACGGAGCTGCCCGATGACCGACGTCGCCGAAACCACAGCCGAATCCACTTCCGAAACCCGCAACAGTTCGATCAAGCAAAGCTGGACACGCCGTTTCATCCTGCTGAACCGCGCCTCAATCGGCACGCTGGCGGTTCTGGTGGTGATGATGGGCATGTTCTTCGTTGGCAATCCCCGGGTGTTTTCCGACTGGCGCATCTACTTTTCGGTGCTGACCACGCTGCCGGTCGCCATTTTCGTCGTGGTCCCGATGGTGTTTATCGTGACGGTGGGCGAGATTGACCTGTCTTTCCCCGCCGTCATGGCATTTGCCGCCTGGATCTTTGCTTTGGGCGTGCAGGCCGGGTATGATCCGTTCCTGTCCTTTGCGGCAGGTCTGGCCGTTGGGATAGCCCTTGGCGCGGCCATCGGGGCGGTCGTCGTGTACGGCGGCCTGTCGTCTCTGGTGGCAACCCTGGGGTTAAGTTTCCTGATCCGCGGGGCCATTCTGATTGCAACGGGTGGCAAGTCGATTGCGGTCGTCGCCATGAAGGATACGGCAGCCTACAAAGTGTTTTCCAGCACGATTGGCGGCTTTCCCGTCCAGATGTTCTGGGCCGTCCTGTTTGTTCTGGCCTCGGTCCTATTGTACAACCGTCATAAGTTTGGCGCGCGGGTGCATTGCGTCGGAGATAACCCCGACAGCGCCGCACAAATGGGCATAGATACCAGACGTATCCGGGTTTATACGTTTGTTTTCATGGGGTTGGGCGCTGGCCTTGCGGGCATGTTTTCCACCATGATCAACTTCACCTGGTGGCCGACGACGGGCGATTCCTACCTTTTGCCGACGCTGGCTGCGGTGTTTGTTGGCGGCACACCGACCTGGGGCGGCATCGGGACGATCCTTGGTGCAACGATTGGCGCGGTCATCGTCGCGTTTATTCAGGTCGGGATCGTGTCGGCCGGGCTGGACGGATTTTATGTGCAGTTCTTCAACGGTCTGATCATCATTCTGGCCCTTCTCGGGCACCGCTGGAACCAGATCCGCTACAGATAAACGGATGGGCGGCAACAACCGGCCGCCCATCCAGCGCTGTCTCAGGTCACTTCGGAACCAGCACCGCATCGACGACTTGGATGACGCCGTTCGACTGGACCACATCCGCGATCGTCACTTTGCCGACGCTGCCGGATTCGTCATAGATGTAAAGGCTGCCGCCCTTCATCTTGGCCGAAAGCGCATCACCGGACAGCGTGCTCATGTTGCAAAAGCCGTCCGACGACCGCTTGGCGCATTTCACCAGATCGGCGGCCGACAGGTTGCCTGCGACGACATGCGCGGTCAGAATCTTGGTCAGCATCGCCTTGTTTTCCGGCTTGAGCAGGGTGTCAACCGTACCGGCGGGCAGCGCTGCGAAGGCTTCGTTGGTCGGCGCGAAAACGGTGAACGGGCCCGGCCCCATCAGCGCGTCAACCAGACCGGCGGCCTTGACGGCAGCGACCAGTGTCGTGTGATCGGCAGAGTTCACAGCGTTTTCGACGATGTTCTTGGTGGGATACATGGCGGCCCCGCCGACCATCGGATTGTCAGCAAGAACCGGAGCGGAAAGCAGGCCAAGCGCGATTGCGGTTGAACCGATGATGGTCGCGAATTTCATGAGAACCTCCCTTTTACAGTGCGGATTGTCCGACCGTTGCAAAAGAAACGGGGGCAATCGGATAAAAGTTTCAAACGGGCCATCCTTCACGGTGTGGTACGCAAGATTTATTTTAACGCCGGGGTCCTGCCCAAGCCGATTTTGGCGAAGCGAGGGTGGTGATCGGTGGCGTGGAGCACAAGGCGCATTTCTTCGCTTTCGACCTGCCCCACAGCGATGCCTGCTTTGTGCGCGCATATAGCCTCCAGCATGTGCTGCAGGAACTCCCAAGCCGTCTTCCTGCCAGCAGTTGCAACGAGTTGCGTCACCACGAATTTGCTGGTTCGATCTACGCCCCCGAAGTGATAGAGCCATTCGTCGGGAAAACAGTCACCCGGACTGTTTTCTGACCCTCCTCAAACCTCAGCCGTCTGAATTTCTGCAATATAAATGTGAAAGAACCCGATTGGATAGCGCTTGAACTTCTGCCGCTTGGGCTTGTCCCCCTCGACATCAGGCAGGCGCGAGATGCCGTGTCGCTGCAGGCACCGGTGCAGCCCCGACCGTGTCAGATCGGGGATCGACGGCTGGAGGGCATAAAGGCAGTCGTCCAGCGACAGCAGAGTATGACGACGGACTGCGACAATCGCTGCTTCCTCGACCTCGGTAAGGACCGTAGATCGCGGTTCTTTCGGACCCGTCTTTAGGTCCTCGACCGTCGCCCGCTTCCGCAACTTGGCCACCGTCTTTGGGTTGATGCCCAGTTCCTGGCTCAGCGCCGAGAGCGACGCTTGCGATCGCTGTGTAGGAGCTCTGACGGCGTGCGTGGTCGTGGCGCTTGTGTGACGCAATTGTCCCATGTTGCTTCCTTCCATTCCCGGGAAAGGATCGCACCATCAAACCGTGGGATCAAACAGCTGGCACGATCCTGCCCTGGCGCTTCAATCCATGGGGCGCGGTGGCTGCCATTTGCTTCGTGGCCACCGGACTCACCGGGTTGAACATTTTGGCCATCCTGTTGTGGGTGACCGACGTCTTCACCGGCGGCGGGCTGATCCTGGCCGTCATCAATTCGCAGCTGACGCGCAGCAGCCGCCATTGGCTGAACAGAGGTTGCAATCACCATCACCCGCCTTAAAAGCGGCAAATCGGATGGATTGCCGGTTGAGGGGCTTCTCAGGCGGGAAGGGCAGTCAAAGAGCACGGCCGGTGGGCTTTGTGTGTCCCGATTTGCATACCGACCGGCTTGTCCCGGCGTTCTGTTGGCCCGTCATGACGAACGCCTACGCCCCCAACGCCAAAAGTTGTGCCCAAAGTGCGGCTTCGGCGGTGCTTGGCTTGCCCTGTATCCGAACGGCCCTGACTTGCAATTCGCAACTTGGCAAGACGTTCGACAAATCCACCAGCCGACCGTTCAAAACCCGTTCGAGCGCGAGTGATTTTGGTACCCATGCCACACCAACACCGACGGCGGCCATTTCAAGGGCTGCCAAGGTCAGCGCAGTTTCTGCTTTTGGCGATGCGACGGTTGTCGGTTCAAGCAGCGGCAGGATCTTTCGGGCCATCACTTCGCCCAGAAAAACATCTGCCGGATAGGCGATGTAGGGGATATCTGCATCGGTTTCCAAACCGGCAAACCTGACTGACAAATCCTCGGCGAACACCGGGATAAGACGATCTGACCCGATTTCGACTGTTTCCAGAAAATCGCCTGACAGTTCGTTGGTTTCGTCCAGCAGGCGGTACAGGATCGCGATATCGGCTTGACGCGACAAAAGCAGACCCAGACATTCATCCCGGTTGGCAGAGCGCAGGCGGACATAGACCTCAGCATCCTGTTGCTGCATGTTTTGAATGATCGCAGGCGTCAGCGAGGTCGTCAGGGAATGCTGGCTGGCGATGACGATGCGGTTGCTGGCGATCCGGTCCCCGCGCCGCAGGTCAACCACCAGTTGGCGCAAGGCGGCTGCAATCTGTTCGATCTGGCCACTTTGGGCCAGCGTCGTGGGGCGCAGCTGCACCGGTTTGTGGGTGCGGTCAAATAATTCCACCCCGATATAGTCTTCAATATGTTGAATCCGCCGAGAAAAAGCCGATTGCGTCAAGCGGCGGCGTTCAGCCGCGCCACTGAATGACCCGGTTTGGGCAATTGCAAGAATGTCTTCAAGCCATTCCAGCCGCATCACGCTATCCCCCGTCATAAGTTGCAATCTTTGCAACATAGGTCAAATATTTCGCATTTGTAAATAATTTGTGTCCGATCAATAGTTGCAGGATGCAAGTTAGGATAAGGACGTCGCCGATGCATCTCGCTCGTTTTCCCCGTGTTTTTCTGGCGCACCTGCCGACCCCTCTGGAAAAGATGGACCGGCTGTCAAAGGAACTGGGCGGGCCGGAAATCTGGATCAAGCGCGATGACTGCACCGGTCTGTCCACCGGCGGCAACAAGACGCGCAAGCTGGAGTTCCTGATGGCCGAGGCGCTGGCTATGGGTGCAGATACGGTGATGACGCAAGGCGCGACGCAATCGAACCACGCCCGCCAGACGGCGGCGTTCGCGGCCAAGCTGGGGATGGCGTGCCATATCCTTTTGGAGGATCGCACCGGGTCGAACGATGCCAACTACAACGGCAACGGCAACGTGTTGCTGGATCACCTGCATGGCGCGACCACGTCCAAACGGGCGGGCGGCATGGATATGGCTGCCGAGATGGAGACTGTGGCGCAGCGGCTGCGGGCTGAGGGGCGGACGGTCTATGTCATTCCGGGTGGTGGGTCGAACGCTACTGGCGCGCTTGGCTATGTCAACTGCGCCTTTGAACTCGTCTCGCAGGCCAATGACCGTGCGCTGGTGATTGATCATCTGGTGACGGCGACCGGCAGTGCGGGCACGCAGGCCGGTCTGATCACGGGGCTGAAGGCGATCAATGCAGGCATTCCGCTTTTGGGCTTTGGCGTGCGTGCGCCGAAAGAAAGGCAGGAAGAAAGCGTGTTCAACCTCGCCCTGAAGACCGCCGAAAAGCTGGGCTGTCCCGGGGTGGTCACGCGCGGGGATGTTGTGGCCGATACCAGCTATGTGGGTTCAGGCTACGGCATTCCGCGGGAAGACACGCTGGAAGCCATCCGCATGTTCGGCGAACTGGATGCGATTTTGCTTGACCCGGTTTATTCGGGCAAGGCGGCGGCGGGTCTGATCGACTATTGCCGCAAGGGCAAGTTCAAGAAGGGGGAGCGGGTGGTTTTTCTGCACACCGGCGGGTCGGCAGCCTTGTTCGGCTATGACGCAGCTTTTGCCGAACACAGCAAAGCGTTGACGGTCTGACCCAGACATGATCCCCGCCTTGCCCATCGGCACTGTGACGCAGCCCGCCATGATCGCGCAGGCGGTTGGCGTGACGCGATCGGGCTGTTCAAGGCAGGTGCCGGGTTTCGTTGTGCAGGCTAAGGGCAATTCTTCGGCTGATCACATCTGGCGCTATGCGATCAGGCAGAATCTGCCCGAAATAGGTGCTATCAAAGCCGGTTTGCGCTCCATGCGACGGCCCCTGCCGTTTAGCATTTGCGATTGCACGCTGATTGCGCACGATGTCACCTTGGTTGCTGAAGGTGATCGCGCATGAGGCGGGTTGGAATCCTGGGGGGCATGGGTCCGCAAGCGACAATACTGATCCTGCAAAAGGTGCTGGATGCGGTGCAGGCCAAGGATGACGCGGATCACATCCCCCTGATCGTGGACCAAAACCCGCAGGTGCCTTCGCGGATACGTCATCTGCTGGAGGGCGGCACAGAAGACCCCGGCCCGGTGCTGGCCGATATGGCACGGCGTCTTGTGGCAGGCGGGGCGCAGGCGCTGGCAATGCCTTGTAACACGGCACACCATTACTCCGCTGTAATCCGGTCTGCGGTTGCTGTGCCATTTCTGGATATGATCGACCTGTCGGTCGCCCATGCCGCCAATTTGGCCGGCAGTGACAAGATCGTTGGCATCCTTGCCTCACCCGCCGTGCGAAAGGTGGGTTTGTTTGAGGCCCGACTGGCCGCACATGGGCTGACAGCGCTGTATGCTAAGGATGAGGATGCCATGCTGGCGGCCATCCGACAGATCAAGGCTGACGGTCCGCAACCTTTGGCGCGTCAGACATTGATGGCGGCCTCATACGACCTGCTGGACCGTGGTGCCACGGTCCAGTTGATTGCCTGCACCGAGTTTTCGCTGATCGCCGATGCGGTGGCAGACCACGTCACGGCATTTGACACGCTGGACCTCTTGGTACGTGCCATACTGGAATTCGCGCTGCACCCCGGCGCGGAAGAAGAACAGGCAGCGCTATGATTGCCTGATACCACAACCCGACAACAAGGAGAGACCCCGAATGAAACAGACCCTGAAACGACTGCTGATCGGCATTGCCGCCTCGACCCTGCTTGCCACATCAGCCTTCGCCGACAAGATCATCATCGGCCATTTCGGCAACCCGACGCCGATGCAACTGCTCGCCGCGTCTGATGCGCTGAAAACCGCGACCGGCTGGGACATCGAATGGCGCAAGTTCGATGCCGGAACGGATGTCATCGCGGCCATGGCGTCGGGCGACGTGGTGCTGTCGGAACTGGGCTCGTCACCCTTGGCGATTGCGGCAAGCCAGGGCGTCGATCTGCAACTGATCGCCTTTTCTGACGTGATCGGCAAAGCGGAATCGCTGATTGCCCACAACGGATCGGGGATCGCGACGGTCGCTGACCTGAAGGGCAAGCGCATCGCTGTTCCAATCGGGTCAACCGCGCACTTTTCGCTGATGGGCGCGTTGCAGCATGAAGGCATCAAAGCGGACGAGGTCACGATCATCGGCATGAAGCCGGACCAGATTGCCGCCTCGTGGGATCAGGGCGTGATTGATGCCGCATGGATCTGGCAGCCGGTGCAATCGGAACTCTTGAAGTCCGGCACGCTGATCATCGGCGCCGATCAGGTCGCCGCATGGGGCTTTCCGACCTTTGACGGTTGGGTGGTGAACCGTGAATTCGGTCAGGCGCACAAGGCCGAAGTCGTCGCGTTCCTCAAGGAAATTGACAAGGCCAACGCGTCCTATCTGACCAATCCCGCCGCCTGGACCGCTGACTCGGCCGAGGTCAAGACATTGGCCACCGGCACCGGTGCGGATGCAGCACAGGTTCCGGCGATCCTGGAAGGCTTTACCTTCCTGCCGATGTCCACCCAGATCACCGACACATGGCTGGGCGGCGCGGGCAAGACCATCAAGGGCACGGCTGATTTCCTGAAAGCCGCTGGCCGGATTGATACTGTGGTTGACGACTACACCAAGTTCGTCAACCCGGAATTCGCAACCGAGGCTGCGAAGTAAGCTGACCAGTTTCTGTCCGGCCCATGCGGGTCGGGCAGAGCAACCTTGTGGCCCGGAGAGGACGACATGGGACTGACAATTGACAAAGTATCGGTGGTCTATCCGGCAGCGGATCGCCGCCCGCCCGTCGAAGCCCTTAGCAAGATCGACCTGACCATCGACAATGGGGAATTTGTCGTGGCGCTTGGTGCGTCTGGCTGCGGCAAGTCGACCCTTTTGAACCTGATCGCGGGCTTTCTTTCGCCCTCGTCCGGGGAGTTGATGCTGGACGGCAACCCCGTTTCCGGCCCCGGTGCCGACCGGGCCGTCGTTTTTCAAAAACACGCGCTGTTGCCATGGCTGAACGTGTTGGACAACGTTGCTTTTGGTCTCCAAATTCAGGGCATCCCGAAAAGCCAGCGCTACGAGACGGCCAATAAATTTGTCGGGCTTCTGGGCCTTGACGGCTTTCAATCCTCGCCGGTTTACAAACTGTCCGGCGGCATGCAGCAGCGGGTCGGCATTGCGCGCGCACTGACCTGCGACCCCAAGGTTCTGTTGATGGATGAACCCTTGGGTGCATTGGATGCGCTGACGCGCGAAAAGGCGCAGGAACTGATCCTGAACATCTGGCATGATACGCAAAAGTCGGTGTTCTTCATCACCCACAGTGTCGAAGAGGCGCTGTTCATGGGCACCAAGCTGGTCGTCATGTCGCCGCGCCCGGGCCGCATCACCCATCTGTTCGACCTGCCGTTTTCGCGGGCTTTCCTGACCGGCACCTCGGCGCGTCAGGTCAAGGCATCGCCGGAATTCATTCAGCTGCGCGAAGAGGTTCTGAAGATCATCTTCGCCGACGAGGAGGCCGCAGCATGACCGTTCAGTCCACCAAGGCGCGCAAGGCTGAGGGTCTGTTGGACCGCCTTTCGCGGGCGCGCCCCACCAAACCGGGTGAGATTTACGGGGTTCCCGGTCAAGGCAGCACGCTTTGGCTGTCGGCCGGGTCTATCGCGTTTTTTTTCTTCACATGGTGGCTGGTCACGACGATGGGTTGGGTCAAACCGCTGTTTGTGCCCTCGCCACAGGCGGTGCTTGGCAAGTTCATCGCGATCTGGAACGACGGTTTCACTGGCACACCCTTCCTTGAACATATGGGCATTTCGACCGTGCGGGTGTTCGGCGCGTTCCTTTTGGCCTGCGTCATCGGCCTGCCGTTGGGGTTGGCGATGGGGATGAGCCCGATCTTGCGCGGCATCTTTGACCCGCCGATAGAGTTCTATCGCCCGATCCCGCCGCTGGCCTATCTGCCCTTGATGATCATTTGGTTCGGCATTGGTGAAACCTCAAAAATCCTGCTGATCTTCCTGTCAGTCTTTGCCCCGGTTGTGCTGGGCGCCCGCTCTGGCGTGAAATCAGCCGCCATCGAGCAGATTCACGCGGCCTATTCGTTTGGCGCCTCGCGCTGGCAGGTGATGCGCTATGTCATCATGCCCTCGGCGATGCCAGAGATACTGACGGCCATGCGCATCGGCATCGGTTTTGGCTGGACCACACTGGTGGCCGCCGAAATGGTCGCCGCCACCAAGGGCCTTGGCTACATGGTCTTGTCCGCAAGCCAGTTTTTGCAAACGCCTGTCGTGATCATGGGAATCTTCGTCATTGCCATCATCGCCTTCGGCTTCGACCTTCTGATGCGCTTTGTCGAGCGTCGCCTGGTGCCCTGGAAGGGCAGAATGTAATCTGAAAGACAAGTCCATGATTTATCTGAAAAAAGCGACGAAAACCGCCGAGGCGGACCTGCAGGATGTGCGCGCTGTTGTTGAGGCGATGCTGGCCACGATTGCAAAGGGTGGTGAGGCGGCGGCGCGGCAGTTCACCACCGATCTTGACAAGTTTGACGGTGATATCATCGTCTCAGACGCCAGCCGTCTGGCGGCGGCGGCTGCGGTGCCCGAACGGCTTAAAGCGGATATTCGGTTTGCCCACGAAAACATCCGCCGCTTTGCCGAAGCTCAACGCGCGTCTGTCACCGATTGCACGGTAGAGATTTTGCCGGGCCTGATGGCGGGTCAAAAGCAAATCCCGGTGTCGTCGGCCGGGTGTTACGTGCCCGGCGGGCGTTACAGCCACGTTGCCAGCGCCATCATGACGATCACCACGGCCAAGGTTGCCGGTGTGCCTCACATCGCCGCCTGTTCGCCGCCGCGTCCCGGGATCGGCATTCCCCCGGCGATTTTGTACGCGATGGACCTGTGTGGCGCGGATGTGATTTTGAACATGGGCGGCGTGCAGGGCGTGGCCGCCATGGCCAACGGTCTGTTTGGCTTGCCCAAGGCTGATATCCTTGTCGGACCCGGCAACCAGTATGTCGCCGAGGCCAAGCGCATTCTATATGGTCAGGTTGGCATCGACATGTTCGCAGGCCCAACCGACAGCATGGTGATTGCCGATGCCAGCGCTGATCCGGAAATGGTCGCCTTCGATCTGGTCGGTCAGGCAGAACATGGCGACAACTCTCCGGTCTGGCTGGTGACGTCTGACCGCGTCCTTGGCCAAAAGGTGATGGAGCTGGTGCCAAGCCTGATCGAAAGCCTACCGCCCCTGAACCGCGACAGCGCCCGCGCCGCGTGGGGCCAACTGGCCGAAGTCATCCTGTGCAACAGTCCGGAAGAGATGGCCAAGGTCGCGGATCAATTCGCGCCAGAGCATCTGCATGTGCAGGCCGAGGGGCTTGATTGGTGGCTGGACCGGCTGCAATCCTATGGCTCGTTGTTTTTGGGTGAAGAGACGACGGTGGCCTTTGGCGACAAAACCTCAGGTCCGAACCACGTGCTGCCAACCTCTGGGGCTGCGCGCTATACCGGCGGCCTTTCGGTGCACAAGTTCATGAAAACAGTGACATGGCAGCGGGCAACCCGGGCCGGGGCGCGGCCATTGGCCGAGGCAACTGCCCGGATTTCCAGATTGGAAGGTATGGAAGGGCACGCCCGTTCTGCCGATATCCGGCTGGCCAAGTTCTTTCCCGGTGAAGTCTTTGATTTGAATGTGACGGATGTGGCCTTGTGATATCAGACCGCAGAAGATTGCAGTCTGCCACAATGCAGGTTGTTGCGGCGCTTGCCTGTCAAAGCGCAGTTGACCCTGACGCCTGCTGAGCAGCATCAACATTGAAAATCCGCGCCCCGGTTCAGAAAGCAACGACGCGCCCGGGGCGACGCATGCCAAAAGCGCCCAATTCCAACGAGGCATCGTTTCGGTTCGCCTAGAACTTCCCTGACGGTCGCTTTGTCATCGGCATCAGACGAAGCGCCATTGCAAAGCAGCCAATCGCGCTGTCAGCTTCGGTCCAGCACCTCGATGGACAGGACGGTTGGCAGGTGGCGTGCGACCTCTGACCAGCTTTCACCCTCGTCCAGACTGGCAAAAACCGAACCGCTGTTGGTGCCGAAATAAAGGCCTGCCGGATCGTGATGGTCGCCCCCCATCGCCTGACGCAGCACCGTGAAAAAGCAGGCGGTCTGCGGCAGACCCGTTCGCTTGGCGGCCCAGGTGTCGCCACCATCGCATGATTTCCAAACCGCCGCAGCCGCATCGGGTGGAAAGCGCCCTGCGCTGTCGCCGTTCAACGGCAAGGTCCAGATCGTCAAAGGGTCGCGGGGGTGCACGCGGATCGGAAACCCAAAGGTTGACGGCAAGCCTTGCCCGATGTCATCCCAACTGCGCCCGCCATTGGTGGACCGCCACACGCCATGGTGGTTTTGCTGGTACAGCACATCCTCTGTCCCCGCAGCGCGCATCATGTTGTGAACGCAGTGCCCGGTTTCACCACCCCGCGGGGCGGCAGGGTGGTCATGGTGGGCGCAAGCCTCGGCATTGGACAGGCGGTTGCGCCGCTCCCACGTCACGCCGCCGTCCTCGGTGGCAAAGACCCCGGCGGCAGAAATGCCGACCCACAGTTTTTGCGGGTCAACCGGATCAGTGACAATGCTGTGCAGAACAAGGCCCGCAGCGCCGCCATCCCAGCTTCCGGCAGAGGGGTGGTCGGTCAGGCCCACAACCCTCTGCCATGTCAGGCCGCGGTCGTGGCTTGCCAGCAGGTTGGCCGGTTTGGTGCCCGCGTACAGCGTGCCATGCGCAAGACCCAGCGACCAGATTTGCGAAAAGTCGGTGAAGGGCAGTTTCTCTTCCGTCCAGCCGATCATCTTGGCGAAATCCGGGTCATTGGCGGCCCAGTCGTCCATCTTGCCGCTGGTCAGCCGGGTGACCGCCCATGTCGCACCGCCGTCGGTGGATCGCCATATTCCCGCACCGTTCCAGTCGCCGCCGCCACCTGCCCACAGATCCCCGGTTTTGGGGTCGCCGATGACATGGTTGATCGGCCAGCCGCCGCAGAAGGGCCCCTGGACCTGCCATCCGCTGCGGTCGGGCCCTCCGAGGATGACAAAAGCGCCCTTTGTGGTGCCGACGAGGATGGACACGGCATTTGCGGTCATGGGAACTCTCCCCCCTGCTTTGATCATTTTTAACATGGCGGCAGGCATCCGCATAGTCTTGGCAGGCGGCAGCTTTGATCGTAGGGATGGGAATGATTAAACCCGCGTCTCAAAGAAATTTGGAAGTCCGGGTCGAAAGCCGACAAGTGACTGAACTGCCCCATCAAGTCAGATATCTTTGATGCGGTGGTTCGTTGGGTCCTTGCACCAAGCCATCGACCGGCGACTCTCAGTGATCCCTACAGAATGACGCTCCGGAAACTGCCGCAGGGCTGCCTTCAGACCTTCAAGCTTCCTGATTGGATGCCGCGTCGGCCAGCTCTTTGGCCAATTCACTGCTTTCAAACGCGCGCGGTTTGGACAGCGGTGCCAGCAACAGATAGGTCGCCGGAGTCAGATACATCGTCGACAAAGCGGCAAAGCCCAAGGCGCCGACGATCACCCATCCCAAAGCCGCACGCGACTCGGATCCCGGGCCGCTGGCCAGCACCAAAGGCACCGCACCAAGGATCGTCGCCAGTTTGGTCATCATGATCGGGCGCAGCCGCACGGCAGATGCCGCCTCAATCGCCTTACGCACCGACTGGCCCTGATCGCGCAACTGGTTGGCAAACTCCACCACAAGGATGCCGTTCTTGGCCATGATGCCGACCAGCAGGACAAGACCGATCTGCGAATAGACGTTCAACGAGCCTCCGGTCAGAACCAGCGCATAGACAGCGCAGGCCAGCCCGAACGGCACTGTCACCATGATGATGGCTGCGCTGACAAAGCTTTCGAACTGGGCTGCCAGCACCAGCATGATCACCAATGCCGCAAAAGCCACGGTGGTCAGCAGGCCGGAACTGTTCTGGCCAATGGTTGCCGCCTCTGCCAAGGGCGCAATCCCCACGCCGGATGGCAGTTGCGGCACCAACAGCGCGCGCGCGACGGCATAGGCATCCCCGATCGCAAAGCCGTCGCTGAGGCCAGCGGTCAGACTGATCGCACGGCGCTACTGTTCGCGTGACAGGGTCGGCGCTGCCGCACTTTCGGTGATGGTGACAAACTGCGACAGGGGCACGAAAAGACCATCGCGCGTGCGCGCGAAGATGTTTTGCAGGTCGGTCGGGTCGTTGACCGGTTGGCTGTCGGACTGCAGCTTGACTGGATAAGTGACACCGTCCACAGTGAAATCGCCGACCGAAAGCCCGTCAAGCATCGCTTGCAGTGTTGTGCCGATGCCGGTGATGTCGATGCCCAGCACATCGGCTTCGACCCGGTCGATCTGGACGCGAACCTGCGCCTGCGTGGTGTCATATGAACTGGTGACATTGCCAAAGCGCGGGTCAGCCGACAGGGTCGCAACTGCGGCATCGGCGGCTTTGGCCAGCACGTCATAGCTGACCCCGACCAAGGCGAATTGCAGCCCGTTTCCACCGCCACGCACGCCCAGACTGTTGGGTGAAACGGCAAAGGCCCGCACCCCGGGCACCTGTGCTATGAAGCGGTTGATGTCGACGGCGATCTCTGCCTGACCGCGCTTGCGCTGGTCGCTTGGCACCAATCCCACGACGACGATGCCGCGATTGGTGCTGCCGCCAAACCCTGAGATCGAGAAGACCGTGGCCACTTCGCCCGCGTCTTTCAGCGGCTTGATCAGGCCTTCTATCGCCGCCATCTTGGTGTTGGTGTAAGACAGGCTGACATTCTGCGGCGCCTGCACGACGATGGTGATCTGCGAACGGTCTTCGGGCGGGGTCAATTCCTGCTTGATGCCAAAGAACTCGACTCCTGCAACGGCGGCAAAGCCTAAAGCCACGGCCATGATAACCCACGGCACCTGCAACGAGGCGTGCAGCGTCCGGACATAGAACCGGGTCATCGAACCGCCCATTCGCGCGATCATCCCGGGTTTGGCGTTCGGATCATGCGGGCGGGTCAGCATTTTGGCCGCCATCATCGGTGTCAACGACAACGAAACCGCGGTCGAGACCAGCACGGCAAAGGTCAGGGTATAGCCAAACTCGCGGAACAGGCCGCCAACCTGACCGGGCAGGAAAGCAATCGGCACGAACACCGCCGCCAGCGTGACAGAGGTGGACAAGACCGCGAAATACACCTCTTGCGTGCCCAATACGGCGGCAGCGCGGATGCCCAGCCCCATGGCCTTGCGCCGTACGATGTTTTCCAAAACCACGATGGCGTCATCAACCACCAGCCCGGTGGCCAGAACCAGCGCCAGAAGCGTCAGGATGTTGATGGAAAACCCGGCTAGATAAATTCCGGCCAGCGCCCCGGCCAGTGCGATAGGCATGGAGACAGCCGGGATCAGCGTGGCCCGCCAATCGCACAGGCACAGGAAGATGATCCCGGTCACCACGGAAATCGAAATCAGCATCGACCGCAGCACTTCATCCACGGCACCCGTGATAAAGACCGCGTCGTCCGAACTGATCACAATCGAAACACCCGGCGGCAGGCTGGTCTGCACCTCTGCCACGGCGGCGCGGATGCCTTTGGCGATGTCGATGGTGTTGGATTGCGCCTGTCCTATAATGCCAAGTCCGACCCCCGCCTTACCTTGTGATCGGATTGCGGTTCCGCCGGGATCGGTGCCCAGAAAAACAGTTGCAACGTCACCCAACGCGATGCCCGGCTTGATGGCGATCTTTTCGAATTGTGCGATGGTCTGAACGTCGCCGGTGGCGCGCACGATGATGTTCTGGTTTTTGGCATTCAGGGTGCCGGTCGGCGTATCGTAGGCGGCTGTCGCAAGCGCTTTGGTCAGATCGGCCAGGTTCAGCCCGCGTGCGGCAAGGGCCCACGGGTTGATGTCGACGGTGAAGACCTGCGCCTGATCCCCGTAGACCTGCACATCAGCCACACCGTTCACCGCCAGCAGGCGATCAACCAGCACGTCGTTGACCAGCGTTGTCAGTTCGCCCAGGCCGATCTTGTCCGATGTCACAGCCAGCCGCATGATCGCCTGTGCGTTGCTGTCGGCCTTGACCACCACGGGCGAATCCGCCCCGGTGGGCAGGTTGCGCACAGCCTGCGAGACGGCATCGCGCACATCCGATGTGGCGGCGTTCAGGTCGACCGCCGCGCTGAACTCGACTGTCGTGCGCCCCGACCCGTACCGCGAACTCGACGAAATCGCTGTGACCCCAGAGACCCGTGCCACCGCACCCTCGATCACGTTGGTGACAGTGCTGTCGACCGTATCAGCAGCGGCACCGGGATAACTGGTGTTGATCGTCACCACCGGGCGCGAGACGTTGGGCAATTCCTGCACCTGCGTGCCCATAAGCGCCGCCAGACCTGCCACCAGAATGATTGCATTCAAGACAAAGGCCATCACGGGGCGTCGCACGAACAGGGCCGCAAGGGCCGCCCCTTGGGCATTTGCAGGCGGCAGCGCCATGTCAGTTCCCCGCCGTGCCGGTTGCGGGGGCCGTCTTGTCGCCGGGTTTGGAATGCGCCTTGTCCTGCGCCGGAAGCGGTTGATCGCCAGTCGCCGTCGCCGTCGCCGTCTGGCCCGAAGTTTGGCCCGGCGTTTGGGGCGCAGTCGGCGCGGCACCGCTCGCCGCAAGATCGGGCGTCGGCTCGCCAAAGACCTGAACCTTGGCGCCGTCTTTCAACCCGTCAAGCCCTTCGGTCACGACCATGTCGCCCGCATTCAGAGCGCCTGCCACAAGAACCGCCTCGCTGTTGCGCTGCACGATGCGAATGTCGACCCGCGACGCCAGATGATCGGTCACGCGCCAGACATACGATCCGGCAGAGCCCCATTGCACGGCAAGCGGCGGAATTGCCGCGAAGGTTTCGCCCGGAAAGGCCAGACTGACGGCGAAACTCATCCCATCCCGCAAGGTGCCGTTTGGGTTCGGCAGCGTCGCCTCGACCTTGAAGGTGCCGGTCGCACTGTCGACCCTGTTGTCCAGCGCGGTGACCACGCCGTCAAACTGATCTTGCGGGCGCGAAACTGGCGACAGGGTCACGATATCGCCGGGCTTGATTGCGCCCAACATACGTTCGGGAACTGCAAAGCGGATGGTCAGGTGGCTGTCATCGACAATCGACGCGATGGGGGCTTGCGCTGTCACTTCGGCCCCAACGCTTGTCAGCAGAATGCCCACCGTGCCATCAATCGGCGCGATCAGCGTGCGGTTCTTCAGGTCAAGCTCTGCGCCGCGCAGGTTGAGGTCGGCCATTTTAGCCGCAAGGTCAAAGGCTTGCATCTGGCTTGCGATCAGCAGCTTTGTGTCGTTCAGCTGGGTGTTGCGCTGCAATGTCAGTCGGGCGTCATCGGCGGCAACCTTGGCGCTGTCATAGGCGATCTGCTCTGCGTCCGAGTCCAACTGGGCCACAACGTCGCCCGCATGAACCTTATCGCCGGATTTGACCTGCAGGACGACCAGTTGCCCACTCGCGGCAGCGACCAGAGTGACCGAGTTTGCCGCCAGCGCCACGCCAAGGGCCGCCACGCGCTCATTGGCTATCGCCGCGCTGACCGGGGCCAGCACGACCACGCTGCTGCGCTGTGGCCGACCGGCGGACTGTCCAGACCCACCCGCATTTGCAGCCTTGTTCGCACCTTTTGCGGCGGCGGGTTCAGAACTGGCTGGGGCAGCGGCGGCAGGCGCCAACAGGCCTTGCGCCTCAAGATACAAGCGGGGCCCCGGCAGCAGGACGACTGCCGCTGCCGCGATCAAGCACAGCACCAGTACGGCACCGATGGCCTGTTTCCAGAACGCCATATCTTCAAAATCCCAAAGTTTTGTGCCACGCTACCGAATACCGCTGACCTGTGAAACGCAAGCCGAAGTTCATTCCGTCGCGGTATGCTCAAGAAAAGTTCACGTCTACACAGCTAGGGCGCATCGGCAACCAGTCCATACCCATCGGGCCAGCCCGGGTTCCCCTTTTGGTTATGCTGAACAGGTTTTGTGGTAGCGGGTCGCTTGCTCTGCGTGGACCTGCGACGCCAAACGTGTCCGTCCGCGCAAGATATCCACTGGCATGCGCCCCTCATTCAGGCTTGCCTCCAGACTCACAGCGGCGAATATGCAAAACTGATCGCCAAAACACCCGATAGACCGGATCGAGACTGACAAAGTGGCCCAACTGTACCGCAAATCCAAACTCGTCCGGCGATCACGCGTGTTTTGGGGCTCCTTCACGCTGTGGAAGCCGAGGCTGACGTTCTGGATCGCGGCGATAGCGGTCGGTGTGACAAGCGTGGGCTTTGCAAGACTTGCGGATATGGCGCAAAGAGCCTTCAGTCGCGTGACGTCTTCTGCCGATGCAGGCTTTCTTCTGCCCTTGGTCGTAACACCCCTTGGCTTTGCGACATGCGCCTTTTTGGCGATCCGCTTGTTTCCCAACTCTCAAGGCAGCGGAATTCCGCAGGCCATTGCGGCGCGGCATCTTCTGAATAGCGAGGATCAGGGCCGGCTTTTGTCCCTGAAGCTGGCGTTCGGGAAGATATTCCTGACAGTTCTTGGTCTGTTGTGCGGGGCATCCATCGGGCGCGAGGGGCCGACGGTGCAGGTCGGCGCGTCCTTCATGCTGGTTGCGGCGCGACTTGGGGGCCTGGCGCAAGCCCGCGGCCTTATTCTCGCCGGTTCCGCCGCGGGCATTGCCGCAGCCTTCAACACGCCATTGGCCGGGATTGTCTTTGCCATTGAGGAGATGAGCCGAACCTACGAATCCCGCTCGAACGGTGTGGTGCTGACCGCCGTCATTCTGTCCGGGCTGGCCGCCTTAAGCCTTGCCGGGGGTTATGATTATTTTGGTGCGTCATCGGCTGCGCCGCTGCATCTGATTGACTGGGCGCTGGTCCCGGTCTGCGGCGTTGCCGGTGGGGCACTTGGGGCCGCCTTCAGTGGTCTTGCGCTGCATTTCCTGATCCGCATCCGGCGCTGGACGCAACCCGCCCCTTTGAAACGCATGGTGTTTCTGGCGGGCGGTTGCGGGTTTGCGGTGGCCGTGATCGGCATTCTGTCGGGCGGTCTGACCTTTGGAACAAGTTACGAGCAGGCACGCGGCGCGGTCGAGGGCCATGCCACACCCCTTCTGTTCTTTGTCGAAAAGCTGCTGGCCAGCTTTTTGTCGATGATGTCGGGCATCCCCGGCGGTATCTTCGCGCCATCGCTTGCCATCGGGGCGGGTTTTGGCAGCACCGTCGGGTCGATCCTTGGGGCGAATATCGCGCTGGCGGCCATTCTTGGGATGGCTGGTTATTTTGCGGGGGTGGTGCAGGCGCCGATGACCGCCTTCGTCATCATCATTGAAATGACCGGGGACCATCAGGCCGTGATCCCGATCATGGCGGTGTCGATGATTGCGTACCTTACGTCCCGTCTGATGTCACGAGAGCCGCTGTATCACGGTCTGTCACGAAATTACATCGCCGCGGCCATCCGCGCCCGCCGCGCCGAGGACAGCAGCGTCACACCCAAAGCTGCGGAGTCCTGACGGACCATCCGTCGTCAATCAAGGGCAGGTAGCGGTATCCGAAATGCCTGCGGGGTGTTCGCAACAGCAACGCTTCATCCCCGCCTGGCTTAGCGACCCTTGTGCACCGATAGAGGTCTGGCACAGATGCGATAACGTCTCAGCCTCAACTGTTGGGCCATACCCGTGCTGCGCTTTTGTCGGCAAAGGCCGCCAGCCTTGCGCGGGCCTCGGGCTGGGTGTTGACCACACCTGCCAACACCGCCTCGGCATAGGCTGCATCCATCGCCGACATATTCTGCATGTGGCTGACACCCGAGCAGATGGCGAAGTTTGACAGCGGCAGGTTCTGTGCGGCCTTGCGGGCCAGTTCCATCGCCTTGTCGAGGCTGGAGCCTTCGGTGAGGTACTGCGCAAGACCCAGATCAACCGCCTGCTGGCCCTGATAAACCCGCCCCGTCAGCATCATGTCGATCATCCGGGATTTGCCGACCAGATCGGTGACCCGGATCGTCGCACCACCCCCGGTGAACAGCCCGCGCTGGCCTTCTGGCAGGGCGAAGTAGGTCGATTGGTCCATGACGCGAATATGCGCCGCACTGGCCAATTCCAGCCCGCCGCCGACAACTGCACCCTTCAGGGCCGCGATGATCGGCACGCCGCCATATTCCATCTTGTTGAACGCCTCGTGCCAGCGCAGGCACAGATGCATGAAATCCGCCGGGCTGCGGTCGGCCTGATGATGCTCGATCAAGTCCAAGCCAGCACAGAAATGGTCCCCCGATCCGGCCAGCACAATGGCGCGAACACCAGCGCGGGGCGCGGTTGAAAAGAACTCAACCAGTTCTTCAATCGTGTGGGAATCCAGTGCGTTGCGTTTGGTCGGGCGGTTCAGCGTCACCACCCAGACGCCATCATCGTGGGCCACAATGTTCAGGTTTTTGAAGCGGGTGGTGTCGATTTGGATGGCCATGATGCGGTCCTGTTATCTGCAAAAGGGGTCAAAGGGCGGCGTCCAGCAGGCTGGCAGCGCCGTGGATGACACGGGCACGGTGAAGTGCTGTCTCGGTCAGAATGTGATGCGCGTAAAACCGCGCCGTGGCGATCTTGGCGGACATGAAGGCGCTGTCCTCACCCCGCGCCACCGCCGCTTCGGCCACAAGGACCGACCGCGCCAGTTGCCAGCCCGCCAACAGATTTCCGGCCAGCATCAGATAGGGCACGGCCCCGGCATAGCCTGCGTTCGCGTTCTTTGGGCTGATTTCGACCAGATACGCGACGACGCTTTGAAAGTCCTCACGGGCGTCCGACAACAGTTTTGAGATATCCATCGCCACATGCGAGCCCTTGTTCAGCTCTTGTTCGGTCTGCGCGATCATATCGGCGATGCGCCTTGCGGTGGCCCCGCCGTCGCGCAGCGTCTTGCGGCCCAACAGGTCATTTGCCTGAATGGCGGTGGTGCCTTCATAGATCGGCAGGATGCGGGCGTCGCGGTAGTGCTGTGCCGCTCCTGTCGCCTCGATAAAGCCCATGCCACCATGGACCTGCACCCCGATAGAGGTGGTTTGCACGCTCATCTCTGTGCAAAAGCCTTTGACCAGCGGCACCAGAAATTCCGCCATCGCCATGTCGGCCGTGTCCTGCCATCCGGCGGCAAAGGCGGCCAAAGCGCGGCAGGCTTCGGTCACGGCGCGCATATGGGCCAGCATCCGGCGCACATCGGGGTGGTGGATGATGGTGACAGCCCCCGAGGCGCTGCCATCAACCGGGCGGCCCTGAACGCGGGTTTTCGCATAGGCATGCGCCAACTGATAAGACCGCTCGGCAATGGCAACCCCTTGAACGCCCACGGCAAAGCGGGCGGCGTTCATCATGGTGAACATGTATTCCAGCCCGGCATTCTCAGCACCGATCAGAAAGCCTGTCGCACCCTCATATTCCAGCACGCAGGTCGGGCTGGCACGGACGCCCAGCTTGTGTTCGACGCTTTGGCAGAAAACAGCGTTGCGCGCCCCAAGCGAGCCGTCGCCGCCTACCAGAAATTTCGGCACCAGAAACAGACTGATCCCCTTGATGCCTTTTGGCGCGTCAGGCGTGCGGGCCAGCACAAGGTGAACGATATTTTCGGCCAGATCATGCTCGCCGTAGGTGATGAAAATCTTGGTGCCGGTGATTTTGTAGCAGCCGTCCGCTTGCCCCTCGGCCCGGGTGCGCAACAAGGCCAGATCGCTGCCCGCCTGCGGTTCGGTCAGGTTCATCGTGCCGGTCCATGCGCCGGAGACCAGCTTATGAAGGTAAGTCGTTTTGATTTCGGGCGATCCAAAGTGCTTTAGCGCCTCAATCGCGCCATCGGTCAGCAGGGGGCACAGGGCAAAACTCATATTGGCGGCGTTCAGGATTTCACCTGCCGCAGCACCGACTGCACGGGGCAAATCCTGTCCGCCATATTCGGAAGGATGCGGCAGACCTTGCCAGCCCATGGCGACGAACTTGGCATAGGCCGCGCGAAATCCCTTCGGCGTTGTCACCACGCCGCTTTCACAGAGCGCGCCCTCACTGTCGCCAGAGGCGTTCAGGGGGGCGATTTCCTCGGCACAAAAGCGCCCGAATCCTTCCAGAACGGCGGCAGCCATGTCCAGATCAGCGTCGCCCGGCGCGATATGGGCGAGGTTGAAGAGCATATCTTTGACCGGCGCCTCATAGGTCATGATTGCGGCCCCAATTCGCGGGCAGCGGCCCGCAGGATGAAGTTTTGTATTTTGCCGGTGGCGGTTTTCGGCAAGGTGCCAAAGACCACGGTTTTCGGCGCCTTGAAATGGGCGATGTGGTCGCCGCAGAAGGCGATGACGTCAGCCTCGGTCGCCATGTGGCCCTCGCGCAGTTCCACAAACGCACAGGGGCTTTCGCCCCATTTCGGGTGTGGGCGGGCGACGACTGCTGCTGCCAGCACTGCGGGATGGCGATACAGAACCCCCTCAACTTCGACAGAGGAGATGTTTTCGCCGCCCGAGATTATCACATCCTTCAGCCGGTCGCGGATTTGCATGTAGCCATCGGGATGCACCACGGCGGCATCGCCCGACCAGAACCAGCCGCCTTCAGACGCGGTGGCAGTCGCGGCAGCGTCCTTATAGTAGCCCTTCATCACGGTGTTGCCACGAATAGCGATCTCGCCTTGGGTCGTGCCATCTCGCGGCACATCGGCGCCGGTTGCGTGGTCCACCACGCGGATATCCTCGACCGTCGGAAAGCTGACGCCCTGCATCGCCTGTTTCTCGGCCCGGGCGGCAGCGTCCAATCCATCCCAGTCGTCCTGCCACAGGCATTGCGAGATATGGCCGTAGGTTTCGGTCAGCCCGTAGACCTGCATCACGTCCAGACCCAAAGCTGCCGCCTTTTCCAGAATGGCAGGCGGCGGGGGCGCGCCTGCGGTCAGGACCTTTATCTTCGGGTCAAAGGGCTGGGCCCCGGGGCTGTCGCACAGCATTTGCAGCACGATCGGGGCAGCCCCAAGATGGGTGGCGCGGTGCAAGGCCATCGCCGCCAGCAGTTTGGCGGGTGTCGCGTCACGGGTAAAGATCATATGACCGCCCACAATCGCCATCGCCCAAGGGTGGTTCCAGCCGTTGCAATGGAACATCGGCACCACCGACAGATAGGTCGGATGCGGTGGCAATGCCCAGCCTGCCACCGTTCCCATCGCCATCAGATACGCGCCCCGGTGATGATAGATCACCCCCTTGGGCCGCCCCGATGTGCCGGAGGTATAGTTCAGCGCCAGTGCTTGCCATTCATCCGCAGGCAGCGCCCATCCCATCGGCGGATACGCAGCCAGATCGTCATAGCTGGTCTGGCCAAAGCCTACGGTACCGGGGACATCGACAATATCGACCACTGGCAAAGCCTTGCCGTTGATCGCAAACGCATAGCCGACGATGTCCTTGTGGTCGTCCGGCGCGGGTAGTAGCTTTTCGACGTATTTGCTGGCCGCCGCCTTGACGACCGGCGCATCCTGGCTGAGCGCGAGACTCGAATCCGACTCCTTGGCCTTTAC